>NZ_JBEXFG010000085.1:0-17048 GCF_040606675.1 Streptomyces sp. NPDC005393 | reverse complement strand
GATCCGCACAAAGCGGCCCTTCTCCTTCAGCTCCGCCACGTTCGCCGAGCCGACATAGCCCATCGACGCCCGCAGACCGCCCACGAGCTGGTGCGGCCCGGCCGCGCACGCCCTGACGGGGCGCAGCAGGACCCCGGGGCGGCCGGACTCCCCACGGCCGGGCACCCCCGGCCCCGCACCACGCGCCGTACCCACCGCCACCGATCCCGCACCACGCGCCGTACCCGCCGCCACCGACCCGGCAGCACACGCCGTGCCCGCCACCACCGACCCCGTGCCGCACCCCGCGCCCGCCACCGCTGGCCCCGCACCACGCCCCGCGCCCGCCGCCACCGACCCCATGCCGCACCCCGCGCCCGCCACCGCTGGCCCCGCACCACGCCCCGCGCCCGCCTCCACCGGCCCGGCAGCACACGCCGTGACGGGGCGCAACAGGCCCCCGGGGCGGCCGGACTCCCCACGGCCGGGCACCCCCGGCCCCGCACCACGCGCCGTACCCACCGCCACCGACCCGGCAGCACACGCCGTACCCGCCACCACCGACCCCGCAGCGCGCGCCGTGGCGGCGAGGCGCAGCGGGCCGCCGGGGCGGCGGGACCCCCGACGACCCGCCACCACCAGTCCCGCACCGCACCCCGTACCGCAAGCCGTACCCGCCGCCACCGGCCCCGTGCCACGGGCCGTGCCTGCCGGCGCCCTGCGCAGGCAGCGGGAGCGGCTGCCGCGGTATTGGTTCGCCAACCGGCTGCTGCTCACCCTCAGCGGCCAGCGCCCCGTCCACACCTTGCTCGGACACGCCCTCCCGGCCGCCTACGACCAGCTCATCGCGCTCGCGCCCCGCGCCCCGCTGCGCCCCGCCGACGGCCGCTCCAGCGCGCCCGTCGTACGGCGCTGCGGCGAGTACCAGCCGCGCCACGGGGTCATCGAGGCGTTCGCCCGGATCGCCTCCGGCGAACGGCTCAGCGCGCTCGCCTTCCGGCTGGAGCTCGGCGCCGACGCCCGCTGGCGGTGCGCCGCGTTCGACCTCGGGCCACTCGGATGACAACGCAACGGGCCGGGTCCCGCGCATATCCGCGGTGACCCGGCCCGTACAAACGCCACAAACGCTACAAACGCTCGGACGTACAGACGCCTTTACTTCTTGCGGCGGCGGCCACCCTTGTTGGCCTTACGCCGCTCCGCCCGCGTCAGCCCATCGGCCTCCGACCGCGGCGCCGGCGGCGTGTCACCGTTGGTGAAGTCGCCCTCCACGATGCCGCCCTCGCCGTCCACCGTCGGGGCGGAGAAGTGCAGCCGGTCCGGCCGCTGCGGGGTGTCCAGGCCCTTGGCGCGGATCTCCGGACGGCCCGCGGCACCCGGAGCCTGGGACGACGCGCCCGCCGGCACCGCGTCCTGGAGGTCCGCCGCCAGCGCGGCCTTGTCCTCCGCCGCCTCGACCGGGACCTCCTCGACCTGCTGCTCGACCTGGACCTCCAGGTTGAACAGGTAGCCGACGGACTCCTCCTTGATTCCGTCCATCATGGCCTGGAACATGTCGAAGCCCTCGCGCTGGTACTCGACCAGCGGGTCCTTCTGGGCCATCGCGCGCAGCCCGATGCCCTCCTGGAGGTAGTCCATCTCGTAGAGGTGCTCGCGCCACTTGCGGTCGAGGACGGACAGCACGACCCGCCGCTCCAGCTCACGCATGATCTCGGAGCCCAGCTGCTCCTCACGCGCGGCGTACTGCTCGTGGATGTCGTCCTTGATGGACTCCGCGATGAACTCGGCGGTGATCCCGGCGCGGTCGCCGGCCGCCTCCTCCAGCTCTTCGACGGTCACCTTCACCGGGTAGAGCTGCCGGAAGGCGCCCCACAGCCGGTCCAGGTCCCACTCCTCCGCGAAGCCCTCGACCGTCTCGGCCTGGATGTAGGCGTCGATGGTGTCGTCCATGAAGTGGCCGATCTGCTCCTGCAGGTCCTCGCCCTCCAGGACGCGACGGCGCTCGCCGTAGATGACCTCGCGCTGCCGGTTCAGCACCTCGTCGTACTTCAGAACGTTCTTACGGGTCTCGAAGTTCTGCTGCTCGACCTGCGACTGGGCGGACGCGATGGCCCGCGTGACCATCTTGTTCTCGATCGGCACATCGTCCGGCACGTTCGCCATGGCCATCACGCGCTCGACCATCTGCGCCTTGAACAGCCGCATCAGGTCGTCGCCGAGGGAGAGGTAGAAGCGGGACTCGCCGGGGTCGCCCTGACGGCCGGAGCGGCCGCGCAGCTGGTTGTCGATCCGGCGCGACTCATGGCGCTCGGTGCCCAGCACATACAGCCCGCCGAGCTCCTTGACCTCTTCGAACTCGGCCTTGACCGCGGCCTCGGCCTTCTCCAGGGCGGCGGGCAGCCCGGCCGCCCACTCCTCGGGGTGCTCCAGCGGGTCCAGACCGCGCTGACGCAGCTCGGCCTCGGCGAGGTCGTCGGGGTTGCCGCCGAGCTTGATGTCGGTGCCGCGGCCCGCCATGTTCGTCGCGACGGTGACGGAGCCCTTACGGCCGGCCTGGGCGACGATCTGCGCCTCTCGGTCGTGCTGCTTGGCGTTGAGCACCTCGTGCGGGATGCCGCGCTTGGCGAGCTGCTGCGAGAGGTACTCGGACTTCTCCACGGAGGTGGTGCCGACCAGGACCGGCTGGCCCTTCTGGTGCTTCTCGGCGATGTCGTCGACGACCGCGTCGAACTTCGCCACCTCGGTGCGGTAGATCAGGTCGGACTGGTCGAGGCGGACGAGGGGGCGGTGGGTCGGGATCGGGACGACCCCGAGCTTGTAGATCTGGTGGAACTCGGCGGCCTCGGTCATCGCCGTACCGGTCATACCGGAGAGCTTGTCGTAGAGGCGGAAGAAGTTCTGCAGGGTGATCGTGGCGAGCGTCTGGTTCTCGTCCTTGATGTCCACCCCTTCCTTCGCCTCGATCGCCTGGTGCATGCCCTCGTTGTAGCGGCGGCCGGCGAGGATACGGCCGGTGTGCTCGTCGACGATCATGACTTCGCCGTCGATGACGACGTAGTCCTTGTCCTTCTTGAAGAGCTCCTTGGCCTTGATGGCATTGTTGAGGTAGCCGACCAGCGGGGTGTTGACGGACTCGTACAGGTTGTCGATGCCCAGCCAGTCCTCGACCTTGGTGACGCCGGACTCATGGATGGCGACGGTGCGCTTCTTCTCGTCGACCTCGTAGTCCCCGGTCTCCTCCTTGCCCTTCTGGAGATCGGCGGCCTCGCCCCTGGACAGGCGGGTGACCAGCTTGGCGAAGTCGCCGTACCACTTGGTGGCCTGGTCGGCCGGGCCGGAGATGATCAGCGGCGTACGGGCCTCGTCGACGAGGATCGAGTCGACCTCGTCGACGATCGCGAAGTTATGACCGCGCTGCACCAGCTCGTCCTGCGACCACGCCATGTTGTCGCGCAGATAGTCGAAGCCGAACTCGTTGTTGGTGCCGTAGGTGATGTCGCACGCGTACTGCTCGCGGCGCTGCGCCGGGGTCATATTGGCGAGGATGCAGCCGACCTCGAGGCCGAGGAACTTGTGCACCCGGCCCATCCACTCGGAGTCACGCTCGGCCAGGTAGTCATTGACCGTGATCAGATGGACGCCCTTGCCGGACAGCGCGTTCAGATACGCGGGCAGGGTGCCGACGAGGGTCTTGCCCTCACCGGTCTTCATCTCGGCGACATACCCGAGGTGGAGCGCCGCACCGCCCATCAGCTGGACGTCGTAGTGGCGCTGGCCGAGCACCCGCTTGGCCGCCTCGCGCACCGTGGCGAACGCTTCGGGCATCAGGTCGTCGAGGCTCTCACCGTCCGCGTACCGCTGCTTGTACTCGTCGGTGAGGGCGCGCAGCTCGGCGTCGGAGAGGCTCAAGAAATCCTCTTCGATGGAATTGACCTGGTCCGCGATGCGGTGCAGCTTGCGCAGGATCTTTCCTTCGCCTGCACGCATGAGCTTGTTGAGGACGGACACGTAGGCTGGCTCCTTGCCGGTCGGGCCTGGCACGGTCGGGGTGCGCTGGGGCGGCATTGTCAAGGGGCGCAGGCCCCGCCGCAACGGCCATCGTAAGACAGACCCCGCCATGCCGGGAGGTCCGTCACTACGCGGGCCTGGTGTCACCTCCACTGTGTCAACGCGCGAGAGGCCCCCCGGGTGCCCATCCGCTTCGGCAATTCGGCAAAACCGCTCGCGCTGCGTGACGGCGTCGACGCAGACTCGGGACGCATGGAGCCTGTCACCCTCACCACCGAGCGCCTCACCCTGCGCCCCTTCCGGCCCTCGGACGCGGACGCCGTCCACGCCGCCTGTCAGGACCCGGACATCCAGCGCTGGACCACCGTGCCCTCTCCGTACGAGCGCGCGCACGCGGAGGACCTCACCGGACGGATCTGCGCGGAGCACTGGCGCGATGACATCACCTATGACTTCGCGGTGGTCACCAAGCGTGACGGCGTCCTCGTCGGGGCGATGGGGCTGGTACGGCTGGCCCAGCTGCGCACCGCCGAGCACCAGGCCGAGCTGGGCTACTGGACGGTACGGGAGCACCGGCGGCGCGGATACACGGGCGAGGCGGCACGGGCCGTGATCGAGTGGGCGTTCACCCGGCTGGGGGTGGAGCGGCTGGAGTGGTGCGCCGAGGCCGGGAACGAGGGCTCGCGCGCGGTCGCGCTCGGGGCGGGCTTCCGGATGGAGGGCACGGACCGGGCGCGGATCGTCCACCAGGGGACGCGGCGGGACGCCTGGCGGGGCTCGCTGCTGCCCTCGGACTGGGGGCTGCCGTCGACCACGCCGTATCTGCCGGCCGAGGTTCCGGACCAGGTGCCGGCCGTCTGAGAGCCGGTCCCGGCCGGATGCCGGGCCGCCGGTCCGGGGGCTTGTCAGTGGCGGCCACTACGGTGGCGCGCATGACGAATCCCGCGCCCGGGTCCACCGTGGACCGCACGCCAGAAATCACCCTGTCCGCCGACGAGGCGCGCCGGATCGCGCTGCGCGCGCAGGGGCTGCTGGGCGCGCCGGACCGGCGCGGCGGGGTGCGGGGCGTACTGCGCCATCTGGGCGCGGTCCAGCTGGACACGATCTCGGTGCTGGCCCGCTCGCATGAGCTGATTCCGTACGCACGGCTGGGCGCGGTCGGGCGCGAAGCGGTCGAAGCGGCGTACTGGACCGGCACCCACGCCTTCGAGTACTGGTCGCACGCCGCCTGTGTGCTGCCGATCGAGGAGTGGCCGCACTTCGCCTTCCGGCGCCGCGCCTACCGCACCCGTCCGCACTGGAATCACGAGCTGCCGGACGGGGCGTACGAGACGGTGGTGAAGCGGCTGCGCGCCGAGGGCCCGCTGACCGCGACGGAGCTGGGCGGCGCCAAGAACGGCGGGCCGTGGTGGGACTGGTCGGCGGCGAAGGTCGCGGTCGAGCGGGCGCTGATGTTCGGCGAGGTGGTGTGCGCCGAGCGGCGCGGCTGGAAGCGGGTGTACGACCTGGCGGAGCGCGCCGTGCCGGACGCGCTGCTCCATGACGATCTGGACGACACGGAGTGTCTGCGGCGGCTGGTCCGGCTGGCGGGGCAGTCGCTGGGGGTGGGCACCCGCGCGGACATCGCCGACTACCACCGGCTCAAGGGCGAGCAGGTCGACGCGGTGATCGCTGACTCGGGGCTGGTGCCGGTGGCGGTGGCGGGCTGGTCCCCACCGGCCTGGGCGGACCCGGAGGCGCTGGCCACCCCGCCGCGCGGGTGGCATCGCACCACGCTGCTGTCGCCCTTCGACTCACTGATATGGGACCGGGCGCGCACCGAGCGGATCTTCGGCTTCACCCACCGGCTGGAGGCGTATGTGCCCCGGCCCAAGCGCGTCTACGGCTACTTCGCCATGCCGCTGCTGTCGGGCGGGCGGCTGCTGGGCCGGGTCGACCCGGCCCGCGAGGGGAGGACCCTGGTCGCCCGGCAGGTGTCCCTGGAGTCAGCCAAGGCCGTGGCCCCCATGGCGGAGGCGCTGCGAGAGGCGGCCGGGTGGGTGGGGTGCGACTCCGTGCGGATCGAGCGCGTCGACCGCCCGGAGCTCGCGGCGCCACTCACCGCGGCGGTCACCTGATCTCGAGGATCTTCTCCCGCATCGCATAGACCACGGCCTCCATCCTGGAGTGCAGCTGCAACTTCTCCAGGATGTTGCGCACATGGTTCTTCACGGTGTTCTCGCTGATGAACAGCTCCTTGGCGATGTCGCGGTTGTTCTTGCCGGTGGCGACGAGCTTGAGCACCTCCAGCTCGCGCTCGGTGAGCCGGGGCGCGGGCACCAGCCGCCGCTCGTCGGTGCGCTGGATCATCGACTTGAACTCGGTGAGGAGCTTGGCCGCCATCGACGGGCTGATCTGGGACTGCCCGTCGGCCACCGCCCGGATGGCGGTCGAGACCTCATCGGTCGAGATCTCCTTGAGCAGATAGCCCGTGGCACCCGCCTTGATCGCGTCGTAGAGATCGGCCTCTTCGTCGCTGATCGTCAGCATGATGATCTTGGCACTGGGTGCCACCTCCTTGATGGAGGTACAGGCCTCGATCCCACCGCGCTTGGGCATGCGCACGTCCATCAGGACGATGTCCGGCAGCAGATCCGCCGCCTTGTCCACGGCCTCGGCTCCGTCCCCCGCCTCGCCGACGACCTGAATGTCCTCCTCCTGGGCCAGGACGATCTCCAATCCACGCCGGAAGAGCGCGTGGTCGTCCACTACGAGGACCCGAATCGGCTCCTTGCGCGGTTCCCCGCGCGGCTCGCCCCTGTCCGGACTGACGCCTTGGGCATCGCCATCGTCGGACACGGGCCCGAAGCTGTCCGCCATCGTTCCTCCCCCTGAAGGCCATGGCCCTTGCGGTCTGCACACTGTGGTGCACGGTGCTGTACGGCATCAACCGGTCCTCTCGCCACGCCGGTTGGCCGCTGGGCCATGATTTCATGCCCGGACGGCGAGTGGTCCCGCCGTAGTCCCCCGGTGGTCGCACAGAGGTGCCCCGGGGGGCGCATGGGCGCCCCGGGGCACCTCCTCCTGCCTATGCGGCTCGCTCCGCGGTTGGCCGGTCAGCCGCCGAGCGCACCGCCGGCGCCGCCGGGCTCCTCGCCGACGAACGCCTCCGGCTGAAGATGAATCACTCCATAGTCATAGCCATGCCGCCGATAGACGACGCTCGGCTGATTGGTGTCGGAGTCGACGAACAGGTAGAAGTCATGCCCGACCAGCTCCATCTCGTAGAGCGCCTGGTCGAGCGTCATCGGGGCCGCGGCGTGGGTCTTCTCCCGGACCACCAGGGGGCCCTCGCCCTGTACTTCCAGGGGTCCCATCCTGGTGGTGGGGACGGTGTCCGCCGTGCGCTGGGCGGCGATCTCGCCATGCCCGTTGATGCGCGCCGCGTTGGGGACGGTGATGGCCACATCGCTGGCCGGAATGCGATCGTTGCCACGGCGCGTATGCCGCTTGTCGTGCTCCTTTCGCATCCGCGCTTCCAGCTTGCCTGCAGCCAGGTCCAGCGCTGCGTACGGATCGGCCGCCGAGGCCTCTGCCCGGATCACCGGGCCGCGCGAGCGAAGGGTGATCTCCACTCGGTCCGCGCGGTCGGCCTGGCGCGGGTTGTGCTCTTTGGACACCTCGACGTCGAGGCTGATCACCTTGCCGTCGAGCTTCTGGATCTTGTCCAGCTTCAGCTTCTCGGCCACGTGCTTCCGGAACCGCTCGGGCACCTCTGTTTTACGGCCCTTGACGACGATGTCCACGCAGAACTCCGTTCCCGGGTAGCTCCGGCTCACTGGCGGAGCTTCATCCCTTGTGCACCAGGCTCCGGGGTCTTCCGGAGCCACCGGCTTGGCGGCTTTCAGCTCCTCCTTCCCACGGGGAAGATCGCCACCCCATTTGTTTCAAGGCTCACGAGAATGCAGGCAAAACACGCCAAGCGGATTTACGAGTCATAGCACTCGCCATTCCTCACAACCGAACATAGCTCGCCCGGACGGGTGTCGGCACCCCCTACCGACACGTACCTCCGATCAGGTGCTTTGCTGCCCTTACCACCTGCAACGATGCAGCTTCGTATTCAGTTCCGATTGATACGAACCAGGGATGCGGCCACCACAGCGGCCCCCGCGACCCGCCCACCGGCCGCCGTTACCGCCCGCGCGGCCTCCGCGAGCGACGCCCCTGTCGTCATCAGATCGTCCACCAGCACCACCGGGCCCGCCGCCAGCAGCCGATCGCCCCCGGGTACCACCCCCAACGCCCCTGACACATTCGCCCGGCGCTGCCGCGCGCCCAGCCCCGACTGATCGGTCACCCGGCGCAGCTGCCGCAGCACCGCCGGGACCCTCACAGGGCGGCCGCCGCCCCGCAGCACACCCGCCGCCGCGAGCGCGATCCGCCGGGCCGGGTCATGACCCCGCGCCCCCACCGCACGCCGCGCCGATGGCACCGGCACCAGCAGCAATGGCTTTCCCAGTGCTCGGTTCGCCTCCGGGGCGCTCAAGCCTCCCCCAGCCTTCGGCCGGGGCTGCCCCCTGTCGACGGTCGACCGTGCTCGGCCGCCCGTGCGGCGGTAGCCGCATATCGATGAGAGCCCTCGCGGCCTGCGCTCGCTCTCCCTTTCGACAGCGACGCGCCCCTTCGCCTCACCCGCCAGGGCAGGCCGAGCTCCGCACACCGCCCGCACCGCCCCCGCCAGCGCCTCACCCAGCGGCCACGCCAGCCGCAGCACTCCCCGCTCCTTGTGCGCGAGCAGCACCGCGCGGGCCTCGTCCGCGTACTCCACCGCCGCATGGACCACCGGCAGCCCCGGCGGCACCGGGCTCGGCAGCACCCGGCGCGCCCCGGACCCGCGCAGCGCCTCCCGACACCGGTCGCACAGGGTGCCGCCCGGCCGACCGCACCCCGCGCAGTCGGCCGGCAGCACCAGATCCGCGATCTCCTGCCACCAGCTCCGCATGGCCACCACTCTCCCGGCGGCCGGGCCCGCGCGCCACCCCCTGTGGATAACCGCGCACATGTGGACAACCGGCCGCCCCGGGCTGAGGGCTCGCCCAGCACGGGCCCCAGCCCAATCGGCCCCGTACAGGGGCCTAGCCCGGGTAGACCGGCGCCGATCCGTCCTCGTCCACGGTCTTCCAGTCCGTGTTCGGCCGCAGCCGCACGATGCCGTTCTCCCTGGTCTCGGCGATCAGCGGCCGGGTCTGGTCCTCCGAGGCGGCCACCGCCTCCACACCGCTCGGGCCGGGTACCTCCGGTACGTTCGCGGGCGAGCCGTCCGTCTCCACGTACTGCAGCTGCTGTACCCCGTCCGACTCCCGGCCCGCGACCACCAGCCGGCTGTCGCCCGCCCAGGAGACGGTGTCGACGTCCTGCAGCTTCGGCGCGATCGCGTGCAGCTTCCGCACCGACAGCTTCGGGGAGGCCGCGGTGCCCTGCCGCTCGATCCGGCCGAGCCGCAGCGTGGTGTGCCCGGCGCGCTTGACCAGCATCGCGATCCGAGCGCCGTCCGCGGAGACCCGCAGCGCCGTGATCCGGCCGCCGTCGAGCTTGGGCAGCCGCACCTCGTCCGCCGGGCTCGTGCCACCCCGCAGCCGCAGCAGCCGCGGCCGCTGCGGGTCCCGGTCGGCCACCCACAGACCGCCCAGCCCGTCCCAGCTCGGCGCCGTCAGCCCGTGCTCCGCGCTGCCGCCCTGGCTGCGCAGCCGCGGCTTGCCGCGCTCGGCGCCGGACGCCAGCTCGCTCACATACAGCGCGCTGCCGTCCGCCGTGACCCCCGCCGCGTCCCGCTCGTCGCGGGAGACCGCCACCGACCCGAGGCCCGCGCCGTCGGCGCCGAACGCCCCCGGCACGGCCTGTGCCCCGTCCTCGTCGTCGGACAGCCGGACCATCCGGTGCTTGGAGTCGACGAAGTACTGATGCTGCGGATGGCCCTCGACCCCGTCCGGCGCATAGGAGCGCGCCGCGTCGCTGGACAGGGCGCACAGCTCCGAGCCGTCCTGCCGCTCCAGCCGCACCCCGCTGACCTCGGACGAGCCCTCTCCCAGGTCCTGGACCGTGAACAGCGTCTGGGCCGCCATCCGGGCGCAGCGCGCCCCGCTGACATGGGCCGCCCGGCCGCTCAGCCGGACCTTCAGCGCGTTCGAGTCGTCCAGCGAGAGCTTCTCGCCACGGCGGCCGAGCGCCGTGCCGCCGGGGAAGGAGGTGCTGACCACCGGGTCCAGCCATCCCGTCGGGCCGTCCAGCAGCGCCTTGACGGTCGCGGTGACCGGGTCGATACGGCGCCGCACATAGACCGGGTCGGCGACCAGGACGCTGTCCCCGACCCTCGATTCCTCGGCGTCCGGTCCCAGGTCGGCGAAGTAGTACTTGTTGACCGAGCGGTAGATGCGCTGGAAGTCGGACTCACCGAGGACGAGACCCGGCGGCGGCCCGTCGATCCGCCACTCCGAGCCGCTCAGGGTGAGGTGGATGCGCTCCTCGTACGGCGCCTCGTCGGGCCGGTAGGCGTGCGTGGCGTCCACCGTGGCGATGCGCTTGCCCGACAGCACGACCGTCTTACCGTTGCCGTCCCGGTCGCCGGGATCGGTCTCGACCCGTACGTCCGGCGCCTCTTCCAGCACCGTGGTGGCCGCGAACGGGTCCCAGCCCTTGGCCGCGGCCTTGGTCAGGTACTCCTTCGCCGTGCCGAAGTTCTCCTCGTCGCTCGTGGTGGCCTCCAGGAAGCCGGAGACCAGCTCCGCGGGCTGCTCGCCCTTGCCCGGGCTCACCCCGTAGACCCGGACCTGCGAATCGACGTCGGAGCGCGCCGAGGAGTCGACCCGCCGCACATCGCCCTGGTCGGGCATCGAGGCGCAGCCGGACAGCAGCAGGGCGCCGCAGACGAGCAGCGCCGGCGTGCTCAGCACCCGGCTGCGCAGGCTCCCGGGCCCGCCGGGGCTCTCAGTGCCCCGGGAGCGGCCAGGGCCGCCCCAGGGGACCTGGCGGCGGAAGCGGTGGCGGTCGGCACGGTCAGCGCCCACGGGGGCGGCCCTCCCCTTCGTTCTGTGTCGTCTTCGGCCGGCCGGGCGGCGGCTCCGGGGCGCCGCGCACCACCCGCGCGCCGTTGCCCGGCAGGGCTGTCGGATCGGCCGAGGGCGCCGTAGCGTCGACCGGCGGCAGCGGGGACCGCGGCTGCACGGGCACCGCCGCCAGCCGCTCCGCAGCGGGCTGCCGCGCCCCCGCGTCACCCGGATGGCGGTTGCGCCGGGAGTCCTCGGGCTCCAGCGGGATCGGCGAGCCACGCAGCACATCGCCCGCGGCCCGCGGCAGCGTCAGCCGGAACTGCGAACCGCCACCCGGCTCTCCCCACGCCTGCAGCCAGCCGCCGTGCAGCCGCGCGTCCTCCACCGCGATCGACAGTCCAAGGCCGGTGCCGCCCGTCGTACGGGCACGGGCCGGGTCGGCCCGCCAGAAGCGGTTGAACACCCGGGTCGCCTCGCCGGGCTTGAGCCCGACCCCGTAGTCCCGCACCGCGACGGCCACCGCGCCGCCCGCCGCCGCGAGCCGTACGACCACATCCCGGCCCTCACCGTGCTCCACGGCGTTGACCACGAGATTGCGCAGCACCCGCTCGACCCGGCGGGTGTCCGCCTCCACCACCACCGGCGCCTCGGCGCCCCGCACCAGGATCCGGGTGTCCTTGGCCTCGGCGAGCGGCTCGGCCGCGTCCACGACCCGCTTCACCACATCGCGCAGATCGATCGGCTCGGCCTCCAGAGCGGCCGCGCCGGCGTCGAACCGGCTGATCTCCAGCAGCTCGGCGAGCAGCGACTCAAAGCGGTCGACCTGGCCCCACAGCAACTCGGCGGAGCGCGCGGTGACCGGATCGAAGTCCTCGCGCGCCTCATGGATGACGTCCGCCGCCATCCTTACGGTCGTCAGCGGGGTGCGCAGCTCATGGGAGACATCCGAGACGAAACGGCGCTGCATCCGGGAGAGCGCCTCCAGCTGCTGGATCTTGAGCTGGAGGTTCTGCGCCATCTTGTTGAACGCCTCGCCGAGGCGGGCGATGTCGTCCTCGCCGGTGACCTTCATCCGCTCCTGGAGCAGACCGGCGGCCAGCCGCTCGGAGATCCCCGCGGCCATCCGTACGGGCGTGACGACCTGCCGGACCACCACCCAGGCGATGGCGCCGAGCAGCACGACCACGAACACCCCGGCCGTCGCCAGCGTGCCCTTGACCAGGCTCAGCGACTTCTCCTCCTGAGTGAAGGGGAAGAGGTAGTACAGCTGGTACGCGTCGCCGTTGTTGTCGTCGAGACGCTTGCCGATGATCAGCGCGGGCTCGGCATCGCCGGAACCGGCGTGCACGATCTTCCCGTACCGCTCGTACGGCGCGGTCCGGCCCTCGTCCACCTGCTTGCGCAGATCGGCGGGCACGCTGTCCGGCTTGACGTCACCGGAGGCGCGCGGGCCACGGCTGGCCACATAGGGCGTCTCGCCCGAGTCGGAGCTGAGCGCCACCACCGAGTACGCGCCCTTGCCACCGCTGGCGAGCTGCTCCACCATCGCGTTCAGCCAGGCGCCGGAGTCCTGGGTGCCCCGGCCGGCGGCCCCCGCCCCGTCCTGGCCCCGGGTGTCGCTCTTACGGTCGGCCACCTGCTCGGCCACCTCGAACCCGCCGACGGCCTGCCCCTGCGCCGCATGCCGCTTGGCGTCGAGCAGCCCGTTGCGCACCTGCCCGATGACGACCAGGCCGAGCAGGATCACCACACCGAGCGACATCAGCAGCGTGGTGGCCACCACCCGCAACTGGATGTTCCGCCGCCACAGCCGGGCGGCGGGCAGCAGCGGACGCCGCGCCCACCGTCCGAACAGCCGGATCAACGGGTGGGCCGGCCCACCGGACGCCCCGTCGGGCAGCAGATGCCCGCCACTCCACAACCTCCGGAGCAGCGGTATCTCACCCGCCGGATCGGGCCGCCTCGCATGGGCGCCCTCCGGAACCCCGCCCCCCGGACCACCGGACCGCGGAGCCGTACCGCCGCCCGACATCTCAGCTGGGTCCGGCCTTGTAGCCGACACCGCGCACGGTCACCACGATCTCCGGCCGCTCCGGGTCCTTCTCGACCTTGGACCGCAGCCGCTGCACATGCACATTCACCAGCCGGGTATCGGCCGCATGCCGATAGCCCCACACCTGCTCCAGCAGCACCTCGCGGGTGAACACCTGCCACGGCTTACGGGCCAGCGCCACCAGCAGATCGAACTCCAGCGGGGTCAGCGCTATCGACTGGCCGTCCCGCTTCACCGAATGCCCGGCCACATCGATCACCAGATCGCCGATGGCCAGCTGCTCCGGCGCCGGCTCCTCGGAACGCCGCAGCCGCGCCCTGATCCGGGCCACCAGCTCCTTCGGCTTGAACGGCTTGACGATGTAGTCGTCCGCACCGGACTCCAGCCCGACCACCACATCGACCGTGTCGCTCTTGGCCGTGAGCATGACCACCGGCACCCCGGACTCGGCCCGGATCAGCCGGCACACCTCTATACCGTCCCGTCCGGGCAGCATCAGATCGAGCAGCACCAGATCGGGCTTGGTCTCGCGGAAGGCGGCAAGAGCCCTGTCGCCGTCCGACACGAACGACGGTTCAAAGCCTTCGCCGCGCAGCACGATGCCAAGCATCTCTGCCAGTGCGGTGTCGTCGTCGACGACAAGGACGCGTCCCTTCATATCGACATCATCCCATTACCCGATCGTGACCGGGCACACAGCTCGACGATACGGTCCGCGGTGACCGGCGAGATGACTCCGTCCTCGGTGACGATCGCCGTCACCAACTCCGGTGGGGTTACGTCGAATGCCGGATTGTGGGCCTGTGTCCCCAGGGGCGCGACGGGCACTCCGGTGGCCGCTTCAGCCCCAGCGACCGGACCATGGGGAACTGTGATGTCTGTCACCTCGTGTCCGGGGCGCTGTTCGACCTCGATCGCGGCTCCGTCGGGAGTGTCCGGATCCACCGTCGTGGTCGGGGCGACCACGACGAACGGAACGTGGTGGTAGCGGGCCAGCACCGCGAGCGGATAGCTGCCCACCTTGTTGGCCACCGAGCCGTCCGCGGCTATCCGGTCCGCGCCGATCAGGACCGCATCCACCTCGCCCGCCGCGAACAGCGAACCCGCCGCGTTATCAGTGAGCAGCGTGTACGCCATGCCCGCGCGGACCGCCTCGTACGCGGTCAACCGCGCCCCCTGGAGCAGCGGACGGGTCTCGTTCACCCACAGCCGACGCAGCCGTCCGCTCCGGTGCACCGCCTTGACCACGGCGAGGGCGGTGCCCTCTCCCCCGGAGACCAGGGAGCCGGTGTTGCAGTGGGTGAGTATCCGAAAGCCGCCCGCGGGCAGCAGTTCATCGAGGAGCGCCCGGCCGTGCGCCGCCATCCGCTCGCTTGCGTCGGCGTCCTCCCGGTGCAGGGCGCGGGCCTCGGCGAGGGCGGCCGCGGCGGCCTGAGCCGCGTCCGCATCCTCCCTGACGGCCGCGTGGTACGCGGCGGTGGCCCGCCGGACGCCATAGGCCAGGTTGACGGCTGTGGGGCGGGCGTGGGCGAGCGATTCGGCGGCCTCGTCCACATCGATGCCCCGGGCCGCGGCGAGCGCCACACCGTAGGCCCCGGCGATCCCGAGCAGCGGGGCGCCACGCACGGCGAGCGAGCGGATCGCCTCCACCAGCACCGGCACATCGGTGCACACCAGGTCGACCTCCTCGGCGGGAAGCCGCGTCTGGTCGAGGAGCACCAGGACGGGCCCCCCCGGGGGTTCCACCCAGCGCAGTGCGAAGGCAGCGGGGGGTGTGGAGCCTTCCGGGGATACCGGATGCTGATCAACCATCCGCCCAGTCTGCCCTGTGCGGCACCGTCTATTGAAGTGCCCAGCGGCCCCCGGCGACCCCTACGGAGCGCAACGCACCGTGGCACGATGGCTGCCATCCGCCCGCCGGACCGTCCACGGCCGGCCAACGAACAACCAACGGAGCGACGATGAACGACTCTCCGGGCTGGGCCCCGCCCGGATCGTCCCCTTCCGACGAGCCGGACCACGATGCTCGGCAGCAGGGCGAACCCGCCGCCCGGCCCGTGCCGGAACAGCCGGTATGGGGCGCCAAGTGGGCCCAGCGGCAGCCGCCCGCCGGTCGCTGGACCGCGCCCACCGGTGGCCCCACGCCGCCCCCCGCTCGCCCGACCGGACCGGCGCCGGGCGGCGGCTGGGGGCCCGGCCGGCGACAGCCGGCGCCCGCCCCCCGCCCCGGGGTCATTCCGCTGCGGCCGCTCGGCGTCATCGAGATCCTCGACGGCGCGATGGCCACCATGCGAGCCCACTGGCGCACGGTCCTCGGCATCTCGCTGATCGTCTCGGTCGTCACCCAGGGCCTGGCCACGGCCGCCACCGGGCTCTGGTTCAAGGACAACCGCGGAGCCGCGGCCCCCTCCCTCGACGACCCGGACGCGACCGCCGGCGAGGCGATGCGCGCCGTCGCCAGCGCGCTCGGGGACAGCGGAGTCACGCTGCTCCTCGGCGTCCTCGGCACCATCGTCACCACCGCCCTGCTGACCGTGGTCACCGCGCGGGCGGTTCTGGGCCGGTCCGTGTCTCCCGGCGAGGCCTGGGGCGGCGCCCGGCCGTACCTCTTTCAGCTGTGCGGGCTGCTCTTCCTGATCCCCGCCATCGCCGTGGCCATCATCGCCGCGGGTATGACGCCGGGTCTGCTGCTGGCCGCCGCAGGGGTGGACAGCGAAGGCGCGGCGCTTGCCTCCCTCGGGGGGCTCGCGGCGGCCGGCGTCGCCGTCTGGCTCTGGGTCCGCTTCAGCCTCGCCGCCCCCGCGCTGATGCTGGAGAAGCAGGGGATCATGGCGGCCCTGCGCCGCTCCGCCAAGCTGGTGCGCGGCGCGTGGTGGCGCGTCTTCGGCGTCCAACTCCTCGCCGTCGTGGTCGCCTTCATCCTCGGCGCCATCGTCGAGGTGCCGACCAGCCTCGTCGGAATGGTGATCGGCGGGGACAACGCGATGGACTGGCTTTCCGGTAAATCCGTCTCGGTCGGCTGGACCTTCCTGGTCGTCGTCGGTGTCGGAGGGGTCATCAGCTCGACCCTCACCTTCCCGATCAGCGCCGGGGTGACCGCCCTGCTCTACATGGACCAGCGAATCCGGCGCGAGGGCCTCGACCTCGAACTCGCCCGCGCCACAGGGGTGCAGGGATACGGAACGGAAGAGCACGACTCCGGCCACGAGCCCGTCGGTTCGGCCTCCGGGAACTGATGCGGCAATGCTCCTCACCGGACGATGCGTCACCATACGGGTCATCACCTCCCCCTGCCCCGTCTGGTCAGGCTTTCACGACCAGTTGAAGATCAGTTGACCTATCGTCAACGGGCAGGCCCCATCGGCCCCACAACAACTCTGTGCGCCCTCACGTTCGCCACGCCAGGGCGCACAGCCCTTTTCACCCGATCCGGTGGAACATCCGATCCAGTGGAACGCAAAAAGCCTCGGTCCCGAGCACTGAGTGCTCGGGACCGAGGCTAATAATTGTTCGGCGGCGTCCTACTCTCCCACAGGGTCCCCCCTGCAGTACCATCGGCGCTGTAAGGCTTAGCTTCCGGGTTCGGAATGTTGCCGGGCGTTTCCCTTACGCTATGGCCACCGAAACACTATGAAGTTGAACCGGACAAAGACACGGTTCGTTACTTCAGAACCAACACAGTGGACGCGAGCACCTGAGGACAAGCCCTCGGCCTATTAGTACCAGTCAACTCCACCGGTTGCCCGGCTTCCATATCTGGCCTATCAACCCAGTCGTCTACTGGGGGCCTTAACCCATCAAGTGGGTGGGAGTCCTCATCTCGAAGCAGGCTTCCCGCTTAGATGCTTTCAGCGGTTATCCCTCCCGAACGTAGCCAACCAGCCGTGCCCTTGGCAGGACAACTGGCACACCAGAGGTTCGTCCGTCCCGGTCCTCTCGTACTAGGGACAGCCCTTCTCAAGACTCCTACGCGCACAGCG
>NZ_JBEXFG010000084.1:0-18468 GCF_040606675.1 Streptomyces sp. NPDC005393 | reverse complement strand
CCACCACCCGCCCCGCGAACACCGGCGAAGCATCCAACAACCCCGCACCCATCCCCACCCACTGAGACCCCTGCCCGGGAAACACCAACACCGGACCCACATCACCAGCCACCACCGGAACACCCGAATACACAACCCCCGGATGCGACTCACCAGCCGCCAACGCCCCCACAGCCGCAACCAGCTCTTCACGGTTCTCGCCGACCACCACCGCCCGGTGCTCGAACACCGACCGCGTCGCCACCAACGACCACCCCACCTCAGCAGCCGACACCCCAGAACCCCCGACCACACACGCCGCCAACGCCGCAGCCTGCCCCCGCAACGCCTCCACACTCCGCCCCGACACCACCCACGGCACCCCCCCACCGCCGTCACGCGAAGGCCCCACCGCGCCCCGCTCCCCCACCTCAGGAGCCTGCTCCACAATCACATGCGCATTGGTGCCACTGATACCGAACGCGGAGACCCCGACCCGGCGCGGGCGCTCGTTCCGGGGCCATGCGACCGGCTCGGTCAGCAGCCGCACCGCACCGCTGTCCCAGTCCGCGTGCGGAGTGGGCTCATCGACGTGCAGAGTGGCCGGCAGTAGCTCATGGCGCAGGGCCATCACCATCTTGATCACGCCCGCGACACCCGCGGCGCCCTGCGTATGACCGATGTTCGACTTCAACGAACCGAGCCACAGTGGCTGTTCGGGCGACCGGTCCCGACCGTACGCGGCGAGAAGCGCCTCGGCCTCGATCGGGTCGCCGAGCGTGGTACCCGTGCCATGCGCTTCCACCGCGTCCACCTCGGCGGACGACAGCTGGGCGTTGATGAGCGCCTGACGGATCACTCGCTGTTGCGAGGGGCCGTTCGGCGCGGTCAGGCCGTTCGACGCGCCGTCCTGGTTGATGGCCGAGCCCCGGATGACCGCCAGCACCTGGTGGCCGTTGCGCCGCGCGTCGGACAGCCGCTCCAACAGCAGCAGCCCGACGCCCTCGGAGAAGCCCGTGCCGTCCGCGGCGGCGGCGAAGGGCTTGCAGCGGCCGTCGGGGGCCAGCCCGCGCTGGCGCGAGAACTCCACAAAGGTGTTCGGCGTGGTCATCACGGTCACGCCACCGGCCATGGCCAGGGTGCACTCGCCCTGCCGCAGCGCCTGGCACGCCAAGTGCATCGCCACCAGAGACGACGAGCATGCCGTGTCCACCGTCACCGCCGGCCCCTCCAGGCCGAGGGAGAAAGCCACCCGGCCCGAGACGACACTGAGTGTATTGCCGGTCAGCAGATAGCCTTCGGCGCTCTTTTCGACATGCGGTGTGCCGAAGCCGAGAATACCGGCGCCCGCGTATACGCCGGTCTGGGTGCCCTTCAGTGAAAGGGGGTCAATACCCGCTCGTTCGACCAGTTCCCAGGAGACTTCCAGGAGCTGGCGTTGTTGCGGTTCGGCCGCCAAAGCCTCGCGCGGACTGATGCCGAAGAACGCGGCGTCGAAGCCGTCCGCCCGGTCCAGGAATCCGCCCCGACGGACATAGCTGGTGCCGGAGTGATCCGGATCCGGATGGTAGATGCCGTCGAGATTCCAGCCGCGGTCGGTCGGGAATTCCCCGATCCCGTCCCCGTGAGAGGCGACCAGCTCCCACAGATCCTCCGGCGAGGCGATCCCGCCGGGAAACCGGCAGGCCATGCTGACAATGGCCACCGGCTCCTGCCACCGTTCCTCCACCTCCCGCAAGCGCTGACGAGTCTGCCCCAGATCGGCCGTCACCCGCTTGAGGTACTGACGGAGCTTCTCTTCCGTACCCGACATCAGTTTTCGCTCCTCCATCAGGGCAGTTCACGGTCAATCAGCTCGAACATCTCGTCGTCCGACGCGGACTCAAGAGCGCTGAAGTCCGTCGGGCCGGCCGGGTCGGTGGGACTGCCATTCCATTTCGTCAGCAGTCCGCTCAGCCGTTTGGCGATCCTTTGGCGGCCTTCCTCGTCCGTGACGAGGGTGGCCAGGGTCGTATCGAGCCGTGCCAATTCATTGAGGACGGGATCGACGGCGTCCGTGCCCGCGGCGGCTCCGTCGTCGGGCGTCAGCCGTTCCAGCAGATATTCGGCCAGCACAGCAGCCTCCGGATAGTCGAAGGCCATGGCGGCGGGCAGACGGAGACCGGTGGCCGCGGCCAGCCGGTTGCGCAGCTCCACGGCGGTAAGCGAGTCGAAGCCCAGCTCCTTGAAGCTGGCATCGGCCTGCACCGCGTCCACATCGGCGTGTCCGAGCACCGTGGCCGCGTGGCCACGGACCAGATTGAGCACAAGACGATGCCGCTCGGCCGTCGACAGGCCCGCGAGCCGAGCACGCCAGTCGACCTGCTGTCCGCCACCGGCGGCCGCCGCCGTACGCCGCCCGGCTCCGCTACCGCCGACCGTGGTGGCCAGGGCGCGGAGCGCGGCGGGCAGGCTGTCGGCGGGCAGGCCGGCCAGGGTACGGGGATCCACACCGGCCGCGACCACGTGGCCGCCACCGTGTTGGACGGCGGCGTCGAGCAGGGCCAAGCCCTGCTGGGTGCCAAGTGCGTTGACGCCGGTACGGGCCATCCGGGCCAGATCCGCCTCGGCCAGGTGTCCGGTCATTCCGCTGGTGTCGGCCCACAGGCCCCATGCCACCGACACCCCCGGCAGTCCGGCGGCCCGGCGGTGTGCGGCCAGCGCATCGCAAAAGGCGTTCGCCGCAGCGTAGTTGGCCTGCCCCGGGCTGCCCAGTGTGCCCGCCGCCGAGGAGAACAGCACGAACACACCCAGACGCAGATGGGCCGTCGCCGCGTGGAGGTGGGCCGCGGCCGTGGCCTTCGCCGCCCACACCCGGGCGATGCGCTCCGGAGTCTGCGAGGTGACCACGGCGTCGTCCAACAGCCCCGTGGCGTGGATGACACCGGTCAGGGGATGCTCGGGGTCGATGCCCGCCACCAGGTCCGCCACGGCTGCCGCGTCGGTGACGTCCACCGCGGCGATCCGCACCCGAGCGCCGAGCTCGGCGAGCCGGGAGGCCAGTTCCTTGGCGCCCGGGGCGTCCTCGCCCCGCCTGCTCGCCAGCACCAGATGGCCGACCCGCCAGGCGCGGACCAGATGTTCGGCGACCAGGCCACCCAGGGTGCCGGTGCCGCCCGTGATCAGCACCGTGCCGTCGGGGTCGACCGCGGCGGGTACGTCGAGCACCAGCTTGCCGGTGTGACGGGCCTGGCTCAGCTCCCGCAGGGCGTCCCGGGCCCGGCTGAGCGGCCGGCTCCGTACGGGCGCGGGCCGCAGCACCCCGGCGGCGAACAGCGCGCGCAACTCGCGCAGCATCGCCCCGATGCGGTCCGGTCCAGCGTCGGGGACGAGGTCGAAGGCCCGGTAGCGTACGCCCGCGTACTCGGCCGCGATGTGGTCGGGATGGCGGATGTCGGTCTTGCCCATCTCGGAGAGCCGGCCGCCGTCGGCCAGCAGCCGCAGCGAGGCGTCGACGAAGGGTCCGGCGAGGCTGTTCAGCACCACATCCACACCGCGTCCGCCGGTGGCCTCGCGCAGCACATCCTCGAAGTCCAGATCGCGCGACGAGGCCCGGTGCGCCCGGTCGATGCCCATCTCCTCCAGCACCGCATGCTTGCCCGGACTGGCCGTGGCATAGATCTCCGCACCCAGATGCCGGGCGATCTGCACCGCCGCCATGCCGACGCCACCGGCCGCCGCATGGATCAGCACCGACTCCCCTGCCTGGAGTCCGCCCAACTCCACCAGCCCGTACCAGGCCGTCAGAAACACCACCGGTACCGCAGCCGCCTGCCGGAAGCTCCAGCCCTCCGGGATCGGCACCACCATCCGCGCATCCGCCACCACCTGCGGGCCGAACGCGCCCTCGAACAGGCCCATGACGCGATCGCCGACCGCGAGACCGGTCACCTCCGCACCGATATCCGTGACGACACCGGCGCCCTCACTGCCCCGGAACACCCCGCCGCCCGGGTACATCCCCACCACGATCAGCGCGTCCCGGAAGTTCATGCCCGCCGCGTGCACCGCGATACGGACCTCACCGGGCCCCAGCGGCTCCAGCGCCTCGGGGCATGGCACGACCGTCACGTTTTCCACGGTCGACGCGCCTTTCACGGCCAGTCGCCACGCCGGTTGCCCCACCGGGCCCACCAGGTCGCCGCTGCCGGCGGCACCGGCGCGCATCAGCCGAGGCGCCCAGAGGCGGCCCGCACGCACCGCCACTTGCGGCTCGTCCATCCCGGCCGCCCGCAGCACACCGTCCACCACCCCGGCGCCGACCTCCTCGGGGCCGGTTCCGCCGTGGGGGTCGAGGTCGAGCAGGATGAATCGCTCCGGGTTCTCCGCCTGTGCGCTGCGCAGCAGGCCCCACACGGCGGCAACGGCCGCGTCCACGACCTCGGCGCCGGGTTCCTCGGCCCCGGCACGGCCGGTCGCGACCCCGCCGCGGGTGACCACCACCAAGCGCGCCTCGGCCAACCGCGGTTCGGCCAGCCACCCCCGCAATAGGTGCGCCATCCGCTGCACGGCGGCCAGGCCACCGGTCTCGCTGATGCCTCCGGCAGCCGCTTGCGCGCAGGGAACGCCGGTCAGGACCACCGAAGGCACCGGACCTCCGGTGGCGAACGACGCGATCAGCGACTCCAGATCCGGATGGCACATCACACCCGGCGCGTCCCAGTCCTCGCCCGTGGAGCCCAGTACCGCCCAGCCGCCGTCCCCGGCCATCGGCTCCGGCAGCACACTGCCGACACCCGGAGCCGCCACCGGCAGGAGAATCCAGTCCAGGGTGAACAGCCCGTCCACCTCGGAACGGCCCGCGGTCCGCAGCTGATCCGTACGGGCGGGGCGCAGCACGAGTGAGTCGACGGTCAGGACGGGGTCGCCCACGGCGTCGGACACGGTCACCCGCAGCGCCCGCTCGCCCTCCGCACCCTGCTCGTGCGGGGACAATCGGACGCGTACGGTGGTCGCCCCGGCGGCCCACAGCGACACCCCGTTCCAGGCGAACGGCAGCCACACCCGCTCGCCGTCGTCCGTGTGTCCGAGGTGGTCGACGAGCATCGCGGCCGGGTGCAGGGCGGCGTCCAGCAACGCTGGGTGGATGCCGAATCCGTCCTGCTCTCCGGCGGCTTCGGGCAACGCCACTTCGGCGAGCACATCCGCACCGTCGCGCCACAGCTTCCGTACGCCCCGGAAGGCGGGTCCGTATCCGTATCCGGCCGCCGCGGCCCGCTCGTAGAACCCCTCCGTGTCCACCGGCTCCGCACCCGGCGGAGGCCAGGCCCCGGCACCGGGCGGCTGGTGCGCACGGTCGTCTTCCCGGGGTGGGGCGAGCACGCCGACCGCGTGGCACACCCATGCCGTGTCGGCGGTGGGCTCGGCGTCACGGTCGGGGCGGCAGTACATCCGTACGTCGCGCCGCCCGTCCTCGGTGGCCTCGCCCACGACCACTTGGACGCGCAGCCCTCCCGACTCCGGAAGCGCCAGCGGGACCTGCAGCGCCAGTTCCTCCACCGCGCCGCAACCGGCCGCGTCGGCCGCCCGCAGCGCCCACTCGACCTGCGCCGCGCCCGGTACCAGCGCCGTGCCCGCCACCACATGCTCGCTGAGCCAGCCCTCGCCACCACCAGCCACGATCCGGCCGGTGAGCAGATGGGTGCTGCCGTCGGCCAGTTCCACGGCCGCGCCGAGCAGCGGGTGGTCCGCGGAGACCAGGCCGAGGTCGGCGGGGTCGCCGCCACGGCCACTGGCGCCGTCGAGCCAGTACCGCTCGCGCTGGAAGGCGTACGTGGGCAGCGGCACCGTCCGCGGTGTGGGGTCAGTGGGGAACAGGGCGGTCCAGTCCACCGCGATCCCGGCGGTGAACGCCTGGGCCACCGACCGCACCAGCTGGGCGAGGTCGCCATGGTCGCGGCGCAGCGTGGGGACCGTAACGGCCTGGATGCCCGCTTCCTCGAAGCTCTCCTGCATCCCGACGGTCAGTACGGGGTGGGTGCTGGCCTCGATGAACACCCGGTGGCCATCGGTCAGCAGCGCCTGGATCGCCTCGGCGAACCGCACCCGCTCCCGCAGATTACGCACCCAGTACGCGGTGTCGAGAAGCGCTGCGTCGGCCCGGCCACCGGTCACGGTGGAGTAGAACGCCACGCCCGTCCCGGGCTCCCCGACAGGGTCAACTCCGCTGAGAAGCCCGGCGAGTTCATTGGTGATCCCGTCGACCTGCGGGCTGTGCGAGGCGTAGTCCACCTCGATCATCCGGGCCCGCTCACCGGTGTCGCGGCAGGCGGCCACCGCCGTTGTCACCTGCTCCGGGGGCCCGGAGACGACGGTGGACGCGGGCCCGTTGACGGCGGCCACGACTACGGCGGCGGCGCGCTCGCCGAGTCGGGCGAGCAACGCGGCCGCCTGGTCCTGACCGACGCCCAGGGAGGCCATCGCCCCGCCACCGGCCAGCCGGCGCAGCGCCTGGCTGCGCAGGGCCACGATCCGGGCGCCGTCCGCCAAGGAGAGTGCTCCGGCGACGCAGGCGGCGGCGATCTCGCCTTGACTGTGGCCGACGACGGCGGCGGGTTGCACACCGTAGCCCGCCCAGACGGCGGCCAGGGACACCATCACCGCCCAGAGCACGGGCTGCACCACATCGACCCGGCTCAGCTCGCCCACACCGTCCGCGCCGCGCAGTACGTCCGTCAGTGACCAGTCGACGTAGGGTGCGAGGGCCCGTTCGCATTCCGCCGTCCGCGCCGCGAACACCGGGGAGACGTCCAGCAGCCCCGCGCCCATCCCGATCCACTGGGAGCCCTGGCCCGGGAACACCAGCACCGGGCCTACGCCGCCGGTGGTCGTGGCGGCGCCGGAGTGCACGACGCCCGGATGTGTTTCGTCGGCGGCCAGCGCTTCGACCGCCGCCATCAACTCCGCGCGGCCCTCGCCGACCACCACGGCCCGGTGGTCGAACAGGGTGCGGGTGCCGATGAGCGACCAGCCCACCTCGGCGGGCGACGCCGCACGGTCGGTGGTCAGATGTGCGGCCAGCGCCCGTGCCTGGTCCCGCAACGCCATCGTGCCGCGGGCGGACAGCACCCAGGGCACCACACGGGGCTCCCGCACCCTTGGCTCCGTATGTTCCGGCTGCTCAGGGGCCTGTTCAAGGATTACATGGGCGTTGGTGCCGCTGATACCGAAGGAGGACACGGCCGCCCGGCGGGGCCGTTCGGACCGGGGCCACTCGACCGCCTCCGTCAGCAGCCGCACCCCGCCGTCGTCCCATTCCACATGCGGGCTGGGCTCGTCGATGTGCAGGGAGGCGGGCAACAGACCGTGCCGCATCGCCATCACCATCTTGATCACCCCCGCCACTCCGGCGGCGGCCTGGGTGTGACCGATGTTGGACTTGACCGAGCCGAGCCACAGCGGCCGGCCTTCCGGCCGGTCCTGTCCGTAGGTGGCGAGCAGGGCCTGGGCCTCGATGGGGTCGCCGAGGGTGGTTCCGGTGCCATGTGCCTCCACCGCGTCGACGTCGGCCGGAGAGAGGCGCGCGGTGGCCAGCGCCTGGCGGATCACCCGCTGCTGCGAGGGGCCGTTCGGCGCCGTCAGACCGTTCGACGCGCCGTCCTGATTGACCGCCGAGCCCCGCATCACCGCCAGCACCCGATGGCCGTTGCGCCGCGCGTCCGACAGCCGCTCCAGCACGAGCAGGCCGACGCCCTCGCCCCAGCCCGTGCCGTCGGCCGCCGCCGCGAAGGGCTTGCAGCGCCCGTCCGACGCCAGCCCGCGCCGGCGCGAGAACTCGACGAAGGTGTTCGGCGTGGCCATCACCGTCACCCCGCCGGCCAGGGCCAGCGTGCACTCTCCCTGCCGCAGCGCCTGGGCTGCCAAGTGCATGGCCACCAGCGACGACGAACACGCCGTGTCCACCGTCACCGCGGGCCCCTCCAGGCCGAAGGTGAACGCCACCCGCCCGGAGGCGATACTCGGTGTGCTGCCGGTCATCAGGCGTCCCTCCACGCCCTCGGGGGTGCGGCCCAGGAAGCGGCCGCCGTAGTCGTCGTACATGACTCCGGTGATCACCGCGCTCTGGCTGCCGCGCAGGCTCACGGGATCGATGCCCGCGTTCTCGAACGCCTGCCACGCGGTCTCCAGCAGCAACCGCTGCTGTGGGTCGGTCGCCAGGGCCTCGCGCGGGCTGATCCCGAAGAATTCGGCGTCGAACCGCGGCGCCTCGTACAGAAATCCGCCCTCGCGGGCATAGCTGGTGCCGGCGTGGTCCGGGTCCGCATCGAAGAGGTGGGCGAGGTCCCAGCCGCGGTCCGAGGGGAACTCCCCGATCGCGTCGACACCGTCGGCCACCAGCCGCCACAGCGCCTCCGGTGAACCGACCGCGCCGGGATAGCGGCAGGCCATCCCGACGATGGCGATCGGATCGTCGTCGGCCGCCACCACGGCCGCCGTCGGTCCGCGGGGCGCCGCGGCCGGTGCACCGAGCAGCTGGTCGCGCAGAAAGCGCACCAGGGCGTCGGGGGTCGGGTAGTCGAAGATGACGGTGGCCGGGATCCGGGTACCGGTGGCCGCGTTGAGCCGATTCCGCAGGTCGAGGGCGGTCAGTGAGTCGAAGCCGAGCTCCTGGAAGGCCCTGCCCGGCTCAATGGCCCCGGGTGTGGGATGCGCGAGCACGGTGGCGACCTGATCGCGGACCAGTTCGCCGATGAGTCGGTCCTGCTCCTCGGTGGGCAGCCCGGCCAGCCGTCCGGCCCATAGCACCGTCCCGGAGTCCACGGCGGGCCGCGCCGGAGTGTGCACCAGGCGCCGCAGTACGGGCGGCAGCGGTCCGCAAGCGGCCCGTGCGCGCAGCGCGCCCAGGTCGAACCGGGCCGGGACGACGGTCGGGTACGCGGTGGTCAGCGCCGTGTCGAACAGCGCCAGCGCCTGCTCGTTGGAGACGGGGGCGTTGCCGGAGCGGGCCATCCTGGCCAGGTCGGTGTCATCGAGGTGGCCGGTCATTCCGCCGGCGGCGGCCAGCAGCCCCCAGGCCAGGGTGTGTGCCGTACGGCCCTCGGCGCGACGGTGTTCCGCGAGCGCGTTGAGAAACATGTTCGCGGCGGCGTAGTTGGCCTGGCCACCGTTGCCCATGAGGGAGGTGGCGGAGGAGAACATCACGAAGGCGGCCGGATCCATCGGCTCGGTCAGCCGGTGCAAATGCCACGCGGCGTCGAGCTTCGGGGCGAGTACGGCGTCGAGTTGGTCGGGTGTCATCGCGGAGACCACGCCGTCGTCGAGCACCCCGGCGGCGTGGATCACGGCCGTCAACCGGTGTTCCGCGGGGACGGTGGCGAGCAGCGCTGCCAGCGCCTGGGGGTCGGCCGCATCGCAGGCGGCGATGCGTACGCCGGCGCCCAGCGCGGTCAGTTCGGCCA
This sequence comes from Streptomyces sp. NPDC005393, assembly GCF_040606675.1. Classification (NCBI taxonomy): domain Bacteria; kingdom Bacillati; phylum Actinomycetota; class Actinomycetes; order Kitasatosporales; family Streptomycetaceae; genus Streptomyces; species Streptomyces sp. NPDC005393. The sequence goes on along the minus strand of NZ_JBEXFG010000084.1, from coordinate 9,052 downwards.
CGAACGCGTCGATGTCCTCCGTGGCGCCGCCGCGCCGGCTGACCAGCAGCAGATGGCGTACGCCGTGGGCGGTGGCCAGGTGCCGGGCGACCAGTCGGCCCAGCGCTCCGGTGCCACCGGTGATCAGGACCGTTCCGTCCGGATCGAGGGCGGGGAGGGAGGTGTCCTGGTCGGGGCGGGCCCTTACCAGACGCGGCACGCGGACCGTGCCCTCCCGTACCGCCAGCTCGGATTCGGCACCCGCCACGGCGGCCGGAAGGGCGGTGTGCAGGGTGTGGCGCGAGTCGGGGTCGTCGTCCAGGTCCAGGAGCAGGATCCGGTCCTGGTGTTCGGCCTGCGCGGCGCGGACCAGGCCCCAGACGGGTGCGGTGACCAGGTCGGCGGGCTCGTCCTCGGGGCCGGTGGCGACCGCGCCGCGGGTCGCGATGACCAGCCGGGCCGGGCTGAGGCGCTCGTCCGTCAGCCACTCGCGCAGCGCGCCGAGTACATGATGGGCGGCCGCGCGCACCCGCGCGGGCGTGTCGTCCGGGTCCGAGGGCGTGTCCGGTGCACCGGGGCATTCCAGGATGACGAAGTCGGGGACCGGCAGCCCGTCGTCGACGGCGGTCATGAGCGCGGTCAGATCCGGGTGGGCCGAGGTGGCCAGGCCGAGCCGGCCCGGTCCGACGACGGCCCAACTCGCCGCCGCCGCAAGGGCGTCGACGGCAACGGGACCGGGTTGCCAGTCCAGCCGGTACAGGGAGTCGTCCCTCGCGGCCGCTCGGACGGAGCGCCAGCGGTCGGCGGGGATTTCCCGCAGCCCGAGGGATGCGATCGTGGCCACGGGTGCGCCGTTGTCATCGGTCAGCGTCAGGGTGACGGTGTCCGAAGCGGTCGGTGTGATCCGGACCCGCAGCCGGGTGGCGCCGGTGGCGAACAGCCGCACCCCGCTGAAGGAGAACGGCAGCCTGACGGTCCCCGCCGTGCCATCAGGCCGGTAGCCGCCGTTGAACAGCTCTTCCACCGGGTGCAGCGCGCTGTCGAGCAGGGCGGGGTGCATGCCGTATCCGTCGGCCTCGCCGCGCTGCTCCGGTGCCAGGCGGACCTCGGCGAACATCTCCTCGCCGAGCCTCCACGCCGCGTGCAGCCCCCGGAAGGCGGGTCCGTATGTGTAGCCCTGGGCGGTCAGGCGCTCGTACAGCTCGGTCACGTCGATCGCTACGGCCCCGGCCGGTGGCCAGGCCGCAGGGGGCGGTGCGGCCACGGGCGGGGTGGTGGCCGCCTCGGTCAGGACACCGGCGGCGTGGCGACGCCAGAGCGCCGTGGCTCCCGGGTCGTCGCTCTCCCCGTCCGCCGGCCGCGAGGAGAGGGTGAGGGGACGCCGGCCGGACTCGTCGGGGGCGGCCACCGCGAGCTGGATCCGCACCGCGCCCGTGGCGGGCAGGATCAGGGGTGTCTCCAGGGTGAGATCGTCGAGCAGCTCACAGCCGGTCCGTGCCGCGGCGAGCAGGGCCAGCTCCAGCAGGGCCGTGCCGGGCAAGGGCACGCTGTCCGCGATGGTGTGGTCCACCAGCCAGGCGTGGGTGCGCAGGGACAGCCGCCCGGTCAGCAGCAGCCCGCCGTCGGGCGTCTCCACGGCGGCCGGGAGCAGGGGGTGGTCGGTGGTGCCGAGGCCGACGGCGCGTACGTCGGCGGTGGCGTTCGGGACGGGCCGCCAGTACCGCCGGCGCTGGAACCGGTAGGTGGGCAGGTCGACATGGCCCGCGCCCTTCGGGAGGGCGGCGGAGAAGTCAACCGTGTCACCGTCGATGTGCATCAGGGCCAGGGCCGCCAGCAGGGTGCGGGGCTCGTCGCGGCCGTGGCGCAGGGCGGCGGCGCACACGGGGGCGGTGTCCGGGGTGGACTCCTCCCCGTGGGCGAGGCTGTCCTGGGCCACGGTGGTGAGGACAGCGTCCGGCCCGAGTTCGAGGTAGCGCGCCACCCCCTCCGCGCGGAGCGTCCGCAGACCATCGTGGAAGCGTACGGGCTGCCGGACGTGACGTACCCAGTACTCGGGGTCGCGAAGCTGCCCGGCGGCGGCCGGAGCGCCGGTGAGGTTGGAGATCACCGGAATCCGTGGCGCGTGATAGGTGAGCCGGCGGGCCACGTCGCGGAACTCGTCCAGCATGGGGTCCAGGAGCGGCGAGTGGAACGCGTGGCTGACGCGCAGCCGCTTGGTCCGGTGTCCCCGCTCCTTGAGGGTGCGGGCGATCTCGTCGACGGCCTCGGCGTCCCCGGACACCACGACGGCGGTAGGGCCGTTGACGGCGGCGAGCGCGACGCGGTCCTCACGGTCCGCGAGCAGCGGCAGGACCTGCTCCTCGGCCGCCTCGACGGCGGCCATGGCGCCACCGGCCGGAAGCGCCTGCATCAGCCGTCCCCGGGCGGCGACCAGCTCGCAGGCATCCGGCAGGGACAGTACGCCCGCCACATGAGCGGCCACCAGCTCGCCGACGGAGTGGCCGGTCAGGAAGGCCGGGGTGAGGCCGAAGGAGGTGACGAGCCGGAAGAGGGCGGTCTCCAGCGCGAAGAGGGCCGCCTGGGTCACCCCGGTCCCGTGCAGCGCCCGCGCCTCGTCGGTGTCCTCCGCGGCGAAGACGATGTCGCGCAGCGAGCGGCCGAGCAGCGGGTCCAGATGGGCGCACACGTCGTCGATGGCGGTGGCGAACACCTCAAAGATGCGGTACAGCTCGTGGCCCGTACCGGGCTGCTGGCTCCCCTGTCCGGTGAACATGAAGGCGGTGCCGCCGGAGCGGGCGGCCACCGTGGCCCGCGTCAGCGCGGGGTGGCCGCAGCCGTCGGCCAGGGCCCGTACGGCCGTCAGCAACTCCTCACGTTCCTCGCCGACGGCCACGGCCCGGTGTTCGAATGCCGAGCGGGTCCGGGCGAGCGACCAGCCCACATCGCCCACGGACAGCCCGGGGTAGACCTCCAGATGGGTGGCCAGTGCTTCGGCCTGGTCGCGTAGCGCCTGATCGGTACGGGCGGACAGCACCCAGGGCACCGCGGATCCGTCCGGCAGGGGGGTGCCCTGGCCCTCGGCGCGGACAGGTGGCTGCTCAAGCAGCAGATGGGCGTTGGTTCCGGAGATGCCGAACGAGGACACGGCGGCGCGGCGGGGGCGCTCGCCACGCGGCCAGTCGACGGGTTCGGTGAGCAGACGTACGGTGCCTGCCGCCCAGTCGACATGGGGTGTGGGCTGCGTGACGTTCAGGGTCGCGGGCAGCGTCTCGTACCGCATTGCCGTGATCATCTTGATGACGCCGGCCACGCCCGCGGCGCCCTGGGTGTGTCCGATGTTGGACTTGACGGACCCCAGCCACAGCGGCCGCCCGTCGGGCCGGTCCTGGCCGTAGGTGGTCAGCAGCGCATGCGCCTCGATCGGATCCCCCAGCCGGGTGCCGGTGCCGTGCGCCTCCACCACGTCCACCTCGGCCGGTGACAGCCGCGCGTTCGCCAGCGCCTGGGTGATGACTCGCTGTTGGGAGGGTCCGCTGGGGGCGGTCAGGCCGTTCGACGCGCCGTCCTGGTTGATGGCGGAGCCCCTGATCAGCGCGAGCACCCGATGACCGTGGCGGCGGGCGTCGGACAGCCGCTCCAGCAGCACCAGCCCGACGCCCTCGGAGAAGGCGGTGCCGTCCGCGTCGGCGGAGAACGCCTTGCACCGGCCGTCGGGCGCCAGACCGCGCTGCCGGGAGAACTCGGTGAAGACGTTCGGGATGGCCATCACCGTCACACCACCGGCCAGAGCCAGGGTGCACTCGCCCTGCCGTAGCGCCTGGCACGCCAGATGCATCGACACCAGCGACGAGGAACACGCTGTGTCCACCGTGACCGCCGGTCCCTCCAGACCGAGCGTGTACGCCACCCGGCCCGAGAGCACGCTGGGAGCGTTGCCGGTCACCAGATAGCCTTCGGCGCCCTTGTCGATGTGCGGGGTGCCGAAGCCGGGGAGGGCGGTCCCCGCGTAGACGCCCGTGGAGCTGCCTTTGAGCGAGGTGGGATCGATCCCCGCGCGCTCGAGCAACTCCCAGGACACCTCCAGCAGCAGCCGCTGCTGCGGATCGGTCACCAGCGCCTCCCGCGGGCTGATCCCGAAGAACTCCGGGTCGAACCGGTCGGCGTCGTAGAGGAAACCGCCCTCGCGGGCATGGCTGGTGCCGGGGTGGTCCGGGTCGGGGTGGAACAGGCCCTCCAGATCCCAGCCGCGGTCGGTGGGGAACTTCCCCATCGCGTGTTCACCGGAGGCGAGGAGCCGCCACAGCTCCTCGGGCGAGGTGATCCCGCCCGGATACCGGCAGGCGATGCTCACCACGGCCACCGGCTCCTGGGAGCGGTCCTCCATCTCACGCAGCCGCTGACGCGTTTCGTGCAGATCGCCTGCCACTCGCCTCAGATAGTCGACCAGCTTCTCTTCATTAGCTTGGGTCACGGAGGATCACCCGGCCTTCAGCGAAGGGCGCGCCACATTGGTCATGACAGGCCAAGTTCGTTGTCGATGAATGCAAGAACCTGATCGGCGGTCGCCACCTGCAACCGCTCCACCGCGTTGCCGTCGTCGGCGGGGGAACACAACGCCTTCCACTTCGACAGCAAGGTCTCCAGCCGCGCCGTCACCGCGCCGGAGTCCACGTCCTCGACCATGACGGCGGACAGGTTGTTCTCCAGCCTGACCAGCTCGTTGAGGACCGGGTGGGGCATGCCCGAGCCCGTCGGCGCCACCACCTCACCGCCCGGTGAGAGCTCCCGGCGCAGATGCTCGGCCAGCACGGCCGCTTCCGGGTGGTCGAAGATGAGAGCCGCGGGCAGGCGCAGCCCGGTGGCGGCGGCGAGTCGGTTGCGCAGCTCCACGGCGGTCAGCGAGTCGAATCCGAGGTCCTTGAACGGCGTGTCCGGGTGCACCACGCCCGGATCGGCATGTCCCAGCACCGTGGCGGCGTGGCTGCGCACCAGGTTGAGCAGCAGCCGGTGCTGTTCGGTGGCCGGCAGCCCGCCGAGCCGGCCGGCCCAGTCGCTGTCCTGGCCACCGGGGGCGGCGGTCGGCCGGGCGCGGCCGCTGCCGCCCGCGGCGAGGGCCCGGAGGGGGGTGGGCAGGGTGCCGGTGGTCTGGGCGGCCAGGGCCCCGGTGTCCAGGTTGAGCGCGAGCAGATGGGGATGGCCGTGGCGGCAGGCGGCGTCCAGCAGCGCCAGTCCCTCGTCGGTGCTGTTGGCCTTGATGCCCAGACGGCCGATCCGGGCCAGGTCGGCGTCGGCCAGCTGTGCGGTGAGACCGCTGGTGGCCGCCCAGAGCCCCCACGCCACCGACAGTCCCGGATCCCCGGCGGTCTGGCGGTACGTGGCCAGCGCATCGCAAAAGGCGTTCGCCGCCGCGTAGTTGGCCTGCCCGGGGGTGCCCAGATCGGAGGCGAAGGAGGAGAACATCACAAACATGCCCAGCCGCAGATCCGCCGTCGCGGTGTGCAGATGGGCCGCCGCCTCGGCCTTCGCCGACCAGGCCCGCGCCAAACGCTTGGGAGTCTGCGACGGAACCATCGCGTCGTCCAGCACACCCGCCGAGTGGATGACCCCGGTCAGCGGATGCGCCGGGTCGATGTCCGCGATGAGGTCGGCCACGGCGGCGGCGTCGCCGATGTCCCGCGCGACGATGCGTACCTCGGCCCCCAGATCGGACAGCCGAGTCATCAGGTCCCCCGCACCGGGGGCGTCCAGGCCTCTTCGGCTGACCAGCAGGAGGTGCTTGATGTTCCAGGTACGGACGAGGTGTTCGGCGACCAGCGCGCCCAGGGTGCCGGTGCCACCGGTGATCAGTACGGTGCCGTCCGGATCCACCACGGCCGGTACGTCCAGCACCAGCTTGCCGATGTGCTTCGCCTGGCTCAGATACCGCAACGCCTCACGCGCCCGGCTCAGCGGCCACGCACGGACGGGCGGCGGCTCCAGCACACCGGCTGCGAACAACTCGTTCAGCTCCCGCAGCATCCGGCCGATACGGTCCGGCCCGCCATCGGCGATCAGGTCGTACGCCTGGTAGCGCACCCCCGGATGCTCAGCGGCTATCTGCCGCGCATCCCGTAGGTCGGTCTTGCCTAGCTCCAGCAATCGGCCACCGTCACCCAGCAGCCGGACCGAGGCGTCGACGAAAGGCCCCGCGAGGCTGTTGAGCACCACATCCACGCCCCGGCCACCGGTCGCCTCGCGCAGCACCTCCTCGAAGTCCAGATCCCGCGAGGAGGCCCGGTGCCGTTGGTCAACGCCCATCTCCTCCAGCACCGCATGCTTGCCCGGACCGGCCGTGGCGTAGATCTCGGCGCCCAGATGGCGGGCGATCCGCACCGCCGCCGTCCCCACACCACCCGTCGCGGCATGAATCAGCACCGACTCCCCCGCCCGCAGCCCACCCAGCTCCACCAGGCCGTACCAGGCGGTGAGGAACACCACCGGGGCGGCGGCCGCCTGCCGGAAGCTCCAGCCGGCGGGGATGGGTACGACCGTACGGGCGTCCGCCACGGCCACTGGACCGAACGCGCCCTCGAACAGACCCATGACCCGATCGCCCACCGCGAGACCGGTCACCCCCGGGCCGACCTCCCGCACCACACCGGCGCCCTCGCTGCCGCCGAACACCGCGTCTCCGGGGTACATCCCCACCACGATCAGCGCGTCGCGGAAGTTGACGCCCGCCGCGTGGACCTCGATCCGCACCTGACCGGCATCCAGGGGCTCCCACACCTCCGGGCAGGCCACCGGCCGTACGCTGTCCACGGTCGCCGCGCCCTCCACCCCGAGGCGCCACGCGGAGTGCCTCACCGGGTCCACCAAGCCCGCACCGCCGGCCCGCACCAGCCGGGGGACCAGCACCCGCCCCGCCCGGAGCGCCACCTGCGACTCGTCCATCCGCGCCGCCCGTGCCACACCGTCCGCCACGTGGTGGGCGGGCACCTGGGCATGGGGTTCGAGATCCAGCAGCAGGAATCGGCCCGGATTCTCGGCCTGCGCGCTGCGCACCAGGCCCCACACCGTGGCACCGGCCACATCCGCGCCCTCGGCGCCGGCTCCGTCACCACCGGAGCCACCTGTCGCCACGGCGCCGCGCGTCACCACCACCAACCGGGCGTCGGCCAGCCGCGGCTCGGCCAGCCAACCCTGGAGCAGGGTCAGGGCCCGCTCCGCCGCGGCCAGGCCGTCCGCCGCCATCCGGCTGACGTCGGTGCCGATGTCGTCGGCCGTGGCGGGCTGATGGGCCAGGACGACCGAGGGCGCGGGCGCGCCGCCATCGAGCGCGGTGATCAATGCCTCCAGATCCGGGTGGTATACGACGTCGGATCCGGCCGCAACACTGTTCTCGGCCCCCAGGAACGCCCAGTCGGTGCCATCGTCCGCTTGGCCCGCACCGTTGCCGTTGGACACGGCCGGGACCGGCAAGGGGATCCAGTCCATGGCGAACAGCCCATCCGCGCCCGTCCGTTGGTCTGTATCCAGCTGATCGGTGGTGGCCGAACGCAACACCACCGCATCGGCGCTCAGCACCGGGGCGCCCACGGCGTCAGCCACGGTCATCCGCAGCGCCCGCTCGCCCTCCCCACTCCGCTCATGAGGCGACAGCCGGACCCGCACCCGGGTGGCCCCGCCTGCCCGGAGCGACACTCCGTTCCAGCTGAACGGCAGCCACACCTGGCCATCGGCCGGCTCGGCGTGGGCCGCGGACTCGTCGGTCAGCAGAACGGGGTGCAGCGCCGCGTCGAGCAGCGCCGGGTGGATGCCGAATCCGGTCTGCTCCCCGGCGGCCTCGGGCAACACCACATCGGCCAGCAGATCCGCACCGTCCCGCCACACCGCCCGGAGCCCCTGGAAAGCGGGGCCGTACGCGTATCCCAACGCCGCGATCCGCTCGTAGCACTCCTCCAGGACGACGGGGATCGCACCCGCCGGAGGCCATGCCCCGCCCAGTTCCTCCGCCGGGGCGGAGCCCTCCGGGGCCGGGCTCAGCACGCCCTCCGCGTGACACACCCACCCCGGGCCGGGGTCGGCATCGTCGTCGGGACGGGAGTACATCCGCACGTCGCGCCCTCCGTCCGCACCGGGCGCACCGACGACCACCTGGAGGCGGAGCCCGCCCGCCGACGGCACTACCAGCGGGACGCGCAGCGCCAGTTCCTCCACGCCACCACAGCCGACCTCGTCGGCGGCCCGCAGCGCCCACTCGACCAATGCCGTCCCGGGCACCAGCACGGCGCCCGCCACCACATGCTCACCGAGCCAGCCATGCGTCTGCGCCGAGAGCCGGCCCGTCAGCAGATGGCCGCTCCCGTCGGCGAGCTCCACGGCAGCGCTCAACAGTGGGTGGCCCGCGGACATCAGCCCGAGGTCGGTGGGGTCGGCGCCACGCCCGCTGAGGCCGTCCAGCCAGTAACGCTGATGCTGGAAGGCGTAGGTGGGCAGATCTACCGTCCTCGGTGGCGGATCGGCGGGGAACAGTGCGGCCCAGTCGATGTCGACCCCGGCGGTGAACGCCTGGGCGAGCGACCGCACCAGCTGAGCCCGGCCACCGTGGTCACGGCGCAGCGTCGGCACGGTGACCGCGTCGACACCCGCGTGCTCGAAGGTCTCCTGCATCCCGATGGTCAGTACGGGGTGGGTACTGGCCTCGATGAACACCCGGTGCCCATCGGCGAGCAACGCCTCGATCGCCTCGGCGAACCGTACGCGCTCCCGCAGATTGGTCACCCAGTACGCGACATCCAGGCCGGTCGTATCGGCCCGGCCACCGGTCACCGTGGAATAGAACGCCACCTCCGTTCCGGTCCCCCGAACCGGGCGGATCCCGTTCAGGACCTCGTTCAGCTCAGCCGCGATCTCATCGACCTGAGGACCATGCGAGGCGTAGTCCACCTCAATCAACCGCGCACGGTCCCCGTTCTCCCGGCACGCGGCCACAACGATTGCGACCTGCTCCGGAGGACCCGAAATCACCGTCGAAGCAGGCCCGTTGACCGCCGCGACACCAACCCCAGCGACCTGGTCACCCAGCCCGGAC
>NZ_JBEXFG010000083.1:0-18503 GCF_040606675.1 Streptomyces sp. NPDC005393 | reverse complement strand
GACAGAACCAGCTACAAAGCCACCATCAGCATCGACATCCTGACCGCCCGCACCCCTTGACGCTCAACACCCAGCACTAACTACACGGCGTTGGGTCTAGTCCGGCTGGTGCTCCGGGCCGCCGTAGTCGGGGCTGGTGAAGTCGGGGCTGCTGTAGCGGGGGCGGGCCTTGGGGCCCTCGCCGTCGGTGCTGAAGCCGGGGCGGGTGTAGCCCAGGTGGGGGGTGCGCCCCGTCGTCCCGGACCTGCCGGGGACGTACGTCGGGGAGGAGGAGGCCGAGGCGGCGGGGGCCGCGGGGTTGGCCAGGGCCTCGCGCAGAAAGGGCAGCACGCCGCGCTCCATCAGGGCCTGCCGCCAGAGCTCTCTGGCTCGGTCCATTTCCTCGAGCTGCTCGCTGCGTGCCCCGCCCCGGATCGCGCTGGAGCCGTTGCGCAGCGCGGTGAGGAGGAGGCCGATGGCGGCGATCAGGATGCCCGCGGCGGTGAGCGCGGCGAAGAACCAGCCCGCGGTGATCATCGGCTTGGCGATGGACGGCGCGGGGTCCAGGACGCTCAGGACGTAGCCGACGATGAGGAAGATGAGCGCGGCGGCTCCGGCGAGCACCGGGGCCAGCACGGCGAGCATGGCCACGAGCCCCGCCCCGGCTGCGTTCTGCACCGCGTCGGCGAGCCCCATCGGGCCGTCCGGGTGCTCGCCGCCGTCGCCGTCGCCGCCGTCGCCGTCGCCGCGGTCGCCGGCGAGGGGCAGCAGCGGGGTGGGCTCGCGCAGCTTGGCGCGGGCGTCGACGTAGTCCTGGTACTCGGTGGCCGCGCATGCCGATATGGCGGCCGAGGCGCTGAGCGCCATGGTGCGCAACTGCTCGGCGTTGAGCCGCTGCCCTATGCCGCTGAGGTCCGGGCGACGGTCCGCGGTACGCAGCGCTTCGTCGAGAACTCGCTCGAACTCCGGGCGGTCCTCGGTCAGCAGGTGCGGAGCGCTTTTCATGGTGCATCCCCCGATGCTCCGTAGGGCCTTGGTGCCGGCTTCACCGGGCAGTCGGGCGGAAACGGAGGAGAGCCTGCGACGGATAAGCCGATGGTAGAGCGGATCCGGCGCTGGGTGACAGCGGGTTTCGCGAATTGCTCCCGCGCCGGTGAAACTGTCTACCTGCCCCTGACAGCGCCTGCTGAATCCTCAGACGTCGAGGGGAAGGTGGACGACCAGCAGCTTTCCGGCCATGGTGACGCCGCCGTCCATGGCCACCGCGAGATTGTCCGCGTAGACGTGCGGGCCCTCGACGGCGGGTGCCCCACCGTCCTCGCCGTCCTCCGAGCCGACTTCGCCCAGCAGATACGGGATCGGGCTGTGGCCGTGGACGATGCGCTCTCCGCCGTAGATGTCGAGCAATTCGCGGACCGCCGCCGGCCCGGCGTCCTCGTCGCGGAAGGCGAAGCGCTTGGTGAATTTGCGGAACAGGTCCCAGCACTCGTCGGCGTCGCTGCGCTGCAGGGTCTCGGTCACGGTGTCGTTGACGGCCTCGATCGAGTCGCCGTAATCCAGATAGGCGGTGGTATCGGAGTGCACGAGCAGATGCCCGTCCTCCTCGGCCATCGCGTCCAGCCGTGACATCCACTGCAGATGGTGGTCCTCCAGCCGCTCCATATCGGTGCGCTGGCCGCCGTTGAGCAGCCAGGCGGCCTGGAAGGAGGCGGTGCCGGCGCCGGAGTTGACCGGCGTGTCACCGAACCGCTTGGCGCCGAGCAGCAGCAGCTCGTGGTTGCCCATCAGCGCCTTGCAGTAGCCGCCCGCGGCGGCGGCCTCGGCGGAGAGCTGCATGACGAGGTCGATGACGCCGATGCCGTCCGGTCCGCGGTCGGTGAAGTCGCCGAGGAACCAGAGCCGGGCGTTGCCCGCGGACCAGTTGCCCTTGGCGTCGATCAGCCCCTGGGCGGCGAGCGCCTCGCGCAGCTCCTCGTAGTAGCCGTGGACGTCGCCCACGACGTACAGCGGGCCGGGGCCCTCGTCCTCGGCGAGCGGCCCGTGCTCGGGCTCGGGCACCGGGGTGAGCGCGACGGTCGTGCGGTCCTGCGGGGGGACGAGCGGGGTGTCCGGGAGGGTGTGGCCCGGGCCCATGACCGGGAGGCGCTCGGTCGGGGTGTAGGCGTCGGGCAGGAGCTCCGGTGCGGACGGGACGGGCTCGGGCCCGGCGGGCGCGGGCGGCGCGGGCGCGGGTGGCGCGGGCGAGGGCGCGGGCGTGCTGGGCGGGGTGGACGCCCCGTACGCGGGCACGGGCGGGATCGCCGCCATGGTCCCTGCCGTGGCTTCCAGACCGGCCCCCTGAGTCATCGACCCCTCCACCATCGCGCCGCCGTGCCACCTTGTGGACCTTGCCTGGTCGACGGCGGTCCACGGTGTCGTCCGCCCATCATAGGAATGACCGTGAGGGCTTGTGACGCACCAGGGTGCCGTCAATCCGTGCGTGATCCTGCTTGGACGGTCTTTTATCCCGGATTGGCCCGGTAGGGGAAGCCCATCGACCTCAGGTCCTCCTCCGGTCATCCTTGACTCGCTCTCAGGTCAGCCTCCGGTGCGGCTGCGCGGGGCGCTGACCGTCGTACGCGGCGGACGGCGCTGGGACGACGTCCGCACCATCAATTCGGTGGGTATGACCTGCTCGACCGGGTGGTCGGTGTCAAGCCCCTCGATGGCGTCGATGAGCAACTGTACGACCGCGGTGCCGATCCGGCGGGGTTTGAGTGAGAGGGTCGTGATGGGCGGCTCGGTGGTGCGGTAGACCGTCGACTCGCTGCAGCACACCAGCAGCAGGTCCTCGGGGACCCGCAGCCCGTAGCGGCGGGCGGCGGCGAGCAGATCGGTGCCGTTGGGGTCGAAGAGGCCGTATACCGCGTCGGGGCGGTCGGGGCGGGCGAGCAGCCGGTCGGCGGCGACGGCCCCGGCACAGGGGTCGTGCGCCGGGTACGCCTCGTAGACCGGATCCTGGCCCACCATCTCGCACCAGCGCAGATACGCGGTGGTGGACAGCCGGGTGTAGGTGTCGGTGGAGGTCCCGGTGAGCAGCCCGATGCGGCGGGCGCCGGCCTCGGCGAGATGATCGAGCAGGCCGAGCACGGCCGCCTCATGATCGTTGTCGACCCAGGCGGTGACAGGGAGGGTGCCGGCCGGGCGGCCGTCGCTGACGACCGGGATGCCCTGGCGGAGCAGCTCGGCGACGACCGGATCGTGGTCGGAGGGGTCGATGACGACGGTGCCGTCGAGGGCGACGTTGGACCACACGTCGTGGCGGGAGGTGGCGGGGAGGATGACGAGGGCGTAGCCGCGGGCGAGCGCGGCGGAGGTCGCGGCGCGCGCCATTTCGGCGAAGTAGGCGAACTCGGTGAAGGTGAAAGGTTCATCCCCGTACGTGGTCACGGTCAGGCCGATGAGGCCGGACTTGCCGGTACGGAGGGTGCGGGCCGCGGCGGACGGGCGGTAGCCCAGCCGCTCGGCGACCTCGCGGACATGGCGGCGGGTGGCATCCGGGAGCCTTCCCTTGCCGTTGAGCGCGTCGGAGACGGTCGTGATGGAGACCCCGGCGGCGGCGGCCACGTCCCGGATGCCCGCCCGCCCTAACCGGCGGCCGGTCGACCGGCTCACCTGGTGCTTCCCTGCTGCTGTCATGGCCAGCCGATAGTAGGGCTCGGGCGGCCGGTCTGCGCGATTCCGCCATCGGTATTCGGAAGGCACGTTTCTGCATGAGCGCTCTCGCCAATTCCCTTGGAAGCGAAGCCAGTTGGCGGACCCAGGGGGGCCTCTGTTCGCCTCTGGCATATCCACGCCTACTGATTGGTCGATGTCTCGAAGAGGTCTCAACTCACCTGCACGGGTGATGCGCGCCACGGCGCTCGCCACCGGCGCGCGCCGAAAAACGGGGCGCTCCCCCGGTGGGTACGCGGGCTCGGGCGGCGGGTACGCGGGCCTTCCCGGCGGGTACGCGGGGCGGGGGAATCCTCATAAGGTGTGCAGTATTGCCGTGTGCGACCCCTGCGCACGGTACGGGACGGGAAGGGCCGAGGAGGACTGTCGGTGACCGAGAAGAACCCCAAACTGCGTGCCGCGCTGGACGGCGTTCCGACGTACAAGCCCGGCAAGCCGGCCGCCGCGGGCGGCCCCCTCGCCTTCAAGCTGTCCTCCAATGAGAACCCCTATCCGCCGCTGGCCGGGGTGCTGGAGACCGCGGCGAACGCCGCCGCCTCCTTCAACCGCTACCCCGACCTGGCGTGCACCGCGCTGATCGCCGAGCTCGCTCGCCGCTTCGAGGTGCCGCTGGAGCATCTGGCGACCGGAACCGGCTCGGTCGGCGTCGCCCAGCAGCTGGTCCAGTCCACGGCCGGACCGGGCGATGAGGTGATCTACGCCTGGAGGTCCTTCGAGGCATATCCGATCATCACTCAGATCGCGGGAGCGACGCCGGTCCAGGTTCCGCTGACCGATACCGAGACGCACGATCTGGACGCGATGGCGGACGCGATCACCGACCGGACCCGGCTGATTTTCGTCTGTAATCCCAACAACCCGACGAGCACCGTGGTGCGCCGGGCCGAGCTGGAGCGGTTCCTGGACCGGGTGCCGGCCGATGTGCTGGTGGTGCTGGACGAGGCGTACATCGAGTTCATCCGGGACGATGCGGTCCCCAACGGGATCGACCTCTACCGGGACCGGCCGAATGTGTGTGTGCTGCGCACCTTCTCCAAGGCGTACGGCCTGGCCGGGCTGCGGGTCGGCTTCGCGATCGCCCATGAGCCGGTCGCGGCGGCGCTGCGCAAGACCGCGGTGCCCTTCGGCGTCAGCCAGCTCGCCCAGGACGCGGCGGTCGCCTCGCTGCGCAGCGAGGACGCGCTGCGCGCGCGGGTGGACGCGCTGGTGACCGAGCGGTCGCGGGTGTGGGAGGCGCTGACCGGGCAGGGCTGGACGGTCCCGGACTCGCAGGCGAACTTCGTCTGGCTGCGGCTGGGGGAGCGTACAGCCGACTTCGCCGCGGCGTGCGAGGCGGCGGGCGTGGTGGTGCGCCCGTTCCCGGGTGAGGGGATGCGCGCCACGATCGGCGAGCGCGAGGCGAACGACATCTTCCTGCGGGTCGCCGAGGAGTTCCGCAAGGAGATCTGAGGGCCTCCGGAGCCGGGATCCCGGGAGCTGTCAAGGGACCTTTCGGGGTGCCGCCGAGGCGCAGAGGATACCCATACATACCCCCTTCGCCCCCTACCACCCCCCGTGGGAGGGGGCGAAGCCCTGTGCGTATGATTGCTTGTGAATGTGAATACGTTCACAAGCTCGCCTCGGAGGGCGCAGGCAAGACCGTAAGGAGAGATTCACGTGAATCTGGCTCTGGCGCCGGAAACGCTGGCGCGATGGCAGTTCGGAATCACGACCGTCTACCACTTCCTCTTCGTCCCGCTCACGATCTCTCTTGCCGCCATCACCGCCGGTCTGGAAACCGCCTGGGTCCGCACGGGCAAGGAGAAGTACTTCCACGCCACCAAGTTCTGGGGCAAGCTCTTCCTGATCAACATCGCGATGGGGGTCGTCACCGGCATCGTGCAGGAGTTCCAGTTCGGTATGAACTGGTCGGACTACTCCCGCTTCGTCGGTGATGTCTTCGGCGCCCCACTCGCGATGGAGGCGCTGCTCGCCTTCTTCTTCGAGTCGACCTTCATCGGTCTATGGATCTTCGGCTGGGACAAGCTGCCGAAGAAGATCCACTGCGCCTGCATCTGGATCGTCTCGGTCGGCACCGTCCTGTCGTCGTACTTCATCCTGGCCGCCAACTCCTGGATGCAGCATCCGACCGGCTACACGATCGACAAGGCCACCGGAAAGGCCCAGCTCACCGACATATGGGCGGTGCTCACCCAGAACACCACCCTGGTCGTGGTCTTCCACACGCTCACCGCGGCCTTCCTCACCGGTGCCGCCTTCATCGTCGGCATCTCCTCCTTCCATCTGTGGCGGGCCAAGCGCCGGGCGGACCGTGGCGAAGAGCTGGGCGAGCGGCGGAAGAAGCAGATCGGGGCCATGCGGGCCTCGCTGCGGGTGGGCCTGGTCGTCGCCGTGATCGCGGGGCTGGGGACCGCGCTCAGCGGTGACCAGCTCGGCAAGGTGATGTTCGAACAGCAGCCGATGAAGATGGCGGCGGCGGAGGCGCTGTGGGACACCCAGGCGCCCGCGCCCTTCTCGGTCTTCGCCGTCGGCGATGTCGGCAAGGGCCACAACAGCGTCGAGCTGGAGATCCCCACGGCGCTGTCCTTCCTCGCGCACAGCAACTTCAGCGACGCCGTCCCCGGGATCAACGACGTCGCCCGGCAGGAGGCCGCCGCCTACGGGGGCCGGCCGGAGGACTACATCCCCAGCATCTTCATGACCTTCTGGGGCTTCCGGCTGATGATCGGCTTCGGTATGACCTCGTTCGTCGCCGGGCTCATCGGGCTGTGGACGACGCGGCGGAAGCGGTGGCTCGCACCCGCCTTCCGCACCGGCGAGGACGAGGTCCCGCGGCTGATGCTCACCGCGAAGCGCGAGATGAGCCCCCCGCTCACCAAGTGGTCCTGGCGGATCGGGATCCTCACCATGGGCTTCCCGCTGATCGCCAACTCCTTCGGCTGGATCTTCACCGAGATGGGCCGCCAGCCCTGGGTGGTCTACGGACTGATGAAGACCGCCGACGCGGTCTCCCCCGGGGTCAGCCGGACCGAGGTCCTGATCTCGCTCGGCGTCTTCACCCTGCTGTACGGGGCGCTCGCGGTGATCGAGGTACGGCTGCTGACCACGTACGCCAAGGCCGGGCCGGACACCGACGAGAAGCCGCCCGCCAAGGACCCGAAGCTGCGGCTGCCCTCGGGCGGACCGGGCGGACCGGGCGCCTCGGCCGAGGAAGCCGCCGACAAGCCGCTGACCTTCGCGTACTGACGGCCGGAGAGACTCATGCACCTTCACGACTTCTGGTTCCTGCTGATCGCCTTCCTGTGGACGGGCTACTTCTTCCTCGAAGGCTTCGACTTCGGCATCGGCGTGCTCACCAAGCTGCTCGCCCGTGACCGCACCGAGCGCCGGGTCCTCATCAACACCATCGGCCCGGTCTGGGACGGCAACGAGGTCTGGCTGATCACGGCGGGCGGTGCGACCTTCGCCGCCTTCCCCGACTGGTACGCGACGCTCTTCAGTGGCTTCTATCTGCCGCTGCTGGCCATCCTGGTCTGCCTCATCCTGCGCGGCGTCGCCTTCGAGTACCGGCACAAGCGCACCGAGGAGCGCTGGCAGCGCAACTGGGAGCACGCGATCTTCTGGTGCTCGCTCCTGCCCGCGTTCCTGTGGGGAGCGATCTTCGCCAATCTGGTGCACGGGGTGCCGATCGGCGCGGACAAGAACTACGCGGGCGGCCTGGGCGATCTGATCACTCCGTACGCCCTGCTCGGCGGGCTGGTCACGCTGGTGCTGTTCACCTTCCACGGCGCCGTCTTCGCCGCGCTCAAGACGGCCGGGGACATCCGGGTGCGGGCGCGGCGGTACGCGGCATGGCTCGGTGTGGCCGCCGTCGTGGTCGCGCTGCCGTTCCTGGTCCGGACCCAGTGGGACAGCGGCAACGCACGCAGCCTGGTGGCGGTGGCCGTCGCGGTGGTGGCGCTGGCCGTGGCGCTCGTCATGAACCAGCGGGGACGGGAGGGCTGGGCCTTCGCCCTGTCCGGGGTGGCCATCGCGGCGGCGGTCGCGATGTTCTTCCTCGCGCTCTTCCCGGACGTCATGCCTTCCTCGCTCGATCCGCAGTGGAGCCTGACGGCGGCGAATGCCTCCTCCAGCCCCTACACGCTCAAGATCATGACCTGGCTCGCGGTCATCATGACCCCGCTGATCATGGCCTACCAGGCATGGACGTACTGGGTCTTCCGCAAGCGGATCGGCACCCAGCACATCCCCGCGGCGCACTGAGCCCCTTCGCTGGATGGTGTGTTTCACGTGAAACCAATCGACCCCCGGCTGCTGCGGCACGCACGAGCGACCCGTTTCTACCTGGCCGCGTCCGTGATGCTGGGCCTGGCCGGGGCTGGGCTGGTCATCGCGCAGGCGATGGTGATCGCCGAGGTGGTGGTGGGCGCCTTCCAGCGGGGTGACGGGGTGGGCACTCTGACGCTCCCCCTGGCACTGCTGGCGCTCATCGCCGCCGGCCGGGCGGTCGTCTCGTGGCTGACCGAGCTGGCCGCGCACCGGGCGAGCGAGGCGGTCAAGTCGGAGCTGCGGCTGCGGCTGTTGGGGCGGGCGGTGCGGCTGGGGCCCGGCTGGCTCGACTCCCAGCGGACCGGTGAGCTCACCACCCTCGCCACCCGGGGCATCGACGCGCTCGACGACTACTTCGCCCGCTATCTGCCGCAGCTGGGGCTGGCCGTGGTGGTGCCGGTGGCGGTGCTCGCCCGGATCGTCACCGCCGACTGGGTCTCGGCGCTGATCATCGTTGTCACCCTGCCGCTGATCCCGCTCTTCATGGTCCTCATCGGATGGGCCACCCAATCCCGGATGGACCGCCAGTGGCGGTCGCTGTCCCGGCTGTCCGGACACTTCCTCGATGTCGTCGCCGGGCTGCCGACGCTCAAGATCTTCGGACGCGCCAAGGCCCAGGCGGAATCGATCCGCGCGATCACGGCCGACTACCGGCGGGCCGCCCTGAAGACCCTGCGGATCGCCTTTCTGTCCTCCTTCGCCCTGGAGTTGCTCTCCACGGTGTCGGTCGCGCTGGTCGCGGTCGGCATCGGGATGCGGCTCGTGCACGGGGAGCTGGATCTGTACACCGGACTGGTGGTGCTGGTGCTCGCGCCCGAGGCGTATCTGCCGCTGCGGCAGGTGGGCGCGCAGTACCACGCGGCGGCGGAGGGGCTGGCGGCGGCGGACGAGGTGTTCGCCGTGCTGGAGCGCGAGCCGTCGGGCGCGGGCGTCGACGACGCCCCCGACGCGCGGGGCGCCGCGCTGGCGGTGGACGGGCTGCTCGTCCGCCACGCCGGGCGCGCCGGACCGTCACTCGCGGCGACCTCGTTCGAGGTCCGCCCGGGGGAGACGGTGGCGATCACTGGCCCCAGCGGCGCCGGGAAGACGACGCTGCTGAACGCTGTGCTCGGCTTCGCGGAGCCGTCCGAGGGCCGGGTGCTCATCGGTGGCCGGGATCTGGCGTCGCTCGACCCCGAGAGCTGGCGCCGCCAGATCGCCTGGGTGCCCCAGCGTCCGTATCTCTTCGCGGGGACGATCGCGGAGAACGTCCGGCTCGCGCGGCCGGACGCCGATGACGCGGCGGTACGGGCCGCCCTGCGGGACGCGGGCGCGCTCGGCTTCGTCTCCGCGCTGCCGGAGGGGGACGGGACCAGGCTCGGCGAGATGGGCGCGGGCCTGTCCGCCGGCCAGCGGCAGCGGATCGCCCTGGCGCGCGCCTTCCTGGCCGACCGTCCGGTGCTGCTGCTGGACGAGCCGACGGCGAACCTGGACGGCGAGACGGAGGCGGAGGTCGTCGAGGCGGTGCGGCGGCTGGCGGCGGGCCGCACGGTCCTCCTGGTCGTCCACCGCCCGGCCCTGCTGCCCTTGGCCGACCAAGTGCTGAACCTCCGCGGCCCTGCCGCCACCCCGCCCCGGCCCGGCGCCGGAGGCGGCGCTGCCGCCGCGTCCGCGGCGCTGACGGCCGCGCGCAGGTGTGCCGAGGCGCGCGTGGTGCCGGCCGCGCCGGACCCGGCTGCCGGTGAGTCCGCGGCACCGTACCGCGTTCCGCCCCAGGCGGGTGGCCGATCCAACGAGGTGGGCGCGACGGCGACGGGCACGAACGGTGCGGCGGCGGCATCGGTCGCCGGGGCTTCGGCCACGCCTGGCGCGGGCTCGGAGCAGTCACCGGACGGCTCGCACCCAGCGCAGGGGACCCGGCCCGCCGAGCCGTCGGTGTGCCGTACGGACGGCGCGAGCAGCGCGGTGACGAATGGGGCCGGTGCCTCCGGAGGGGCAGCGGATCGAGCGCTCCCGGGCGCCGACGATATGGCGCGCCTTACCGGAGCGGCCGACTCGTCCCGGCCCGCCACCGGTGACGGCGTGCCGCATGAGCCGGCGGTGGACGCTCCGGGCCCGGCGGTGGACGCTCCGGGCCCGGCGGCCCGCGCGGACGCGGCGGCCGGAGCCGACGGGCGTCCGGGTGGAGCACGGGACGGCGCGGCGGACCACGCGCTTCCGGCGGGGGCACGGGCGGTGTCGGCCGGCGCCGACCGTACCGCGTCGCCCGGCGCGCTCGCGCGCCCACCGCGCGGGGCGCTGGCGCGGGTGCGGGGGACGGCCCGGGGGTGGCGGGGGCGGTTCGGGCTCGCGCTGCTGCTCGGGAGCCTCGCGCTCATCAGCGCCGTCGGGCTCCTGGCCGTCTCCGGATGGCTGATCTCGCGCGCCGCCCAGCAGCCGCCCGTGCTCTATCTGATGGTGGCGGTCACCGCGACCCGGGCGTTCGGAATCGGCCGGGCGGTCTTCCGCTACGTCGAGCGTCTCGTCTCGCACGACGCCGTACTGCGGGTCCTGGCCGATCTGCGGGTCGCCGTCTACCGGAGGCTGGAGCGGCTTGCCCCGGCGGGGCTCAAGGAGACGCGGCGCGGCGATCTACTCTCCCGGCTGGTCGCCGATGTGGACGCCGTCCAGGACTATTTCCTGCGCTGGCTGCTGCCCGTCGGCACCGCGCTGACCGTGGGCGCGGCCTCGGCCGGGTTCCTCGTGTGGGTGCTGCCGGAGGCGGGGGCCGTGCTGGCGGCGGGGCTGGTGGTGGCGGGGGTGGGGGTGCCGGTCGTATCGGGGGCGTTCGCGCGGCGCGCGGAGCGCCGGCTGGCCCCGGCGCGCGGTGCGCTGTCGGCCCAGGTGGTCGATCTGCTGACCGGAACCGCCGAGTTGACGGTCGCGGGCGCGCTGCCGCGCCGGCTGGACGCGGTGCGCCGCGCCGACGGGGCGCTCACCCGGATCGCCCGCCGGGGGGCGGCGGCCGCCGGTGCGGGCGCCGGGCTCTCCGCGCTGGTCTGCGGTCTGACGGTCGCCACGGCCGCGTGGGTGGGCGTACGGGCGGTGGCGGACGGCCGGATCCACGGGGTGTGGCTGGCCGTCGTGGTGCTGACGCCGCTGGCCGCCTTCGAGGCGGTCGCGGGTCTGCCGCTCGCGGTGCAGCACCGGCAGCGGGTGCGGCGGGCCGCGGAGCGGGTGTACGAGGTGGTGGACGAGCCGCTGCCGGTGCGTGAGCCGGAGGCGGCGCACCGGGTGGCGGCTCCGGGGTCGCCGTTCCCGCTCGTGCTGCGCGGGATCACGGCCCGCCACCCGGGGCAGCGCACCCCCGCCCTGGACGGGTTCGGGCTGGAGCTGCGCCCCGGCCGCCGGGTCGCCGTCGTCGGTCCATCCGGGGCGGGCAAGACGACGCTCGCCCAGGTGCTGCTGCGCTTCCTGGACGCCGAGGGCGGTACGTACACCCTGGCGGGCCGCGACGCCGCCGCCCTGGACGGGGACGCGGTACGCCGGCTGGTCGGGCTCTGCGCACAGGACGCGCATGTCTTCGACAGTTCGCTGCGCGAGAACCTGCGGCTGGCGCGTACCGGTGCGGACGACGCCGAGCTGCGCGCGGCGCTGGCCGCGGCCCGGCTGCTGGAGTGGGTGGACGGGCTGCCGGACGGCCTCGACACGCTCGTCGGCGAGCAGGGCGCGCGGCTCTCCGGCGGTCAGCGGCAGCGGCTGGCGCTGGCCCGCGCGCTGCTGGCGGACTTCCCGGTGCTGGTGCTGGACGAGCCCGCGGAACATCTGGACCTGCCGACGGCCGACGCGCTGACGGCCGATCTGCTCATCGCGACCCAGGGCCGTACGACCGTACTGATCACGCACCGGCTGGCCGGGCTGGAGGCGGTCGACGAGGTGATCGTGCTCGACGGGGGCCGGGCCGTACAGCGCGGGACGTACCGGGAACTGGCCGAGGCCGACGGGCCGTTCCGCCGGATGCTGGAGCGCGAGGCCCCGGAGGGCGCAGTGCCGGCGCCCGCCGCGCAGCCCGTGGGGAGCGGGCGCTAGCGCGTCCGGGCATACGGCGTTCATCGGGATCATTCATTACGCTCGGGGATATGGCGGCCGCTGCCCCCTCGCAGGACCCTCTGGATGCCGCCGCGGACGAGACCCGCGGTCTGCGGGTGCTGTCCACCGAGCTCACCGCGCGGCTGCCGCGGCTGCTGGAGGCGATGCGCTCCCTCGGCACCGGTCCGGAGCTGCGCACGGTCCTCGACCGGATCGCCGGGACCGCCGCCGAGCTCGCGGGCGCCCGCTGCGCCGTGATCGGCGTGAACGACGCCACGGGCCAGGGTCTGGCCGAGGTCGTGACGTACGGCGAGAGCGCGGCGGACCGGGAGCGGTGCGGTGCGCTGCTCGCCGCTCTGCCCAGCGGGGCGCGACCGGCCGGATATCCGTCGGGCCCTCTGCCGCCGCGCTCGTTCCTCGGGGTGCCGATCCGGGTCGGTGAGGAGATCTTCGGCAATCTCTGTCTCGCCGAGAAGCGGAACGGCGGTGAGTTCACCGTGTCCGATCTGCACATGGTCACGGTGCTGGCCACCGAGGCGGGCATCGCCATCGGCAACACCCGCTTCCATGAGGCCACCCGGCAGCGCGAGCGCTGGATCGAGGGCTCGGCCGCGGTGACCCACTCGCTGCTGTCCGGCGACCCCGAGGACCCGCTGGCCGTCATCGCCGAGAAGGCGCGTCATCTCGCCGGAGCGGAGGCGGGCATCGTGCTGCTGCCGGAGGCCGGCGGGAGGCTGACGATCGTGGCGGTGGACGCCGAGGACCCTTCCGAGCTGCTCGGTACGGCCGTCCCGGCCGACTCCCCGGCCCTGTCGCGGCTGCTGGCCGGAAAGCCGGTCTTCATCGACGATCCGGCCTCCGATCCGCGGCTGGTCACCGGCGTGCTCGGGCCCTACGGGCCGAGCATGATGCTGCCGCTGAGCAGCGGTGAGCGGGTGCTCGGCGTACTGACCACCCCGCGCGGGCGCGGCGCCGTCCCGTTCACCGCCACCGAACGCACCCTGGCCACCCAGTTCGCGGCGCAGGCAGCGGTGGCGCTGGTGCTCGCCGAGGCGCAGCGCGACCGCGAGCGGCTCGCGGTCTTCGAGGAGCGCGACCGGATCGCCCGGGATCTGCACGACCTCGTCATCCAGCGGCTCTTCGCGACCGGGATGATGCTGGAGAGCGCACAGCGCCAGTCGGACGCGCCGGAGGCACGGGAGGGGATCGAGCGGGCCGTCGAGGAGTTGGGCGCGACCATCCAGGAGGTGCGGACGGCCATCTTCGCGCTGCGGCAGGGGCCGGCGGAGGCGCCGGTCGGGCTGCGCACCCGGGTGCTGCGGGAGGTCGGGTCGGCCGCCCTACCGCTGGGCTTCCGGCCGTCGCTCACCTTTGTCGGGCCGGTCGACTCGCGCGTCGGCGAGCTGACCGCCGCGAACCTCATCGCGGCGCTGCGCGAGGCACTGTCCAACGCCTTCCGGCACGCACGGGCGGGGCGCATCGAGGTGGTCGTGGACGCGACCGTGCGGCTCCCGGACGGGCAGGCGGGGGTGCGGCTGACGGTCGCGGACGACGGGGTGGGCATCCCGGCGGGCGGTCGGCGCAGCGGTCTGACGAACCTGGTGCGGCGGGCGGAGGTGCTGGGCGGATCGAGCGCCGTCGAGCCGGGGCTCGGGGAGGGCGGGCGCGGCACGGCGGTGGTGTGGGAGGCACCGCTGTAACGGCTGGTGCAACGGCCGTCCCCGTCGCCTGGCCGGCCCAACGCCTCACCTGCGCGGTCCAACCATCGCCCCGTCAGCATGCGGGTCGTCGTGACCGACGGTGGGATGAGCCTCGCGGGCCGTTCGGTCGTTCGTATCCCATCGCACTCCGCGACAGCAGGTGGCCCGACCGCGGGGAAGGAAGACATGACGTGAACAGCCAGATCCCTACTTCTCGACGATCCCGGAAGAGCCGGGTCCTCCTCGCCTCCATGGCGGCAGCGGCGGCCCTGACCGGCCAGCTGCTGACCATGTCCCCCACCGCTCACGCAGTTGACGACCCCGCGGGCGGCGGCGGCCGCCCCAAGCCGCCCAAGCCGCCGTCCGTCATCCACGGAGTGCGGGAGTTCACCGCGGACGGGGCCTTCACGCCTCCCGCGGGAGTCACCTCGGTGCACATCCAGGCCTGGGGTGCCGGTGGCGGTGGCGGCGGTGGCGGCGGCGCTGCCGGCGCCACGCTGGGGGGTTCCGGCGGCACTGGTGGTGGCGGTGGGTCCGGCGGCTTCACCTGGTGCGTCATCCCCGTCACGCCTGGCCAGACCTACACCGTGGACCTGGGCACCGCCGGTACCGGTGGCCCCGGTGGCCCTGGCGGTCTCACGGCCACCAGCCCCGGATCTCCCGGTACCGCCGGTACGGCCGGGACCGCGACGACTCTGGCCTCCACCAGCGGCGTCCAGCTCACCGCCACGGGCGGCACCGGCGGTGGCGCCGGTGGCGGCGGCACGGCCAACCCGGGCACCCCGGGCGCCGGCGGCATCGGCGGCACCGGCTCCTGCAACAGCCTCTCTGTGGTGAACCGCAGCGGTGAGAACGGGGAGTCCGGCGCCACCGGCGGCGAGGGCGGCGACGCGGTCGACGGCATTGTGGAACTGCCCCCGACGAACAGCAGCGAGGGCGGCGACGGCGGTCTCGGCGGCACTGGCGGCACCACGCCGGGCGCTCCGGGCGCGCCCGGTACCAACGGTGGCAACGGCTACCTCGTCTTCTTCTGGTAATCCCGCTCAGCCAACCGCGCCCCGCCCCCCGGCCCCAGGGCCGGGGGGCGGTTCCCGCTATCCCGCCAGGATCCGCTCGATGACGGCGGCGACGCCGTCCTCGGTGTTGGCGTCGGTGCGGTGCGTGGTCGCGGCGAGCACCTCCGGGTGGGCGTTGGCCATCGCGTACGAGGTGCCCGCCCAGCTCAGCATCTCCAGGTCGTTGGGCATATCGCCGAACGCCACGACCTCCTCGGCGGTGATCCCGCGCTCGGCGCAGCACTGGGCCAGGGTGCTGGCCTTGCTGACCCCCGGCCCGCTGATCTCCAGCAGGGCGGTCGGGCTGGAGCGGGTGAAGTCGCCGTGGATGCCCGCGGCCGCGCGGGCCAGCTGGAGAAAGGCGTCGGGCGCCAGCTCGGGGTGGTGGGCGAGCAGCTTGAGGATCGGGGTGTCGGCGTGCGGGAAGCCGTCGTCGAGCAGCTTCTCGGCGGAGCCGTAGACCGCGCCCGGGTCGAGATGGAAGGGCGGGTACTCGGGCTCGTAGAAGATGCCGCCGCTCCGCTCGACCGCGAAGGACGTGCCCGGGGCCGCCTCGCGCAGCGCCCCTACGACGGCGAGCGCGCCGGCGGCGGCCAGCGGGCGGATCTCGGTCAGCAGCCCGCCCTGGTGCAGATCGACCACGGCGGCGCCGTTCGCGCAGATCGCCAGGCCGTGTCCGTGCACATGGGCGCTGACGACATCCATCCAGCGGGCCGGGCGGCCGGTGACGAAGAACACCTCGATGCCCGCCCGCTCGGCCGCGGCGAGCGCCGCGACGGTGCGGTCCGAGACCGTCTTGTCGTCCCGCAGCAGGGTGCCGTCGAGGTCGGTGGCGATCAGCCGGGGCCGGGGCGAGGCGGTGGCCGAACGGTCTGTGGCCGGGGTCTCGGGCTGCTCGGTAGCTGGGGTCACGGCAACCATCTTCCCGCATATGCCGCTCAGCGGTGCGGGAAGGACGCTCACGTGCGTACCGGGGGCGCTTTGGGTGCGTCCCGGGCCGTCCTTGGCGGGCGTCCTCCTGGCCCCGGCCGTACCGGTCGTGCACTGCTGTCAGCAGCGACCGCTTAGGCTCGGCGGTATGCGACTGAGCACCGTGATCCTGCCTGTCCGCCGCTGGTCCGAGGGCGGCAGGGAGCAATGGCAGCGCGCCGAGGAACTGGGCTTCCACGCGGCGTACACCTATGACCACCTCTCCTGGCGCAGCTTCCGGGACGGCCCCTGGTTCGGGGCGGTCCCGACGCTGACGGCGGCCGCGGCGGCGACCTCGCGGCTGCGCCTGGGCACCCTCGTCACCTCCCCGAACTTCCGGCACCCGGTGACCCTCGCCAAGGAGCTGATCTCGCTGGACGATGTGTCCGACGGGCGGATCAACCTCGGCATAGGGGCGGGCGGCTCCGGCTTCGACGCGACGGCGCTGCTGCGCGGCGACGAGGAGGCCTGGGCGCCGCGGGAACGGGCGGACCGGTTCGGCGAATTCGTCGAGCTGCTGGACCGGCTGCTGACGCGGGACGTGGTGACGTACGAGGGCGCCCACTACAGCGCGCGGGAGGTGCGCAACATCCCCGGCTGTGTGCAGCGGCCCCGGCTGCCGTTCGCGGTGGCCGCCACCGGTCCGCGCGGGCTGCGGCTCGCGGCGCGATACGGCCAGGCATGGGTGACCACGGGGGATCCGAAGATCTTCGAGACGGGGACCCCGGACGATTCGCTGGCCGCCATCGGCGGCCAGATCCAGCGGCTGGGCAAGGCGTGCGCGGACGCCGGGCGGGATGTGAACAAGCTCGGCAAGATCCTGCTCACCGGCTTCACCCCGGACGGCGGACGGCCGCTGAGCTCCGTGGACGCCTTTGTGGACTTCGCGGGCCGGCACGCGGCGCTGGGCATCGACGAGATCGTCCTGCACTGGCCGATCGCCGACTCGGTCTTCGCGGCGGACCCCGCCGTCTTCGAGAAGATCGCCACGGAGGGCGTGGCGCAGCTCGGCGGGTGAGAAGCGCGTAAGGAGAGACCGGGACGGCTCTCCCGTATGCCGCGAAGACAGAGACAAGGAGCAGAATCGGGTAGAGAGGCTGTCGCCGCCGCAGTGACTGTGGGAGGCACCCATGCATACCCGCTACCCCCCTGACCGGGGGCTGACCACCCGCATGGTCATGACGATGTTCCTCATCGGCCTGCTCTATGTGGTCTTCGTCGGCGTGCTGATCGCGCTGTTGCGCGGGGCCTGGCCACTGATTCTGATCATCGCGGGCGGGCTGTTCGTGGCGCAGTTCTGGTTCAGCGACCGGATCGCGGCCTTCAGCATGGGCGCCCGGGAGGTCACCCGGCAGCAGGCGCCCGAGCTGCACGGCGCGGTGGACCGGCTGTGCGCGCTCGCGGACATGCCCAAGCCCCGGGTGGCCATCGCCGAGACCGATGTGCCCAATGCCTTCGCCACCGGCCGCAGTCAGAAGAACTCGCTGGTGTGCGCGACGACGGGGCTGCTGCGGCGGCTGGAGCCGGACGAGCTGGAGGGGGTGCTGGCGCATGAGCTGTCGCATGTGGCGCACCGCGATGTGGCGGTCATGACCATCGCCTCCTTCCTCGGCGTCCTGGCGGGCATCATGACCCGCGCCGCCCTGTGGGGCGGGCTGAGCCGCGGCAGCCGGAACAACAACGCGGGCATCGCGGTGCTGATCATCCCGCTGGTCAGCGCCGTGATCTACGCGATCAGCTTTCTGCTGACCCGGCTGCTGTCCCGCTACCGCGAACTGTCCGCCGACCGCGCCGGTGCGCTGCTGACCGGGCGGCCTTCGGCGCTCGCCGCCGCGCTGACCAAGGTGACGGGGCAGATGGCCCGCATCCCCACGCGCGATCTGCGCAAGGTCGAGCCGTTCAACGCCTTCTTCTTCGCCCCGGCGCTGTCCGGGAAGAGCATCAGCCGGCTGTTCTCCTCGCATCCGACGCTGGAGCAGCGGCTCCAGCAGCTGGCCCGCATCTCCGCACAGCTGGGCCAGGCGGGGAGGGGCTGAGGGCGCATGGGATTCTGGGACGCCATCCTCGGCCGCACCAAGCCCGTGCGGCCCGATCTCGACCGTCTGTTCGGGCTGCCGGGGGCCGCGGTCACCCTGGAGGCGGAGACCGGCTTCACCCCCACGGGGCAGGGGTCGGTGTGCTTCGCCAGCGTGGAGGGCGGCGCCTTCGCCCGGATCCAGCGGGATGTGGGAGAGCTGCTGGACGCGGATACGGACCGGGGCGGTGTGCCCGTGGAGTTCAGCCAGGACGGATACGGCTATACCTGGCTGCTCGCCCACCAGGCGCCGGACGATGTGGCGAGCCTGGTCAACGATCTGCACGCGGTCAACACGCTGCTCCAGGACGCGGGCTTCGGCCCTCAGCTGCTGTGCTCGCTGATCGGCTTCCACAACGCGTCGACGGGGCGCTCGCTCGCCCTGGTGTACCTCTACAAACGGGGCACCTTCTACCCCTTCGCACCGCTGCCGGGCGGCGGAGAGAAGCGGGACAGCGGCCTGGAACTCCAGGTGCGGGCGCTGCTGGGGGACGAGCTGCGGATCGAGGAGGATCTGAGCCGCTGGTTCCCGGTGTGGGGCGGCCGGTCAGGAAGGCCGGGGTGAGGCCGAAGGAGGTGACGAGCCGGAAGAGGGCGGTCTCCAGCGCGAAGAGGGCCGCCTGGGTCACCCCGGTC
>NZ_JBEXFG010000082.1:0-18797 GCF_040606675.1 Streptomyces sp. NPDC005393 | reverse complement strand
CAGCACCGGCCAGCGCGCTGGCGCCGAGGAACTTGGCGGCCTGTTGAGCGGTGGACAGCCCCCCGCCCGAGCGCGTGTTACCCATAGGGGGCAGCGCGCGCACCGGGCCCGTCCGCCGCTGGAGCACCAACCCTGGTGGGAGATGGCTGCTCGACAGCTGACGGACCTCGACGGTCTACGCGGCGCCTCCCCCGACGAACTCGCCGCCGCCCTGCGCCCCGCCCTCCGCGCCCTCGTCACCGGCACCAGCACCGCCACCGGGGCGGACTGAGCAGACCCGTCACAGCCGCTGAATGATCGTCCCCGTCGCGAGCCCGCCCCCGGCGCACATGGTGATCAGCGCGAACTCCCTGTCCGCACGCTCCAGTTCATGCAGCGCCGTGGTGATCAGACGCGCCCCCGTGGCCCCCACCGGGTGGCCGAGCGCGATGGCACCGCCGTTCACATTCACCTTCTCCAGGTCCTGGTCGAAGACCTGCGCCCACGACAGCACCACGGAGGCGAACGCCTCGTTGATCTCGACCAGATCGATGTCCTGCAGCGTCATCCCGGCCTTGCCCAGCACCGTCCGGGTCGCGTCAATCGGCCCGTCCAGATGGAAGTGCGGATCGGCGCCGACCAGGGACTGGGCCACGATCCGGGCGCGGGGGCGCAGTTTGAGGGCGCGGGCCATCCGCTTGGAGGCCCACAGCACCGCGCACGCGCCGTCCGAGATCTGGGAGGAGTTGCCCGCGGTGTGCACGGCGGTCGGCATGACGGGCTTCAGCCTGGCCAGCGCCTCCGTGCTGGTGTCGCGCAGCCCCTCGTCCCGGTCGACAGCCCGCCACATGCCCTGCCCGGCCGCCTGCTCCTCCTCCGTCGTGGGCACCTGCACGGCGAAGGTCTCGCGCTTGAACCGCTCCTCCGCCCATGCCCGCGCGGCCCGCTCCTGGGAGATGAGCCCGAGCGCGTCGACGCTCGAACGGGTCAGTCCGCGGTGGCGGGCGATCCGCTCGGCCGCCTCGAACTGATTGGGCAGGTCCACATTCCACTCGTCCGGAAACGGCTTGCCCGGCCCGTGCTTGGAGCCGCTGCCGAGCGGCACGCGCGACATGGCCTCGACGCCGCAGCCGATGCCGATGTCGATGACGCCGGTGGCGACCATGTTGGCCACCATGTGGTTGGCTTGCTGCGAGGAGCCGCACTGGCAGTCCACCGTCGTCGCCGCGGTCTCGTACGGCAGGCCCATCGCCAGCCAGGCGTTGCGCGCGGGGTTCATCGACTGCTCGCCCGCGTGGGTGACCGTACCGCCGACGATCTGCTCGACGCAGTCGGGCTGGATGCCGGTACGGGCGAGGAGTTCGCGGTAGGTCTCGCCGAGCAGACAGGCGGGGTGGAGATTGGCGAGCGCGCCTCCGCGCTTGCCGATGGGGGTGCGTACGGCTTCGACGATGACGGGTTCCGCGGCCATGACTGTCTCGTCCTCTCCTCGCGTCCGCGGGGGCCCCGGCAGCGCCCGCGCCCGGAACTGGTACGCGTTCTAGTTACCCGCCCAGTCTGCTGAGGCCCGGCCCGGCGGCACAAGGGTCGTGCATGGGTTACGCGGAGCCCGAGGTGTCCCGCCGGCGGCAACAATGGCCGCCTTCTCTCTTGCTACTTGAGAACCCGTTACTAGCGTCTGGGCACCTCTGCCTCTGATAGGCCGTCAGATCTGGAGTGGCCGATGCCCTGTCCAGCGCTCCCCGAAGGCTTTGACCTCACCGGCCCCGATCTCCACCAGCGCCGTGTGCCACTCCCGGAGTACGCACGGCTGCGGCAGACCGTCCCCGTGTGGTGGAACGCCCAGCCGCACGGCCTCGCCGGCTTCGACGACGACGGCTACTGGGCCGTCACCCGCCACGCCGACGTCAAGGTCGCTGCGGTGCCGGCTGCCGAGCCCCCGGCCCACGGACCCCTGAGGCCCTGAAGCCTGAGGCCCTACTTGAACGGCACGTTGACGCACGCCACCCGGTCGCCGGCCATGCCCGCCTTGCCCGCCTGCGTACTGGTCGCATGTTCGTGGATCACGACCGAACGCGCCTCACCGGGCCTGAAGTGCCACTTCACCACGGTCTGGGAGCGGCCGTCGCCGCGCCCGTTCGTGGTGAGATCCAGCCACACCTCATTGCGCGGGTTGGCGTACTTCGGGTTGGTCGATGGCTGCTTCGGGTCCTTCACGTTCTGGTAGTGCGGCCCCGACGAGTCGGGCGTGGTGCCGCACGGTTTCGTATGGACGTGGATCCCGAAGTGGTGGTTCGGCGCGACGCCGCGCAGGGCCAGGAAGACGTACGTACCGCCGTACGGCTTCCTGTGATCTCGCTGCCCCTCGTCATGCATCTCGTGGTGATGATCGTGATCCCGCATCCCATGCGGAATCCGCATCTCCGCGACGACCACTACGGCCGTCGTGGGCACGAGCGCCTTGTCGTACGTCACCGCGCCACTCTGACCATGGGCCTGGGATGCCGGCTGGAACCGTTCGAGGACGAAGGCCGCGGGGTTCGGCGGGTTGTCCGCGGGTGACATGTCGGGTGAGACGGCGGGTGACACGGCGGGTGACACGATGGCCAACGACGCCGCCACCGCCGCAGCGGCCGTTACCAGGGACATCCTTGATCCCTCCTTGGTCGGGACCCCCGAGGCTGCCTGGTGTTTTCACCCCTTTTCACCACGCTAGACCTGTGGGTCACACCCTTCAACGCGAGGCGTCGGCCGGCTCGGCGTCAGCGGGATCGGCGGTGGCGGCGGTCGCGGCCGGCTTCGCGGCGTCGGCGGACTTCTCCACGTCCGCCTCCGGACTCCGCCGTGGCCCGACGACCCCCCGCACCCGGGCCGCCACCCCGCTCACCGTCTCCGCCAGCGGCCCCGGTGCCTCCTCGACGGGCCGCCTGCCGATCCCTAGCAGCAGATACTGCAACCCGAACCCGGCCGACACGATGGCCGCGCCGCCGATCGCGTCGAGCACATAGTGGTTCGCGGTGCCCACGATGACCGCCGTGGTCAGCAGCGGGTACAGCATCCCGAGCACCTTCATCCAGACGTACGGCGCCACGATCGCGATGACGACCCCGCACCACAGCGACCACCCCACATGCAGTGAGGGCATGGCCGCGTACTGGTTGGACAGCTTGGTCAGCGCGCCGAAGTCCGGGTTCTTCAGGTCCTGCGGGCCGTGGGCCGTGTCGACGTAGCCGAGGCCCATCAGCCGCGGCGGGGCCAGCGGGTAGAGCCAGAAGCCGATCAGGGCGAGCAGGGTGGCGAACGCCAGCGGCGTACGGGCCCATCGGTAGGTCGCCGGGCGGCGCAGATACAGCCAGCCCAGCAGGGACAGCGGGATCAGGAAGTGGAAGGTGCTGTAGTACCAGTTCATGGTGTGCTTCAGCCATGACGTGTCCGCCACGATGGCGTTGAACCCATGCTCGATGTCGATGTGCAGCCAGCCCTCGAGGGTGAGCACCTGGTCGCCGTGACCCTCGGCGACGCTGCGCTCGTCGGGCGCGTGGCCGCGGATCCACGAGTACGCGAAGTAGCCGACGCGGATGAGCATCAGCTCCAGCATCAGGTTCGGGCGGGACAGCGGCCGCTTGACGAAGCGCAGCAGAGGCACCCAGGCGAAGCGGCTCTTCGCGGGCTCCGCGACCGGTGTCGGGACCGGGTTGTCCCACTGCGGCGAGGTGCGGGAGACGAACGGCACCAGACAGGCGGCGGCGAGCGCGGCCAGCAGGGGCGCGTTGTAGCCGACATGGCCGAGGACCTGGATGTCGGGCAGCAGCGCGGTGCGGTTGAGCGTCATCGCCAGCACCACCAGCACCGGCCACACCAGCCGGTCCGCGGCGCGCCGGCCGACCCGGCCGACGACCGCGAGCAGGATCCACAGCTGCTGGTACTGCCATGAGGTCGGCGAGACCGCGAGCGCCACGCTGCCCGTGATGGCCGCGGCGAGCAGGAGTTGGCCGTCCTGCGCGTAGTGCGCCGCGCGCCGCAGACCGATCACCGCGACGGTGACCGCGAGCGCCGCCAGCAGCGTCAGCTCGACCGGGCCCTCGAGCCCGATGCGCAGCAGCAGTCCGTGCAGGGACTGGTTGGCCAGGCTGTCGGCGGGCGCGCCGAGCCCGGCGCCGCCGATGTGGTGCACCCAGTACGTCCAGGAGTCACGCGGCATCACGGCCCAGGCGAGCGCGGTGCACCCGGCGAAGGTGGCACCGGCGAGCACCGCGGCGCGGCGGCGTCCGACGAGCCACATGACGACGGCGAACAGCAGCAGCGCGGGCTGCAGCGCCGCGGCGACGCCGATGAGGACGCCCGCCTGCCGCCCGGAGGTCCTGGGCAGCACGGTGAGGACGACCAGGAGCACCGGGATGATGCTGGTCTGACCGAGCGTGAAGGTGTTCCGTACCGGCAGCGACAGCACCAGCAGGCAGATGGCCAGCGGCGCGGCGAGCAGCGAGGTGCGGCGGGAGACAGGGCCCGGCAGGGCGCGGGCCACGACCAGGCCGAGGACCACGACGAGCAGCAGGGTGCCGAAGGTCCAGGCGACGCCGAGGCTCTGTTCGGCGGCCCGGGTCAGCGGCTTGAGGACGAGCCCGGAGAACGGCGTGCCGGTGAAGGCATCCCCGTCGTACAGCGACCCGCTGACATGCAGCACCCCATGGGCGCCGATCCAGGTCTCCAGGTCGGTCAGGCGCTGGTCGGGTGGCCGCCGCAGCACGGCCGCCGCCTGACGGGCCGCCAGCAGGCCTGCCAGGAGCCACAGGGCTGCGAGCACCATCCTGGTCCGTGACGTCCGCGCCCCGACGGCACCGGGGCCCGGCCCCGTGCCCGGGGTTCTCCCCAGTCCGCTTCGCTCCACGTTCGCCACGCCCTGCCGCTCCCCCACTCGCGCTCTTCACCAATTCGGATGTTTGAGACCCTACTGAGCCCTCTTCTCAGACGCGGCACACCCCCTCTTCACCTGACCGTCGTCCGGGGTTGTCCGAAAGATGTCAGGCTTTGGCGGGGTGCTTGCGCTCGAGTGTGCGTCGTACGATCCGGGCCAATTTCACCAGGGGTGCGGGGTGCACCGCGAATCGGGACCCGCCGCGCGCTGAAATGTCCCCGGGGTGACCCCGAAGCAGCGGACGAACCAGCGGTGGAAGTGGCTCTGGTCGGCGAACCCCGCCTGGGCCGCCGCCTCCGCCGCCGTATGGCCCGTCACCAGCAGGCCACGCGCCCGGCGCAGCCGCAACTGCCGCTGGAAGTCGCTCGGCGCCATCCCGTACTCGGCGCGGAACGCCCGGTACAGCGCGAACCGGCTGCACCCGGCCGCCTCCGCGAGCCGCGCCGCCGGGATCTCCTCCGCGTACGCCTCCTCCAGCACCGCCCGCGCCCGCCGCGCGGCCCGCGCCTGCTCGCCGCCACCGGCCGGGAGCGCACGGGCGCGTACGGAGCGCGTGGCGCTGCGCCGCACCATCGCGCCGACGGCGGCGGTGAGCCGCTCGTCCCGGACCAGCGGGCCGGCGCCGTCGACGAGAGCCGTGTGCAGCCGTATCAGGGCGCGGCCGAGGACGGGATCGGACAGCACGGGCTGATCGAACAGCGGCAGGGCGACACGGCTGTCCACGGTGCCGGACGCATCGGCGAGAACATTCCGCACCACATCGGGGCCGAAGTGCACGATGCGGTACTTATAACCGAGTTCGGCGGCCGCCTCCCCGTCATGCGGATCATCCGGATTGAACACCATCACCATGCCCGCGCCGCTGGTACGCAGCGCGCCCCGGCACCGGAAGCGCTGGGCGCCGATCTCGGTGACGGCGAAGGAGTAGGCGTCATGGCTGTGGGGATGGAAGCGGTGGCTGAAGAAGTGCGCGTGCATGGCCTCGACGGGCCGGTCGGGATCCCGCCAGTACCGGACCCAGTCCTCCGGGCCCTTCTCCCCCTCGCCGACTGCGGTCACAGTCCCATTGTGCCGTGTCACGCCGACAGGAAGAGCGTTAACCATATGTCACATTAACCACCACTGCACCCAATAGCCTATTGTGCGCCTTTTAATACGCCCTTACATCGCATTCAATCGGCTCATCCCCCCACCCTTGGAGGAGCCGTGCGAATCACCAGAAGAGCGGGCGGCGGTCTGGCCGCCCTCATTCTCGGCATGGCGCTGGCCGCCATCCCCACTCAGGCCCACGCCGCCCCAGTCCCCTGCAACGTCCCCGCGCTCCAAGCGGCCATCGTCGCCGCCAACGTCAGCGGCGGCACCATCGACCTCGCCCCGAACTGCGTCTACTCGGTCACCGACGCCGAGGCCATCGGTGACAACGCGATGCCCGTCATCACCAACAACATCACCATCAATGGCTTCAACTCAACCATCCAACGGGACCCCTCCGCGGCCACGGACTTCCGCATTTTCCAAGTGGCCGGTTCCTCCGGCAGGCTCACCCTCAACCGCGTCACGGTGCGCAACGGACACTTCGCCGACGGTGGCGGCATCCTCGTCAACGCGGGCGGGACGCTGATCCTGAACGCCGCCACCGACGTCAGGGAGAACGAGGCGGACGGCCTTGGTGGCGCCATCCTCAACGATGGCGCCGTCTTCCTCAACGCCGGCAGCAGAGTCACCGACAACGAGGCCGGCGCCGCCGGCGGCGGAATCATCAACCGCGCGACCCTGACCGCCCGGTCCGCCACCGTGTCCGAGAACAGGGCGGCCTCCGGAGGGGGCATTTTCAACACCGCGACCGGCACGTTGGATCTCAGAACGAGCACGGTCAGCCTCAACAGGGCCACACTCGACAACGGCGGCGGGATCGTCAACGGCAACGAGGCGACACTCACCAGCACGGTCGTCTCCGGCAACACGGCCGTCAACCGCGCTGGCGGCTTCTTCAACTTCAGCTTCGCCACCGCCACGATCAACTCCGGCAGAATCAGCGACAACGAGGCGGACAACCTCGGCGGCGGCCTCTACAACGCCGGGACGCTCAATGTGAACCAGACCACCGTCAGGGCCAACCACGTCACCGTCCCGGCCGCCACCTCCCATGGTGGCGGGCTGTACAACGAGACCGGCACCACCACCTTCACCAGCAGCAACGTCTACCAGAACACGGTGGCTCCCCCCGGCGACGGCGGCGGGATCTACGAAGAGCCCGGATCCACCGTGACCCTGGTCACCTCCTCCGTCTTCAGCAACACCCCCGACAACTGCCGGCCCCCCGGAGCCGTCCCCGGCTGCTCCGGCTGACGCACACCGGCCGCCACCAGGCCCTGCCCCGTCCGGGCACCTCCGGGACGGGGCAGGGCACGAACGGCTGCACCTTCTCGCACCAGCGTTCAAGACGGCCGGCCAGGCGACGACGAGGGTGATGCCCATGCGCTTCGACACCAAGATCGCCGTCATCGTCCGTACCGACCTCGCCGACTGGCAGAAGCTGAATGTGACGGCCTTTGTCTGCAGCGGTCTCGCCCACGCCACGGGCGAGATCGTCGGCAAGCCGTACGAGGACGCCTCGGGCAACACCTACCTGCCGATGTTCCGCGAGCCGGTCGTCGTCTACGCCGCCGACGCCCCCGCCCTCGCCCGCACCCACACCCGCGCCCTCTCCCGTGGCCTGACGGCGGCCCTCTACACGGAGGATCTCTTCCGCACCGACAACGAGGACGACAACCGAGCGACGGTACGGGCCGTCGAGGCGCACGAACTGAACCTGGTGGGCCTCGCGGTGTACGGGCCGCGGAACGCGGTGGACAAGGTGACCAAGGGTCTGAAGCTGCACGGCTGAACAGCCAGACCACGCGATGGGCGTGAGCCGGAGCGGATTCACGTGATTAGGCATACATCACATTAACCACCTGTGCCTACCAATGCCCCGAATGGCACTTCGCGCGCCTTTTAACCTCCCCTTACACCGGATTCAATCGGCTCAAGAGAAACAGATCGGACATGAAATTCCGGCCCGTTTCCGCCCCTTCGACCCAAGGAGCAGAGCCGTGCGCATCACCAGAAAGACGGGCGGCGGACTCGCCGCCCTCGTCCTCGGGCTGGCCCTGGCCACTGTCCCGACTCAGGCCCAGGCGGCCATCCCCTGCGACGTCGCCGCCCTCCAGGCGGCCATCGTCGCCGCCAACGGCACCGGCGGCACCATCGACCTGGCCCCCAACTGCACCTACTCGGTCACCGACGCGCAGGCCATCGGCGACAACGCGATGCCCGTCATCGTTAACGACATCACCCTGAAGGGAGCCAACTCCACCATCGAACGCGCGGCCACCGCGGTGACACTTTTCCGCATCTTCGAGGTGGACGGCCCCTCGGGCAAGCTCACCCTCAACAACGTCACGGTGCGCAACGGGCATGCCCCCGTCGACGGCGGGGGCATCCTCGTCAACTCCGAGGGGACGCTGACCCTCAACGCCAACGCCGTCGTCAAGGAGAACATGGCCACCGTCAACGGCGGCGGCATCCGGAACGACGACGGCCACGTCTTCCTCAACAGCGGAAGCAAGATCACCACCAACGAGGCCATCGGTGGCGGCGGCATCTTCTCCGAAGGGGAGGTAACCGCCCAGTCCACCAACGTGTCGGGCAACACCGCACTGGATTCCGGAGGTGGCATCCTCAACAACGTGAACGGTTTTCTCACCCTCCGCTCGAGCGTGGTCAGCGGCAACACCGCCACGACCGAGGAGGGCGGCGGTGTCTGGAACGGCGACCCCCGCACCACCTTCACCAACACGGTCATCTCCGGCAACACGGCCGGCAACAGCGGCGGCGGCCTCTCCAACCACGGCAGGGCCACCTTCACCTCGGGCAGAATCAGCGACAACAACGCGGCCAACAGGGGCGGTGGCGTTAACAACACGGCGCAGCTCAACCTGAACCTCACCGTCCTCATGGCCAATCACGTCACTGTCCCCGCCCTCACGTCACACGGTGGCGGGCTGTACAACGAGAGTTCCACCGCCACCCTCACCAGGTCCAACGTCTACCAGAACACCGTGGCTCCGCCCGGTGACGGCGGCGGAATCTACGAACAGCCCGGATCCACCGTGAACCTGGTGCAGTCCAGCGTCTTCAACAACAGCCCCGACAACTGCCGGCCCCCCGGAGCCGTCCCCGGCTGCGTCGGCTGACCCATACCGCCCCCATCGGGCCCCGCGCTGTCCGGGCACCTCCCGGACGGCGCGGGGCACACTCCGCCGCCCGGCCCCCGCCCGCGCGAGGCTCCGCGGCGGTCACCTACGACGAGCTACGCATCCGGGGCACTGACACGGCGGCCACACAGCCGACGCGAGCGGCGTCAGCGGCCTCACCGGATCGGCGGCCCTGACGACCCGGGTCGGCCCGTACGTCCGCCCGCCGTCCCGTGACACCCGCAGCGTCATCATGGGGCGCCCCCTCACGAGGCGACCTCACGGTGGAGCGGGCCCTGGTGACGCCGCTGAAGCCGAACGACACAGTCGGTCGCCCGGCTGTGGTCACCGGCACGCCGGGCGTCGGCTTGCTGCCGTAACAGCGCGGCGCAGTCGCAGTCGCAGTCGCCGTGGGCCGGGGTGTTGGCGCGCGGGGTCGCTGGACTAGTGTCCGTCACGTTGTCGCTCCTGGTGGCGATGGCCATGCCCCCGGACCGTTCGCCCGGTCGCGGGGGTCTCTTTCCGTATCGCCCAACTTCACCCGGCTGACGAGTCACCGCATAGCGGCCCGCTGTTGGCCACCTGTCGGCCAGAATGGGGGCATGACCAGCGATATCGGGGCCCACATCCGCCGTCTGCGCGAAGAGCTCGGGTGGAGCCAGGCGCGGCTGGCACGCGAGACCTGCCGCGCGGCGGGGATCAGCGGAGACCCGATAGGGCGGCAGGAAATCAGCCGCTACGAGAACGGGAAGCGGACGCCACGCGAATGGCTTCCCTTCATCGCCGCCGCGTTAGGCGTCCCGCAGAACGCGCTGACGGAGCCTTGGAGACCCAGTGAGCCACCGTTGCCGACGTTGGCGGATTATCTGCCCGCTCAAGACCCTCTGGCACCGCTGCCTGCCGGCACAGGACGACGCATCGGCATGAGGACGGTGCACGATCTGCGCCAGCGGGTGCACGCATTGAGGCTCGCCGACGATGTGCTCGCGGGCGGCGATCTCATCCGCCCCGCGTTGAGGGAACTCCGCTCGGCTGTCCGCCTGTACCGAGAAGGCAGCCATGGCGGAGAAGTGGAGCGCGCTCTTCTCGTCCAGATCGGAGAACTCGCGCAGATCGCTGGATGGATCGCCGGCGATGCCGGACAGTACGGCGAATCGGAGCGCATTTACCGGCTGGGGCTGAGCGCGGCGCGACAGGCGGAGGACCCCTTATTGGCGGGCAACCTCGCCGGATCGCTGGCGTACCAGTTCAGCAATACCGGGCGGGAAGCCGAGGGGGTGACGCTTGCTCGCGCTGCGCTCACCGGCGTGGAGAGCGACGCACCGCCGAAAGCCCGCGCGCTCTACCTTGACCGCCTGGCGTGGGCGCACACCAAAGCAGGAGACGCACAACCGGCGATGCGGGCTCTCGCGGAAGGTCTCCTGGCTCGCTGTCGCTCTCGCTGACGCGAACGAGCCGGAGGAGGCAGCGGCCGTCGCGGAGCGCGTCATCACCATCGCCGCTGACGTCGCCTCGAGGCGCACCGCGCACCGTGTGCGCGTCGTTCTGGACCGACTGGGAGAGTTCTCCGACGTTCCCCAGGTCGCCGCGCTGCTCGACGCGCACCGGGCCGCGTGAGGTGCGGCATGGCACCGACCGCCGACCCCGACACCGTGAGGCAAGATGGGGCCATGAGCATCGTGAAGATCAATGTCCTGACCGTGCCCGAGGAGCAGCGCGAGGTGCTGGAGAAGCGCTTCGCCTCGCGCGCCGGGGCCGTGGAGAACTCCGACGGTTTCGAGTGGTTCGAGCTGCTGCGCCCGGTCGAGGGGACTGACACGTACCTGGTCTACACGAGGTGGCGCAGCGAGGAGAACTTCCAGGCCTGGATGGAGGGCCCCATGAAGGCCGCCCACCAGCGCGGCGGCGAGGACGCCCCGCAGCAGAAGCCCGCCGCCTCCGGGTCCACCCTGTGGTCCTTCGAGGTCGTCCAGCAGACCGGACCCAAGCAAGACTGACACGGCCCCTGGAACCACCGCTAGCCCCCTGACCATGGCCAAGGGGCTAGCGTCTCGTGGTCCTGGACCGGCGTGCTGGTCCGTGTTGATCGGGCCTGACCTGGTTGTTCATGGGTCAGCCGAGATATGGCCGGTCGCGGTGTTCCAGGAAGTGGCGGAGTCGGAGCCGCTGTGTGTGGTGCATGGACAACTCGGCAAGTTCCTCCGGTGGGACGAAGCGGAGTTCCGTGGACTCGTCGGAGATCGCGAGCTGACCGTCGACGATGCGGGCGGTGAAGCAGACGTTGAACTGTCGACGGACCTCACCGTCCGTGTAGGCGATGACGTGACGTGGGTCGGTGTATGTGCCGACGAGTCCGGTGATCTCTACGTCGAGTCCGGTCTCTTCCTTGACCTCACGGACAGCCGTTCCCGGCAGGGAGTCGGTCATCTCCATGCCGCCGCCAGGCAGCGCCCAAAGATCATTATCGCGGCGGCGCTGGAGCAGGATACGTCCGGTCTCGTCGGTGACGACAGCGGATGCGGCGACAACCAAGCTGTTCGGCTCGGGCGCGTCCGGATCGCCGTAGTATTCGGTCCGCGCCATGGGTCAGCCTTCCTGTACCGGCGTCGCTGTCGCCCACACGGCGTCGAAGCTCTGGGCGTAGGTGTCGAACATGCCGCCCTTACCGTGTCGGCGGAGGTGCCAGACGGGAGCTGCGTACGCGTTCACGCCCCATACGTGGGCGTTGACCATGGCTTGATCATCTGCCCGGTAGAGCGAGTTGTAGAGGGTCGTTCCGTGAGTCCGAACCTCGACGCCCGGGGTGCCGATGAGGGGGCGGTAGTGCATGAGGGCGAGTCGACAGCGTGACTCGATGCCGTGGCCGAACTTCTCTTCCTGGCCTCGCTGCTGGACGTTGGGGCTGTCAGCGTCGCCGACCGCGATACGTACGGCGCAGCCTTGGGCGGCCCGCTCCTGCAGAAGATCGTTGAGGCGGGGGTATGCCTCGTGCAGGAAGACGGCGGCGTACACGAGTACGTCAATCCGTTCGCGGGCCTGCGTCAGCATCTCCACCAACGTGGACACGGGGATGTCTGCGCGCTGGTTGTAGAGCGCCACCAGCTCGGGGCTGACCGCGCGTGCGGGGCGCGCTTGGCGGAGCGCTGGCCATAGGGCGTGCACGTCTTCTCCTAACGTTTCTGCTGCCAGGATGGCCGTGCCGCGTCGCGGCGTACGGTTGAGGTTGACCCATCTTTCAACGGATTTGGGGTCTACCTCGACCCTTTCCGCGAGGGTGGCGTACGTCCAGCCTCCGGATGCCATGACGGCACGTAGCCTCTCGTTCGGCACCTGAGTCTCTCCCTACATGTCAGGACGGCACTAGGGACGTTTTACCCGACGCGGGACGTCCCCAAGTGGGGTTTAGGGGAGGTTCCTACGTCCTGATCACAGCGCGATGATCGCGAAAAGAACTCCCGCGACCGTTGCAGGCGGCCCGGGAGCGTGGTCAACGCTGTGAAGGAGCGTCAAGGTGCAAGAGCGTATCGCCGGACTCATGGAATGGCTGCTGGGGGTGTTACTGCCCGCACCGGGCCGTCATCGTGCCATCGCGCCCTTGCCCGCCTTGCGGTGTATGGACGCACCTACGGTTCGTCTCGCGCGTGTGCCTGTGGCGTACGTGTGG
Organism: Streptomyces sp. NPDC005393; assembly: GCF_040606675.1. Classification (NCBI taxonomy): domain Bacteria; kingdom Bacillati; phylum Actinomycetota; class Actinomycetes; order Kitasatosporales; family Streptomycetaceae; genus Streptomyces; species Streptomyces sp. NPDC005393. The sequence continues at coordinate 6,001 of NZ_JBEXFG010000082.1, read as the reverse complement.
TTGCCGCACGGGCGAGGTGCCACGGACACCGGCCTTGTCCCGCCCTATGTGGTAGCCCATGACAGGCAGCACGAGGCCCACATCGTGCAGGCGGCGGCGAGGTGAGCATGCGTCCCCGATTGCTGCCATGGCCGAGCCCGGCCGGGAAGCGCTGTTACCTCGTGTCGGACGAGGGCAGTAGTAGTCATCTGTCGAAGCTGGCCGATGAGATGGAAGAAGTTCAGCTCAAGGTCGGCTCTGAACTCCTCGGCCACACGGACAAGATGCTTGTTGACCATCAGGTCGGCATGGAGGAACTGCGGTTCCTGGTCAAGTGCCTGTCTGAGGCACTGCGCGACGCGCTGCGGGTCGCCGAGAGCCGGGGCGGGCGGCTGCCCGCTGGTGACGGCAGCGACCCGGAGAGCAGCCCGGAAGAGGGACCAACGCTGAGGGGCGGGGGGTTCGCATGAGCCATACCCGGCCAGGCATGTCAGAGGGCTGGCAAGTCGGTCCGGCGCCGGGCTGTGGCCTGCACTCCGGAAAGGACGGGTGTCTTGAACTGCCGCTTCACGTACGTCGCCCCGGTCGGGCTGCCCTGGCTTCGCTGGTGCTGACCGTGGTCGAAGCCGAGCAGTTGCACGCCGCGTTGTGTTACGCGCTCGGCGGCGAACCGGTCCCGAACGACCCTCCTCCGTGTCGAGAGCGGACCCGCTACCCCGGCGGCCGACAGCGGTACTGAGGTCGGCCCCGACTGGAACAGGCAAAACAACCCCAAAAGCAACGCCGGACCACCCCTCGCCTAGACAGCTTCCGGGGTGGTCCGGCTGGGGACGAAGCCCGGTATCGATGGTACCGGGGTCGTCGTCATGCTCTCGTTCGGCAACCCGGCACCTTGTCAGATGGCCTGCACGGAAGGGGGATTGAGCGAAAGTGCGAGCCTGGGGACGACAGGTTCGACGATGAGGCGGCACCTGGAAGCCGGGATGTGGGTGCGCGGAGTGGACTACGTGAGCGGCTGGCGGAACGCGAGGGAAGCGGCGGCCGAGCTGGGCGACGCGCTGAGGCTGGTCGGTGTGGATACGGCGGGGGCGCGGCTGCGTGCTGCTGCGGGGCCGGATGGCTCGGGAGTCGTGCGGCTGGAGCTCGCCGGACGACGAGACGGCCGTCCGGCTTCCCGGCGATCCATCGGCCGCACACGCACGGGCACGGGCCGTGTTGGCTTCGGCTGTTGGCGGTCACCTTCGACCGCCTGCGCACCTGTGGCACTGGCCCAGTGGCCACGCCGACGACGTCATCAGCGGTACCAGCGGGTCGTTGGAAGTGACCACGCGGACGGGCCCGTAGGTCCGCCCGCTGTCTCGTGACACCCGGAACGCGGTGGACAAGGTGGCCAAGGGCGTGAAGCCGCAAGGCTGAACAGCCAAGCGGTAGGCGCGAGCCGGGGCGGACTCACGGGGTTATATATATTTCACATTAACCACCTTTGCCCATCTCTGCCTCGAATGACACTGCTGCGCGACTTTTAACTTCCCTTTACACTCGATTCAATCGGCTCAAGCGAAACAGATCGGACATGGGTTTCCGATCCGTTCGACTCCTCGACGCAAGGAGCAGAGCCGTGCGCATCACAAGGAAGACGGGCGGCGGTCTGGCCGCCCTCGTTCTCGGGCTGGCCCTGGCCGCCGTCCCGACTCAGGCCCACGCCGCCATCGCCTGCAACGTCCCCGCACTCCAAGCGGCCATCATCGCCGCCAACGTCAGCGGCGGCACCATCGACCTCGCCCCCAACTGCACCTACTCGGTCACCGACGCACAGGCCATCGGGGACAACGCGATGCCCAACATCATCAACGACATCACCATCAACGGCTTCAACTCCACCATCGAGCGAGCGGCCACCGCGGCGACGGACTTCCGCATCTTCCAAGTGGACGGTCCATCCGGCAAGCTCACCCTCAACCGCGTCACGGTGCGCAACGGACACTTCATCGACGGGGGCGGCATCATCGTCCTCGATGACGGGACACTGATCCTGAACGCAGCCACCGTCCTCAAGGAGAACGAGGCGGACAGCACTGGCGGCGGCCTCCGCAACTTCGGCGCCGTCTTCCTCAACGCCGGCAGCAAGGTCACCGACAACGACGCCTCCGTCGGCGGCGGAATCATGAACGACGGGACCCTGACCGGCCGGTCCGCCAACGTGTCCGACAACAGGGCGATCTTCGGCGGAGGGGGCATTCTCAACGACTCGAGCGGCATTCTGGATCTCAGAACGAGCACGGTCAGCCTCAACAGGACCACGATCGCCAGCGGCGCCGGGATCCTCAACATCAACGAGGCCACCCTCACCAGTACGGTCGTCTCCGACAACACGGCCACCACCGTCGGCGGCGGCTTCTACAACCTTGGCAACGCCACCATCAACAACAGCAGAATCAGCGCCAACAACGCGGGCAACCGCGGCGGCGGCCTCTACAACTTTGCGACGCTGCACGTGAACGGCACCGTCATCAGGGCCAACCACGTCACCGTCCCGGCCCCCACCGCGCAGGGTGGCGGGCTGTACAACGAGGCCGGCACCACCACCTTCACCAACAGCAACGTCTACAGCAACACCGTGCCTCCTCCCGGCGACGGCGGCGGAATCTACGAACAGCCCGGATCCACCGTCAACCTGGTCACCTCCGCCGTCTTCAGCAACACACCCGACAACTGCCGGCCCCCGGGAGCCGTCCCCGGCTGCACCGGCTGACCCAGGCCGGACCCGGACATGCCCCCGCGCCGTTCAGGCCCCTCCTGGACGGCGCGGGTCACGCCGTGCGGCAGCCCCTGGACGAAGGATGACGCGATGCGCGGTCATTCGGCGGGTTTCTCCCAGACCGAAACATGCCGGCGGCTCTCGTTCGTGAAGGGTTCCCTCGTCCACCCCTCCCACCGCTCACGCAACCGCAGCCCGGCGAGCTGAGCCATCAGGTCGAGTTCCGATGGCCACACATACCGAAAAGGGATGGATCGGTACTCGCCCCGGCCGTCGACGACCTCGACATAGTTCGAGCTCATCGCCTGGGTGGCGACGTCATAGGCGTCGAACGCCCACTTCGTCGGGGTCACATGAAACGGCACGATGTCCTGCCCGGCCGGGAGCTTTCTCAGCTCGGGAACCGTGACCTCGACGACGAAACAGCCTCCGGGTTCAAGGTGAGCCGCGACATTGCGGAAGCAGGCCACCTGCGCCGCCTGCGTCGTCAGATTCATGATCGTGTTGAAGACCAGATAGGCGACGGAGAACGTTCCGTCCACCTTCGTCGTCGAGAAGTCGCCGATCGTCACGCCGATCGCGTCGCCACCCGGCTTGGCGCGCAGCCGGGCGACCATCGCCCGCGACAGATCGATGCCGTGGACCGGAACTCCGCGGCGTGCCAGCGGCAACGCGATACGTCCCGTCCCGATGCCGAGCTCAAGGGCCGGGCCACCGTCGCCGATCCCTGCCAGAAGGCCGACCGTCGCGTCCACGACGCCCGGTTCGAACATGTCCGCCGACGACTCGTCGTACGTCGCGGCGACACGGTCTCCGAAGTAGCCGTCCTCGTCGTCCATCACCCGACCGTACTGCGGCAGGCCTCACGCGCGCCCGCGAATTTCCCCGGGCCGACTCGTCCGGTCACCTCCGCCCACCCGCGCATCTGGGGCACTGGCACGGTGGCCATGCCGACGACTTCAGCGGTATGAGCGGGTCGGTGGACTTGACCACGCGGACGGGCCCGTAGGTCCTGAGTGTCGCCCCCAACCTCCTCCCGCCATGACCGGCCGCATAGCGGCCTCCTGTCGGCCCGCTGTCGGCGCGGCAGACGTTGCCTCGGAGCGGACAGCGGAACGCGTGCGCGTTGTGCTGGACCGGCTGGACGAGTTCTCGGACGTTCCCCAAGTGGCCGCGTTACTCGATACGCACAAGGCAGCGTAAGACAGTTCCCATCTGTGTCGGCGCCGGGTCGCGCTCGCGAACATCGAGGTGGGCGCCGAGACCATCCGCGCCGCGTCCACCACTGTCTGAGCAGGCCGCCCGCCGTCGGCCTCGGCCAAATGGCCCGGAGCCGGGGCGCGGGCGCCGCGCCGCGAGTGGGTTTCGCGGCGCACCCGCGCGTCCATGGTGGCTGGTGCGGCCGGCTCTCAGACCGCGTCGGGGCCCCGCTCGCCCGTACGGACCCGTACCACGTCATCGACCGGGACGGCCCAGACCTTGCCGTCGCCGATCCGGCCGGTGCGCGCGGCGTTGGTGATCGCCTCCATCACCGGCTCCGCCTCGGCGTCCTCCACGACCACATCGATGCGCGCCTTGGGGACGAAGTCGATGCGGTACTCGGCGCCCCGGTAGACCTCGGTGTGGCCGAGCTGGCGGCCGAAGCCGCTGGCCTCGGTGACGGTGAGGCCTTGCACCCCGATCTCCCGCAGGGCCGTCTTGACGTCATCGAGCTTGAACGGCTTGATGATGGCCGTGATCAGCTTCATGTGAGCGGGGTCCTGTCGGAGTGCGGCAGCGGGCGGTGGGCGTGGGCGTTCTGGGGCACACCATGGCCCAGAACGCCGTGATCATAGGAGCTCTCGGCATGGACGGCGAGGTCGAGGCCGGACCGCTCATGCTCCTCCGAGGCCCGGAAGCCCATGAACCGGTCGATCAGCTTCCCGATCCCGTACGTCATGACGAACGCGTAACTCCCCACCGCGAGCACCGCCACGACCTGCTTGCCCAACTGCCTTGGCCCGCCACCGGAGAGCAGCCCCGACGCGCCTCCGGTCATCGTGGCGGTGGCGAAAAGGCCTATCAGTACGGTGCCGACGACCCCGGCCACCAGATGGACGCCGACGACGTCGAGGGAGTCCCCACGTTTCGCGCGGCCCTCACCCGACCGCTCACCCGGCCCTCACGCGGCCCGCCGGTAATGAAGCATCACCACCCCGTTCCCGAAGGCCCGACTCTCCACAAGCCGCAGATCGGCCCGGTCGTCCGACGCCTCGAACAGCGGCTTGCCCCGGCCGACGAGCACCGGATGGACATAGATCCGATACTCATCGATCAGCCCCAGCCGCCGAAAGCAGGTCCCGAGATCGGCACCCCCCAACGCCAGATCCCCGCCCGGCTGCGCCGTGAGCTCCCTGATCTCCTCGACGACCACATCCCGCTTGATGGTGGTGTTCCACTCGGCCCGCTCCAGCGTCCGGGAGAACACAACCTTGGGCATCTCCCGCCAGATACGAGCGAACTCCACCATGGGCCCGCTACTCGCGGGATCGGCATCAGCGGTCGGCCAGAACCCGGCCATGAGCTCATGGGTAACCCGCCCGTTGAGGAAGGCCCCCATCCCGCTGAGCTGCTCATTGAAGTGACGGTGCAGCTCATCGTCGACCAGATGCCAGTCGATCTGACGCTCGGGCCCCTCGATGAAGCCGTCGAGGGACACCGACATCGACATGATGATCTTTCTCATCTCGGCCTCCTCATGGCCGAGACCATACGCCCGCTCCCCCTTTTTGGCGACGAGATCGAGGGCGGTGCCTTGGGGGAGACACGGGGTGGGCGGGAGTTGTTTGTAGAAGAAGCTGCAGTCTTCGAGCGAGCCGTCCGGGTCGGCGGCGTAGTCGGGGACGATGCCGTAGCGGGTCCAGCCGTCGGCGAGGTGGACGTGCTCGGCGGGGCTGCCGGTGCGGGTGTCCAGGAGCAGGAGGGTGACGCCGGCGGCGGTGGCGGCACACGATCTTCCCCATGCCCCCGGACCCTAACCCGAAGGACCGCCGCAACCGCGAAGGGCCGCCGCCCGGAGGGAGTCCGGGCGGCGGCCAGGGGGAGTAAGCGGCGGGACGGGAGGGGGTGTTCAACTGTTCGCTCGTGCGGTCGATTGAGTGAGTGTTAGCGGGTTCAAGCGATGTTATGGTCTTGTCTATGAACCTTACGGAGTGGGCGGAAGCGAACGGTGTGCATCGGCAGACCGCGTATCGCTGGTTCCGTGAGGGCACGTTGCCGGTCCCC
>NZ_JBEXFG010000081.1:0-18816 GCF_040606675.1 Streptomyces sp. NPDC005393 | reverse complement strand
CGGGTCGCGCTTGCTCGTACCGAGCCGCAGCGCTCGGCCGCCTGGAGGGCCGGGTGGCTGTCCAGGTAGGCCACCGGGATGCCGCCCGAAGCGATAGGCGGGCACGGGCCGGCGCGCGGCCCGGCCCGGCGGACGCGAACAGCGGCGCCGAGGCGGCGCCCGGCGAGGACGCCGTGCCGACCGGACGGCGGCGCGGCGAGCGGGCAGACCGCACCGACCGGGGGGACAGCGATCAGGGCGACCGGGGAGACCGCGGCGACCGGGGAGACAGCGACCGGGGCGACCGCGGCGACCGGGAGGACAAGCACGGCACATCCGGACCGTCGGGGGGCGCGGCCCATCAGCGGGCGGGCGTCGAGGAAGAACCCCGCGGCGGGGCGCTGACCGTGGGGGCGGCCCGCGCCGGAGCGCTGCTGGAGCGCCAGCTCACCCTGGCCCGCACCCGCGCCCACACCGCCGCCCTGCAGGCGCTCGGCTCCTCCCGCTTCCACGCGGTCGCGGACACCGTCGCGCTGCTCGCTTCCGAGGTGCCGCTCGACGAGCCCACCGCCGAGCGCCCCGCCGAGCAGGTGCTGCCACCGCTCGCCGAGCTGGCCAACCGGCGGCTGATCGAGGCGGTCGAGGCGCTGCCGCTGGGCCGCGCCGGGCTTCCGTACAACGCGGAGGCGCTGGTCCACGGCCTCGCCGCGACCCCGGCGGCCGACGCCCCGCCCGCCAGCGAGCACCAGGACGCGCCCTGGCATCAGGTGCGCCATCTGGTGCGGGCGCGGCGTTACGCCCTGGAGGTGCTCTACCAGGGACAGCAGCCGAGCGGACCCGCGCCCAGCGGCGCCGGGCCGAACGGCCCCGGGCCGGGCGAGGCCGAGCCGCCGCTGTCCGTACGGCTGCTGGCCGCCGCGCAGGCGCTGGAGCGCCACCGCGACGCGGCCGCGGCGGCCGCCGCCGCCGCGTCCGCCGCCCGTACGCCGCGGATCGCCCCGGCGACCGCGTACGCGCTCGGGGTGCTGCACGCCGATCAGCGGCATGAGGTCGAGGCGGCCCGCTTCGCCTTCGGCCGGATCTGGCGGCGGGTGGCGGCCAGAGCCTCCTGACGGAACAGCGACGGCGCACATACAGGCAACCGGTGGGAACAGGGAGGCGAGACGGCGGATGGGCCAGCGGAATTCCCACACCTCGGACGGCGGCGACGGCGGCGGGGGCGCGCCCGGCGGAACGGTCCTCGCGGCGGGGTGCGTGCTCTGGCGGCGCGCCCCGCACGACGGCCGGCTGGAGATCGCCCTCGTGCACCGCCCCCGCTACGACGACTGGTCGCACCCCAAGGGCAAGCTGAAGCGCGGCGAGGACGCGCTGGAAGGCGCGATCCGCGAGGTGGCGGAGGAGACCAGCATGGGCTGCGCCCCCGGCGCGGCGCTGCCCACCCTCCGCTACATCGCCAAGGGCCGCCCCAAGGTGGTGCACTACTGGGCGGCGGAGGCGGTCGACGACGAGCCCTTCGTCCCCAACCCGGAGGTCGACCGCCTCGTCTGGCTGCCCCCGGCCGCGGCCCGGCTGCGGCTGACGTACGACCACGACCGCACGCTCATCGACGCCCTGCTGGAAGCGCTGCACCTGTCCTAGCGCACCTGTCCTAGCCGCACCTGTCCTAGGAGCGTGGGTCAGTAACGGGCAACTGGCCGGGTGGCCGTGGGCGGTGGGATCAGTCGTGGTCGTCCGATCGGCGGTGAGGCCGGGATGAGGTTCTGCCCATCGGGTGTGCGGCCTGGCGGGGCCCTGACGGGGCCGGGGCCCGGCTGATCAGCCGGGCACGGTGGCGAGTCCGGCGGTTCCAGCGTGTCGGAAGATCTTGCGGAGGTTGTGGCAGGCGGCCAGCAGGCGCCACTCGCCGCGGGCGCCGTCTTCTCCGCGCAGGAGGAGCTGGCGGCCGTTCTGGCAGGTCATGATCTGACCGAAGACGGGTTCGACGATGGCTTTGCGGCGACTGTAGGCGGCCTTGCCGGGCTTGGTCCGCAGCTTGCGGGCCATCCGCTCCTTCAGCGTGGCGTTCGCTGGTATCCGTCCGCGCGGTGCGGGCGGGACCTGCTCGTCGTGTGCCAGTCGTCCGGTGGCCATGAACGTGTCAGTGCCGCAGACCAGTTGACGGTCCCTCGCGGCGTTGAGATTGGCCTCGGAGCAGTAGCCGGCGTCGACCAGCGCCTGCCTGGGGTGGCGGCCGGTGTTCCGGGCCGACTGGTCGAGCATGGTGGTGTAGTTCAGCGCGTCCGAGGGGTTGGTCGTCACGTCGGCGGCGGTGATGACCTGGTGCTTCTCGTCCACGACGGCCTGGGCGTTGTATGCCTGGATGTAGGCGCCGTCGCTGTTCTTCATGATCCGAGAGTCGGGGTCGGTGAAGTTGGCCTGCGCCTTGGGCTTGGGACGCGCCTTCGCGGCGGCCTTGTCCCCGGCGTCGGTGACGGCCTGCTCGTCGCTGATGCCGCCACGCTCCTGACGGCGGCGTTCCTTGTCCTGGGCGTGGCGGCGTGCCTTGGTGGCGGCCTCGGCCTCGATCTGCGCACGAGCGGCGTGCAGTTTGGCCAGGCGCCTTCCCGGCGGTCCAGCTCGGTGTCCTTGCCGTCGGTGCCGAACATCTGGTCCTCGGCTTCGTCGGTGGCCTGCGCGTCGGCGAGCAGCGCCTGGGCCTGGGCCTGGGCCTCCAGGGCTGCTATCTCGGCCTCGATCCGCTCCTCCTTGTCGACCAGGCGGCCGTAGCTCATCGCCTTGTGCTTGGAGGCGTTGGCCTCCAGTTTCGTGCCGTCCAGGGCGACGCGGCCCATCTTGACCATGCCGAGTTTCTGCGCGAGGTGCAGCGACTGGGTGAACAGGCCGGCGAGCGCGTCCAGCTGGCGGCGGCGGAACCGGGCGATCGAGCGGAAGTCCGGGGCCTGGCCGGCGGCCAGGAACCGGAACGCAACGTCGTCGGTGCACTTGCGCTCGATCGCCCGCGAGGAGCGGACGCCGGTGGTGTAGCCGTAGATCAGCAGCCGCAGCATCAGCCGGGGATCGTAGGGCGGGTAGCCACGCTTCTCGGTGTAGTCCGCCCAGCACCGGCGAGAGGTCGAGCACCTCGTCGACCAGGTCGGCGACGAACCGGGCGAGGTGGTCCTCGGGCAGCCAGTCGTCCAGCGACGGAGGCAGCAGCAGGACCTGGTGCGGGTCGAAGGCCCGAAATGTCTTGTCCACCGCCGCCGGGCGGCCCCGAGACCTCTTCTTCTCGACCGGCTCGGCCTCGAACAGTCCGTCCCCACCACGCATATCGTCGCCGGCGCCTGCGGACCACCCCCGCCTGCGCGGGGAGCACCGGCTATGACGCCAACAAGGCGTATCTCAGCGCGGACCACCCCCGCCTGCGCGGGGAGCACCGGCACGAGATCATCTCGCATGAAAGATCGCGAAGCGCCAGCGGGTCGCCGCCGGGCCTTCGTGCGTGGCACAGGTCAGCCTTGCTGGCGGAAGTCCAGCATGTAGAAGACCTTGTCGTAGCGGCGTTCGCCGACGGCGACGAAGCCAGGCAGACGGCCGTATTCGGTGAAGCCCAGCGACCGGTAGAGGCGCAGGGCATTGGTGTTGTCGCCACGGGCGTCCAGAGTGAGGACCTCGATCCCCGCCTCCCGGGCGTCAGCGATCAAGGCAGCGGTCAGCGCCCGACCGACACCACGACCATGGGCAGCAGCATCTACCGCGATCTTCTCCAGATCGGCGTGTGGCCGATGCGTCGGGCGGGCGTAGCGGAGCCAGTACCCCAACCCGACAATCCGACGGTCGAGGTAAGCGACACGCAGGGACGCATCCCCGGTCTGCACCGCAGAGACGATGTGGCTGAGAAGTTCCGCCACCTCATCCCGCGAGGGCGGTTCGACCCACCCCAGCGCGGCACCTCCACTGACCAGGTCCGCCAGGATCCGGTGGGCCGACTCCGCAAACCGGACCTCCAGCTCCGGATCGGAAGTCAGCTCCGTGGCGTCAAGGATGGCGGGCTCAGTGGTCACACCGCTGGTCATGGCCGGATTCATGACCGGCAGCCTAGGAGCGTGTCTCAGTAACCGGCAACCCGCCTGCGGTTCGTGATCATTCATGCGGGATGATCTCGGTATGCATGGTGGCGATGGGTTGTTCGAGGTCGAGCCGGTCGAGCAGAAGAGGACGCTGGGGCGTCCGGCGGCGGTGGACAAGACGTCGCCCAGCGGGCCGGGATCAGCGTCGACTACTACACCCGCATCGAGCAGGGCCGCGCCCCGGCCATCTCGGACTCGGTCGTCGGCGGCCTCGCGCGGGCGCTGCGGCTGACCCCGTCCGAGCACACCTATCTGCGCAACATCACGCTGTCGCGGCCGCGCGCCGGGGAGTCGGCCGAACCGGATCCGCGGCCGGCGGTGCGGCCGGAGATCCGTCAGCTGCTGGACGCGATGGACGCCACGGTCCCCGCCTTCGTCTACGGGCCCGGGATGGACGTCCTGGCCTGGAACCGGCTCGGCGCCCGGATCGGCCTCGACTACGGCACGATCCCCGAGGACCGGCGCAACGGGCCCCTGCTGGTCTTTCTCGACCCCCGCACCAGGGATCTGCACCCGGACTGGGACGAGATCGCCGATGACACGGTGGCCGGCCTGCGCGCGGAGATCGGGCGCCATCCCGGCAGTACGCGGGTGTGTCGGGTCATCCATGAGCTGCTGGAACGGAGCGAGGAGTTCCGGCGGCGGTGGGAAGCGCAGGCGGTGCAGGAGCGGACGCGCGGTACGAAGCGGTTCCGCCACCCGGAGGCGGGGGAGCTGGTGGTGACGTTCGAGGCGTTCACACTGCCGGCGGATCCGGGGCAGATGCTGTGCACATACACGGCGGAGAAGGGCTCGCCGACGGCGCAGGCCCTGAGGATCCTGGCGGGCGCGGGCGCGGGCGCGGGCGCGGGCGCGGGCGCCGACGCCGCCGCCGCATCGGCAGTGGTTTAAGGGCGCCTACGGGCGAAGACGCGTTCGCGGGCGTCCTCCAGGGCCGTGGCCACCGCGCCCAGCAGGACCGCGTCCTCGCCCAGCGCGCTGCCGGCCACCTTCGGCCGGAGCGGGCCGATGCGCTGGAGGGTGGATTCGACCGTGCGCAGCAGCAGATCCGCGCTGTGGCCGACGCCGCCGCCGAGGAGCACCAGATCGGGGTCGAGAACGGCGGCGACGGCGGCGATCACATGGGCGAGCCGTTCGGCCTCCTGCCGCACCGCCGCCAGCGCGGGCGGGGCGCCCCTCCGCGCCGCCTCGAAGACCGCCTTGGCGGTCAGCGGCCCCGAGCCGCTCGCGGACATGCCCAGCTCACGGGCGGCCCGGACCACCGCGTCCGCCGCGACGGAGTCCTCCAGACCGTGCCCGCCGCCGTTCGGCAGCAGCGGCAGAAAGCCGATCTCCCCGGCCGCGCCGTGCGCCCCGGTGAACAGCCGGCCGTCGGCGACCACGCCCATGCCGAGCCCGGTGCCGACCATGACGTAGACGAAGAGCTTGCTGCCCCGGCCCGCACCGAAGGTGTACTCGCCGAGCGCCGCCAGATTCGCGTCGTTGGCGACGGTCAGCGGGGTGCCCAGCTCCTCGCGCATCCGGTCCAGGAGCCCCGCGCGCCCCCAGCCGGGCAGATTGACCGCGTAGCGCACCCGGCGCCGCTCGGCGTCGTACACCCCCGGGGCGCCGACGACCGCGTGCGCGACCAGCGCCGGGTCCACCCCGGCGTCGGCCACGACCTGCCGGGCGGCGGCGACGGTGAGGTCCGCCATCGCGGCGGCGCTGCGGCCACGATTACGGACGTCCGCGCGGGCCACGACGGTCCCGTCGAGGTCGGCGGCGGCCACTCGCAGCCAGGACCGGCCGATGTCCAGCCCGAGGACGTATCCCGCGGTCGGGTCCGGCTCGTACAGCACCGCCACCCGGCCCCGCTCCGGCGGCGCCTGCCGCCCCGCCTCGCGGACCAGACCCGCCTCCTCCAGTGCCGCCAGCGCGCTGGAGACCGTGGGCTTGGACAGCCCCGTCCCGCGGGCGAGCTGGGCGCGGGAGGCGGGTCCTTCGGCGCGCAGCCGGGCCAGGAGCAGACGCTCGTTGTTGCTGCGCAGCCGCTGCCGGTTCCAGGGGGTGTCGTCCCCGTGCGCATCGGTCATGGCGGCCCTCCCTCGCCTTCCCCCGGCGGCCCTTGACGCATCAAGTAAGGCTCCTTAACTTAATCACACCCGCGCGGCGAGCAAGGGAGGTCCAGATGCCCGGCACCCCAGAGGCCGGATTCGTCCGCCGCATCGGCCTGTTCCAGGCGACCGCCATCAACATGAGCCAGATGTGCGGCATCGGCCCGTTCGTCACCATCCCCCTCATGGTCGCCGCCTTCGGCGGACCGCAGGCCGTCATCGGCTTTGTCGCGGGCGCGGTGCTCGCGCTCGCCGACGGGCTGATCTGGGCCGAGCTCGGCGCCTCGCTGCCGGGGGCCGGGGGCAGCTATGTCTATCTGCGCCAGGCGTTCCAGTACCGCAGCGGCAAGCTGATGCCGTTCCTGTTCGTCTGGACGGCGATGCTGTTCATCCCGCTGATCATGTCCACCGGTGTGGTCGGCCTGGTGCAGTACCTGGGCTATCTGTGGCACGGCATGACGCAGACACAGGGCGATCTCGTCGGGCTCGGCGTCATCGCCCTGGTCGTCGGGCTGCTGTGGCGCGGGGTCGAGCACATCGCCAGGATCACGGCCGTCATGTGGTGCGTGATGATCGCCTCCGTCGTGCTCGTCATCGTCGCGGCCTTCACCCACTTCGACGCGGACCAGGCGTTCACCTACCCGGCGCACGCCTTCGACCTGAACACCAGCCAGTTCTGGACCGGCTTCGCGGCGGGCCTGACCATCGGCATCTACGACTATCTCGGCTACAACACCGCCGCCTACATGGGCGCCGAGATCAAGGACCCCGGCCGCACCCTGCCGCGCGCGATCGTCGTCTCCATCCTCGGCATCATGGGCATCTATCTGCTGCTGCAGATCGGCACCCTCGGCGTCGTCGACTGGCACCAGATGCTCGACCAGGGCTCGACGGCCTCGCAGTCCGTCGCCTCCGCCGTGCTGGAACAGACGTGGGGGAAGGGCGCGGCCGACGTCGTCACCGTCCTCATCCTCATCACCGCCTTCGCCTCCGTCTTCGCCGGGCTCCTCGGCGGCTCCCGGGTGCCGTACGACGCCGCCCGCGAGCGGGTCTTCTTCCGCCCGTACGGCACGCTCCACCCGCGCCATCGCTTCCCCGTCCTGGGCCTGGCCACCATGGGCGTCGTCACCGCGGTCGGCTTCCTCATCGGCCGCCACACCGATCTGGCCACGCTCATCCAACTGCTCACCACGGTCATGGTGATCGTCCAGGCCCTCGCCCAGGTCCTCGCCGTCACGGTCCTCCGCCGCCGCCAGCCGGCGCTGCGGCGGCCGTACCGGATGTGGCTCTATCCGCTGCCGAGCGTGGTGGCGCTGGTGGGCTGGCTGGTCATCTACGGCTACGCGGACAAGAACTCCCCCGGCCGGCACCCCATCGAATGGTCGCTCGCCTGGGTCGCCGCCGGGTGTGTGGCGTTTCTGCTCTGGGCGCGGGCGGAGAAGGTGTGGCCCTTCGGGCCGAAAGAGATCAGCGAGGAGTACGCGGCCGGGGCCGACCCCGACGCGGACCCGGCCACCGCCGCCGACGGGGCGAGGACGTAACGCCGCGCAGGGTGGGCGCGGGGTCGGGCGTGGGTCAGCCCTGGTGTCCTGCACGGGGTCAGCCCCCTGGTGTCCTGCACGGGGTTGCACGGGGCCGGCCCTGGTGTCCTGCACGGGGCCGGCCCTGGCGTCATGCACGGGGTCAGCCCCGGTGTCCTGCACAGGGTCAGCCCTGGCGTCGGGCGCGAGGGCCGGGCCAGCCCCGGCGTCCTGCACAGGGTCAGGCGCGAGGCGCCAGGGCCTCCCACCTGACCGTGATCTCCCCCTGGCGCCAGCGCCGTGGGCCGTCCACGAGCGGCCAGCCCGCGGTGCGCAGCGTCTGGGCGCTGCGTATCCAGCGCTGGCGTGTGCTCAGCGGCGCGTACGGGGCGGCCGCCGCCCACGCCCGGTCGAAGTCGCGCAGAAAGGCGTGCACCGGCTCGCCCGGCACATTGCGGTGGATCAGCGCCTTGGGAAGCCGTTCGGCCAGGTCGGAGGGGCGTTCCAAGGAACCCAGACGGGCCGCGAAGGTCACCGTGCGCGGGCCCGCGGGGTCGAGCGCGACCCATACGTGCCGCCGCCCGATCTCATCGCAGGTGCCCTCCACCAGCAGCCCGCCGGGCGCCAGCCGCCCGCACAACCGCCGCCACACCGCGGCGACCTCGCCCTCCTCGTACTGCCGCAGCACATTCGCCGCCCGTATGAGCACCGGCCGCGCCCCGCCCGGCAGCGGCACCTCGAACCCGCCATGCGCGAACGCGAGCCCCTCACGCTCATACGGCCGCGCCGCGGCGACCCGCGCCGCATCGATCTCCACCCCGACCACCCGAGCCCCGGGCCGCACCGTCCGCAACCGGTCGAGCAACTCCACGGCGGTCCACGGCGCGGCCCCATACCCGAGATCCACCGCGACGGGCGCCTCACCCCGCCGCAACACCGCCCCGTGCGCGGCGGCGATCCACCGGTCCATACGCCGCAGCCGATTGGGATTGGTGGTCCCGCGGGTCGCCGAACCGATCGGACGGCTCGACGACGGGGCTGGCATGACGTGAGCTTATGGGATACGGCGGGAGGGTATGCGGCCGGGGTGCCGTTCCGGGTACCCCTCGGCCCGGCCCCAAGAGCAGACGAAACCCCCTACCGGCAGCAAAATCGCTGGTAGGGGGCTCGGAGCGGGCTCGTTACTTCTTCTTGCCCTGGGTCTTGCCGGGGATCTTGGCGACCTGCGTTCTCGCTAGTCCGAGCGCTGGCCGGTGGCTCCTGACTGGTCGTCATTGGTCATCGTTGGCCACCACCGAGCGGCGTCGGACGGCCCAGAGACGGCCCAGCAGGCGGCCGAACCGCCCGGGGGGCGCTGCGGCGCTGCTGCACAAACCCGCTCAGGTGGCAGCCGATATTGGTGCTCCTAAGTGAGCCACCCATGGCGACTGAACGTCAACTTGCCTCCGGGACCCTGCCTCTGTGTCGCCGTCAGGCGCTACTCTTGAAAAAATCCTCCCTCATTTGAGGGGTGGTAACTATAAGAGCGCGGAGGTTTCATGATCGACAACTTCCTCTCCCTGCCGATCGGGGAGCCCGACGGCTACACGAGTCAGCTCTCCGCCCTCGGCCTGCGGTGGGAGTACTTCGAGCAGACCCTGCGGATGAGCGAGCAAGCGCGGCGGAACGGCAAGACCAAAGATGACGCGAAGAACGCCCCCGGCTCTCAGGACTACTTCACCCGCGTCCGGGAGCTCCGGTACAGCCTTCGCACCGAACTGGAATGGAAGCCCTACGACCCGCTCCAGGCACCGCTCATCGTTAGCCCAGACAAGACCGTAGGAATCGGCGTACTCCTCGGGGACGCCCGAACCGGCCTGCCCGGCTCCCCTCACCCTCGCAGCAAGCGCCCAGCCGGCGTGACCAAGGAGCGGGCTGTCGCCCGTAACCAGGACCTTCAGCTGCCCTTCGAGGAGCCTGAATTCGCTGAGCCAGACGTGGCACAGTCAGATGCCGACGAGTACGCACAGATGGTGACGTGGTACCTGTTGACACACCGCCATGAGGCCCGGAAGACGGGAGTCGTCACTGTCCGCAGCGAGTTGTCTCTCCCGGACCGGGTGGGCCCCGGGGGGAAGATCGACGGCTACCAGCGTCGGATCCTGCTCCCCGCCATCGAGTTCGAAAGTGTGAACGACTACGCTGTCGAGACCACCGGCGACTTCGACGTTTCCGTGGAAGAGCGGTAGAAAAGCAAGGCCCAATGGTGCCAAGGATGACGAGGAGCCATGATCACATCCTCGCGCATCACCACTGCCCGGAAGCGACGCGGTCTCACGCTCGCCGAGCTTTCAACGCGCGTCGCGGTGAGTGTGCAGAGCCTCTCGAACTACGAGCGAGGCCGTACCGAGCCCACCCCTGACACCCTCGCCCGGCTTGCGGCCGCTCTTGACTTCCCCGAGTCGTTCTTCTTCCAACCGGACCTGGAGCCCATCCCGCTGGACGCCGTCTCCTTCCGTGCCCGCAGCAAGCTGGCGGCCGGTCCACGCGATGCTGCCTTGTGGGCCAGCCGTCTCGCCCTGGAGCTGCACAGCTGGATCGAGGACCGCTTCCGCCTGCCCGCCAACGACATTCCCACCCTGGGCAGGCCAGACCCAGAAACCGCAGCTGAGATGATTCGTGCCCGCTGGGGCCTCGGCACGGCACCGATCAGCAACATGGTGCACCTCTTGGAGGCCCACGGTGTACGCGTCTTCTCCCTCCCTCCCGAGTACGCCGACGTCGACGCGTTCGCCATGTGGCGTGATGGCACGCCCTTCATCTTCCTCAACACCCTGAAGACTCCCGAGCGGGGCCGGTTCGATGCCGCTCATGAGCTGGGGCACCTCATCCTGCATGGGGAAGACCGCACCCTGGCCGGCCCCCAAGCCGAGCAGGAAGCAAACGCCTTCGCCAGCGCCTTCCTCATGCCACGCAGCAGCGTCATTGAACACATGCCAAAGACTCCCCTGGTTCAGCAGATCCTCCGCGGCAGGAGGATCTGGAAGGTCGCTGCTCTCGCCCTTACATACCGACTCCACGACCTGGACATGCTGTCGGACTGGCACTACCGCCGCACCTGCATCGAGCTAGGCAAGCTCGGCTACCGAAGGGGCGAGCCGTCCGGCATGCCTGGCCGTGAGAGCTCCCAGTTGCTCGACAAGGTGTTCACCGCCATGAAGTCCAAGGGCATGACGCTCCACCACATTGCCCGTGACCTACACGTCTCCCCCGAAGAGCTCAGCAGTTGGGTCTTCGGTCTGATCGTCACCGCACGCAGCGGACGTACCAGCGCGAGTACAGACCCCGTGACCCGCGAGGGGCGACCGCGCCTCTCCTTGGTCCAGTAGCTTCCCTGGTTCGCCTGTCGGACCTGGGTGCACTCACACCCGGCGATGTCAGCCCGGCTCTGGAGCAGGCGCTTAGAAGATGCGGGCAGTCATGAGCCTCGCCCGGCTGGCTGACACCACTCCGTGGCGGTTGGTGGTGCCGACGCCGCCCGCCCGCTCTGCCGCCAGCATCAGACGGGAGGACGGTCCAGCGCTTGGCCTTGTGACCACCGCATTAGGAGTTCGATTCGCGGCTCCTATCAGGAGGGCCAGCCAGCCTGATCCTCGCTGTCGGGGACCGCTGGTGGCTACTGGCGTCTGCTGTCGTTGATGTCAGAGGTGGATGTCAGCGAGTCCCGCTACCAACCCCCGCCGAACAGCGGTTGCAGGCTAGCCGCCACGCCTGACGTCACAGCGAGTATGCCGCCCAGGCTGGCTAGGGTGGTGGTCGCGTTCTGGAACAGTTCTTGCCGGAGCCGTGCCCACCGAGCGCTCCAGAAGATCATCTTGAGCTTCTGCCACTTGTGCTGGCGAAGGTGGCAGCCCATGAGAGCTCCGTGGCTGTTGTTGCGGCATGAGCCGCCCCGCCCCTCGGCTCCGCACCAGACGGGCACATTGAAGAAGAAGTAAAAGGCGCTGATCCCGGATAGAACGAGGAGCACGACTGGCCCGAAGTCGAAGGTCAGCCAGCCCGCAATCAGTACCGCGAAGACGATCCAACCCCAGTACTTTCCGAATCCCTCCATGCGAGTACATGCTCAAGGGGTGCCTGGAGTGGGGGAGTGGCGCGCCGGGGGCGCACCGAAGCACGCGGGCTGTATGGCGGATCTACTCGGGGCCGAGCGTCTCACCCTGGGAAGCTGCGGCATCACAGGCCTGTCGGGAGGCTGACCTGGGCGAACTGCTGGGCTGTGGTCCGGTGGGGCTCGGCCGTCTTCACCCTGAATACCCGGGCGGTCATACAGGCGTGCGTGCGCGCCTCATTGTTTCCATCAGACTGCCGTCGATTGTGGTGGTCTTGTGGACGGACCTCAAAGACCCGAGGCTGGCCGGGTGCCGACACATGCGTGGGCAGAGAAGGGCTTCCATGAATCAGACCGTGGTCGTTGCGCTGATCACAGCCGCAGCCGCGTTGGGTGGATCGGCGGTGGCGGCTCTGATCAGTCTGCGGAGTATCCGCATACAGAACGAACACGCACTCGTTCTCGCACGCGAGGACCGAGCCGAGAACAAAGTAGCCGCACTCCGCCAAGCACGTCGTGACGCTTATAAGGCTTTCCTGGACAAGGCAAGCAGTGCGGTGCACGCCATTACGAAAACTCACAGTTCGCAACTCGGCGATGACGATTTCCAGATGCTATTTGATTCAGCCTGGAATGAAGCAAATAGCCTCCTCCCGTTAATCAATGCAGTATCGATCGAAGGGCCGCTGGAAGTCTTAGAGTGCGGACGTGAACTGCGAAAGGCCCTGTATGGCGAGTTGAGAACCATCCGGGCGGTGCGTCAAGGAGAAAAGCCGATTGAAGCCGTTACCGAGGCGGCGAATCGTAGAAAGCGGGCTGTTTCTGCGACGTCATTCGCGGCGCGTGAGGCACTTGGCGCCAACATAGCTACTCATTGACCTACCTTGGTCACGGTGAATGACAGATAGGTCGCGTCCATGCACCTTCTGATCCGTAGCTCTGGAGAGTTCGGTCGTTGAAGGTCATGCAGGCTGCCGTGAGAGCTATGTGGGCCGATACCGAGCGCTACCGGCTGCTGGGGTTGCTGTACTTCGTTGCTCTACGTCCGCCTGTGGCGTGATAGTCGAGTGTGAATGCTGAGGCTGGCTGCGGGATGTGACCGCTGTCGGCCGCCACGCCTACGCGTACCCGATGGGAGTTGTCACCCATACATAGGAAAGTCACTGCCCAGGATGATCCGCCATAGACGGATAGCCTCACGATGGTCGCCCCGATTCTCAGCGGCCAATGCCAGGTCCGCTCTGTCCCGAGCACTCTTGAGACTGTCATTTACGGCATCCTTGCTCGCCCAGTTCAAGTAGGCGGAAAGGTCACCGCTAAATCCGGCGGGATCCTGCACGGAGAGATTGTGAAGGTTGTAGTCAAAGAACAAACGTAGCGCTGTCCTTGAATTATTTCCCAGAGTTCCGTACGTCCGCGCAACCAACATCTCAAGATGGAAGGAGGAGAGGCGCGAGCTGTGCGCCTTGTTCCATTTCTTGGCGAACCGGATGACTTTCTTAAGGTCACCGTCCAAGGCGTTGTTACGATCGTTGAGGTACGTCTCGTGTTTGTTGGGATTGGTAGTCAACCAATTACCCGCACCATCTGGGATGCCGTAATCGCCACTTGTGTATTTTTCGACCGGTGCCACATCAACGCTCAGGCCGTCGGCGTAGAAGAACCGCACGGCCTGGCCGCGAGTGCCAATCTTGCGTACGGGCGAGCTTTCGTTAAGA
The DNA here is from genome assembly GCF_040606675.1 of Streptomyces sp. NPDC005393. Taxonomy (NCBI): domain Bacteria; kingdom Bacillati; phylum Actinomycetota; class Actinomycetes; order Kitasatosporales; family Streptomycetaceae; genus Streptomyces; species Streptomyces sp. NPDC005393. Next base: position 5,307 of record NZ_JBEXFG010000081.1, on the reverse strand, counting down.
ACCTTCCGCACCCGATACAGAAATTCAGAGGAGTTGTCCCGGTATCTTCGGTTCCACAAGTCCTGGTCAACATGCAGATGTACCATGAGGTCAATGTCATCGACAGGATTGCAAGCGGTGTTCCGCCCGAGCGAGCCGATGATCGTGTGCGACTGATAGCGGATGTCGTTCCCGGCAGGAAACGCCGCCTTGATGACGTTCACGACGGCATCTCGGCGTCCGTAGACCTTTGTCCAAGTGACAGGTGAGGGCTTCGCCTTGGGGTCGAACTCGTTGAACGCGGCCACGGTGGTCGTTGCCATTCTCACTCCCCCTCGTCCGTGGCGTAGCTCTGGCCGCCGCCGCTTATGTTTTTGCTGGACTTCTTGTAGGCCAGGCGGCCCGGTGGGTCGGACGTCTTGTTGAGCTCATCCCGAGTGTTGGTGAGGTTGCGCAACGAGTCTCGCGCGTCCTCGCGGGTCATGTCGGCCAGGTCGATGGTGAGGAACTGTCGGGCGGCTGTCTGCAACTGAAGGTAGGCGTTCGCCGACGCCTGTGCCTGTGTCATACGACGCGACGCGTTCACGGTGGTCAGGGTGGCGCTGAACGCAGCCGAGATAAGAGCCAACACCCCCGGCCAGATACCGAGGCCTCCACCGAGGGCAGTTCCGCCAGAGATGGCGGCGAGCGCTGCTGCCGGGACACCAAGCATTAGGTTAATGAGCCGCCACAACTTGGCCTGCTCGAACTGCCCTTGAGCACTCCACAGCGCACTCTCGTGGATGCGGTCGCCTTCTTGTGCGATGGCTCTGTGCGACTCAGGTATGCCGTTGGGGATCAGTGACACGAACACCTCATTAAGTCAGGAACCGTGTAAGCAGGTCAAGATGGGGCAACTGGAGTAACGGGCTAGTGTAGACGGCTGGATTCACGGTGGGCCAGTGGTGTGTATGTGGTGCGACGTTCTGCCATGTCCACCAACGTGCAGCGCTCGGGCGCGCAGAACCGGACTGATCCACGGAGTGTGGCCGGCTGTCGGCTTTTGTCGACGTTGGTCATCGATGAGCGCCCTTCCACGGCCCGGGCACGGCCCGGGAGGGCGTTCACGCGCTGGAAGACGTCGGCTGGCCGAGAGGGCGCCTGAGGAGGCGTTAACTCTCAACAGAGGTCTCGGGGGTAGCCATGCTCCGCTGCCGCCCAGGGGGACCCACCTCCTAGCAACTAGGTGGGTCCCCCTGGACCAGCGTGAAGGTATTTGAACCCACGATCCCTTCGCCCCAAGCAATGGGAGTGAGTACCTGGCCTTGGCTCGGTAGGCCTACCGAAGACTGCGGGGGCTGACCGCGGGCGGCTCCGCCTCAGACTCCCTGGGGCGGTGCTCCGACTCGCTCGCTACAGTGGAGCGGCCGCCGTGCTGCCCCTTACCTCGTGCAGTCGCGTACACGGTGGCGAGGCCTCCGAGCACTGCCGCTGCAGTGCTAAGCGGCGCCGCCAGGCCAGGTACCGCCCAGACCGTGAGCACAACGCTGAGAGCCAGGAGTCCAGCGAGGGCGGTCCAGGGCGGGCGGCCAGACGCCTGTGAAGCTCTTCCCCCGAGGCGTACATTCATGGAGACACCTTCTTCGTGTGATGCGTTGACGAACTTGGGTGCGAAAGAGCGGCCCCCCGTTGCGCCGAGGGGCCGCTCGTCGTTTGGTGCTGCCACTTTCCTGCATCTGACCGCCATTTGTGGCTACCGCCTTCAAACCCTTTGGCCCGTATGTAGTGTATAGCGCGTACGCAGAACGTCGCAGGTGAGCGGCATGTTGCCTCACGGGCCAAAGGGTCAGATGGCAACGCCTCCATGGTCAAAACCCTTTGGCCCGTATGTAGTGTGTAGCGCGTACGCAGAACGTCGCAGGTCAACGGCATGTTGCCTCACGGGCCAAAGGGTCAGAGAGGGTGTGACGTGCCACGAAACGCGGAGCGCCGCATGCGCCGAGTGCGAGCGCTAGACGCGGTGTCTGATCGGATCGACCAAGCGGCGGCGGCGCGGCAGCTGCACAGACGCGGGGGCAGATGGCCGGCGCAGGTGGGGATCCGAGCCCCCTTTTTCATAGGCGGTCCGTATAACCCGTCACCTATAGCCCGCATTTCAGCACCGCGAGGCGTGAATCTCCAGGTTTACTTGCTAGCTTTGTTCGAGGCCCAAACCAGGAAGCGTTACGGTATTCCTGGGATCTGTCCGATACCTATCTCCGGGGGCGAATTATCGTGGGTTGATTTGATTGTTTCGGAAGCGAAGCAAAATATGCAGGCTAAGGCTCCCGTCACGGCAACACAAAATCGGGTCCGGCAGATAAAGTCGACTATCAAGCGGCTCGCTGATGAAAATCTCGTACTGAGGAATGTCGGGGAACCGGGTAATCGGTCTCCCCTGATGCTGCTACACGAGTCCGGCGTGGCGCATCCGGAAAGGCGAGACTACCTAATCCCTGAGTACTATGACGGGGCGCGAGCAGTGATCACCCTGCCGGTACAGTTCTTCACGAACGGGTGGGTCTACGTACTTACAGACTCAGAGATTCGTATGTACCTAATCCTGAAACATCTTGCGGCCCGCTTTCGTGAAGATCACCTCTTGCGGGGGGTCTACATCGCCGAAACAGACAGGGAGTGGCTTTACGGCCTGTCACGGGACGTATATGAGGCACACTTGACGCTTGCCAGATTCGGGCTTATCGAGCTGACCTCTAATCCACTTCGTCACCGTGACGGTAAAATTGTGGATTTCGAACTCTTCCTGAAGAGGGGTGGGGTCATACCCCCGCACCGGTTTAAGGTTGTGGGTGACTCACCATTCTTTGAGTCGCCTGCCGGAAGGGTTCGCAGGACTCTACTTAACTACCCTCCGAGTTGGGACCAAATGACGCGAGGGGGCGCATCAGGCGAATCAAGGCGTGAGTGACGTTTGAGTACCCATGTCACTGGTCTTCGGTTCGACGGCTGTAGCGCTGCTGTGATGCTCTGCACAAAAAACTGACGCTTGCGTCTCTTCGAACCTGCAATGCGCACGGTGATTCGCGAGGTCGGTGGAGCGGCTTTGGGCGGGAGCTGCCATGGGGCGAGTGATCATGGCCCCTTAAGCTTCCGGCGAGTCGGGCAGTCTGTGGACCTGCCCGTAAAGCACGACGTTGGGGCCATGATCTTCGAGGCTCGCCCCATGGTGGCTGCCTAAAGCCGTGGAGCCGACCGCCCCAGCCGCAGAGGGTGTCTCCCACTTCATGCCCGAGCTCGCTAGCGCGCCGCCGGGCGGGGCCGCCGCTGGCGAAGACAGGGCGGCGGCCCCGCCGACAAGGCGGCGCGCGCCCGCGCCGTGCGCGGGCCTTGAACCCGTAGAGAAGGTTGTAACTCACCGTTTGCGCTTGGTGCGTTCGTGCTCGGCGTTGCTGATGATGGACTCGGCGCCGTCGATCTGGTGGCGGAGCTTGTTGAGCACGTCGGTGCGGGCCGAGTCGATGAGGTGGTCTGTGGTCGGCGCCCCGGTTGAGGTTCCGGTGGGGACCCAGAAGGTCTTGTGGCAGTGGTCGCGGATGATCTCCTGACAGGTGCGGATGACCCAGTTCATCGTGACGGTGATCTCGTCGCGGTGGAGCTGGTCCAGGTCCCAGCCGTCGTTGTGCTTGGGGCGGGATGTCATCGGTCCGCCTTCTGTTGGGCTACGAGCTGGGCGGTGACCGTGCGGCCGTGCTTGTTGCCCGTGATGTCCACGCGGCAGGCGAGGGCCATGACGATGCTTAATCCGCGGCCGTGGGTGTCGTACGGGTCGGCCTCCGTGATGCGCGGTTCCGGGCGTCCGCCGTCATCGCTGACCGAGATCGCGACTGTCTGAGGTGACAGCGACAGCGTGAGGTGGAACGTGCCGAAGTCGCTGCCGCTCGCGGTGTGGGTGAGGGCGTTGCTTCCGAGCTCGCTGACGATCAGCTCGGCGTCATCAATGCAGGCGTGTCCGCTGAGGATGTCGCGGGTCCAGCGGCGGGCGCGGGTGACCTCTTCCCGGGAACCTGGGCACATCAGGCCCCAAACTCGCGGGCTACTCATATACTCGTCCATACAAGTTCCTTCATGCTGGTAGGGGCCGTGGACAGTGGGTTTGTGCTAGACGAGTCGCACGCCGTCGTGGGCGCGGACGGCCGGCGGGGATGTGTTGTCGAGTGCGTCCAGGACGCGGATCGCGTATGCCTCGTCGGCGAGCTCGGTGACCTCGTCACGGGTGACCCAGCGCAAGGCGCGGGTCTCCGCTCCGGTGGTCGGGGTGCCGTCGATCGCCTCGCAGCGGAAGACCATGGAGACGATCAGGCCGGTCATGTTCTTGTAGACGCCCGTGAGGGTCGCGGGAAGTGCGATCTTGATGCCGGTCTCTTCGAGGACTTCGCGCTGAAGCGCGTCGGGGATGGTTTCTCCGGGTTCGAGCACGCCGCCGGGCGGCTCCCACTTACCGTTGTCCCGTCGCTTGATCAGCAGCGCACGACCCGCGTCGTCGACGATGACCCCGGCGACGCTTACGGAGTGCGGGCGCTCAGTGCTCACGTTCCTCGGCCCTCTCGGCTGGCTAGGCTCTCCACCGTAGCAACACGGGCCAGCCGCTCGTCTAGACACCTAAAGGAGTACATGTACATGCCTTCCCTGACTTCCACCCTGGGTGTATTGGATCCGACGAGTGACCGCGCCGTGTTCCGGCAGATCGCTGACGCGCTGAGGGAGGCGATCGACAAAGGGCGCTTCAGGGAGGGTGACAAGCTGCCCTCGGAGACTGAGCTGGTGGAGCACTTCGGGGTGTCGCGGATGACTGTCCGCAATGCGCTGTCTTTGCTCCAGCAGGAGGGGCTGGCGGTGTCCGAGCATGGCAAGGGTGTGTTTGTGCGGCCTCGGCCACCCGTGCGGCGGCTGGCTTCGGATCGGTTCGCGCGGCGTCATCGTGATCAGGGGAAGTCGGCGTTCACGGTGGAGGCGGAGGCTGCGGGGAGTCGTCCCGAGGTGGACGGCCTGGAGGTGAAGGAGGAGCGGCCTTCGCCGGACATCTCAGCCCGGCTGGGTTCGCCGCGTAAGGTGCTGGCCCGGCGGCGCCGGTATCTGCTGGATGGACGGCCGGTGGAGTTCGCGACCTCGTATCTCCCGCTCGACCTCGCCCGGAACACCCCGATCGCTCAGCCCAACCCCGGCCCCGGTGGCATCTACGCCCGGCTGGAAGAGATGGGGCACCGCCTGGACCACTTCGACGAGGAGATCCGGGCCCGGATGCCCTCGCCTGCCGAGGTGCGCACGCTCCAGCTCGCCTCCGGTGTGCCG
>NZ_JBEXFG010000080.1:0-19168 GCF_040606675.1 Streptomyces sp. NPDC005393 | reverse complement strand
GGGCTCGCACCTGGCCCGGATGGAACTGCGCGTCGCACTTGAGGTCTGGCTGGAGCGGATCCCGGAGTTCAGCCTCCAGGACCCGTCCACGGTGGTCTGGGGCGGGCGCCTGGTCCGCGGGCCGCTGTGCCTTCCGCTCCGGATCAGCTGACGCAGGGCGGACCGCAGTACGTTGAAGGGCCCTGGGGACCCGGCTCGCGCCGGGTCCCCAGGGCCCTTTCCACTGCACCGGTGGACCGGCCACGGTCCGCCTTCCTGGCCGAAGCCGCCCCTCGGGGCGAACGCCGAACCCCGGCCGGCTCAGCCCGCGCGCTGCGCGGTGAGCGGCCGGGGTTCGGCTGCAGCCGGCCCTACGCCGTGGGCGTGCTCCAGGCGCGCACCTGCTCGACGACGGCGGTGACGTGCTCGATGGGCGTGGTCTTGACGATGCCGTGTCCCAGATTGAACACGAACGGCCCCCCGCTCAGGCCGCGCAGGATGCGCTCCGTCTCGGTGTGGAGCGCGGGACCGCCGGCGATCAGCAGCTGGGGGTCGAGGTTGCCCTGCACGCAACGGCCCAGCCCGCGCTGGAGGTTGCGCGCGGCCCAGTCGAGGGGAACCGTGGAGTCCAGGCCGATGCAGTCCGCACCGGTCGCCTCGGCGAAGCCATTGTAGGAGAGCCCGGCGCCCCGGGGGAACGCGATGACGGGAACGTCCGGGTACTGCGCCTTCAGCGCGCTGATGATGGCGGCGATCGGCTTGACGCACCAGCGGTCGAAGAGGACGTCCGGAAGCACCCCGGCCCAGCTGTCGAACAACTGGACCGCTTCGGCGCCCGCCTCGATCTGACGGCCGAGGAACTGGATGATGGCGGTCGTCAGCAGGTCCATCAGGGGCTGGAACCCGTCGGGGTCGCTCAGCGCCCACTGCTTGACGACGGAGTGCTCCGAGGCGGCGCCGCCGCGGCCTTCGACCATGTAGGTGGCGATGGTCCACGGTGCGCCGGCATAACCGATCAGGGCCGTCTCGGCGGGCAGGGCGCGCGTCAGCTGACTGACCGTCTCGTAGATCGGGGCCAGTTCCTCGTGGAGGCGGGAGATGCTCAGGAATTCGGCGATGTCCGCCGTCGAGCGCACGGGCGGCGTCAACACCGGCCCCTCGCCGACCCGGTAGTCCAGGGTCTGGCCCAGTGCGGCGGCGACCTGCGGAAGGTCCGCGAACACGATGGCGGCGTCGAGCGGGAAGCGGCGCAGCGGCTGCAGGGTGACCTCGACGGCGTGCTCGGGCGTGGTGCAGAGCCCCACCATGCCCCCGGCCGCCTCGCGGACCTTGTGGTACTCAGGCAGGTACCGTCCGGCCTGCCGCATCAGCCAGACCGGCGGCCGCTCGGTCCGCTCTCCCGCGAGTGCGCGCAGGAGCAGCTTCTTGGGCTGGACATTGCCGGACCCCGGCTTCGGACCGACTGCTTCCCGGATGCCGACGTCCACGCTGTTCCATCCTGTTGAATCGCCCCGGTATCGACGGGACTCAAATAGAGAGCTCGGAACCCTCGGAAGGGGGCGGTTGGCAGCGTAGCAGAGCCCGGTCGGCCGTCCCGGCAGGCGTTTGACGGTCAGTCAAGGGGCCGGTCGAGATCCCGGACGGGCCGTGCCCCGGGATGGAAGTCCCAGTTACCCCGCAGTGGCGGATCGTAGGCGGAGCGCCATTTACGCCTCCGTCGGGCGCACGCGAACATGAGCGCCGTCGAGACGGCGATCGGGAGGATGACCGGATGAGCCTGGCGGGACGCGCGGAGGCGCCGATCGGGCGGACGGACCGTTTCTTCATCGGCGGGCAGTGGGTGGCGCCGTCGTCCAGCGCCATGATCGACGTGATCGACTCCGGGACCGAGGAGGTCTACTTCAGGGTCGCGCAGGCGCAGGCCCCCGACATTGCCCTTGCCGGAAACTTCATCCGTGCAGGTCACGCTGCATGTCGGTACTCGTGGAGGATGCCGCCGAGGCGATCGTGTCGGCGTACGTCGAGGCGGGTTAACGTGTTGGGATCGTCGATCGGCGGGGGCAATGGGTGCAGTGGCCTGGCGTTCGCGATGCCCTGGTGTGGTCGGTGTCCGTTGTAGAACTGCTCGAACTCGCGCAAGGTGTGGAGGAGGTGCCGCTGGTTCCAGATCAACGTCCGGTCCAGGAGCTCGCGGCGACAGGTCTGTATCCACCTTTCCATGATCGAGTTCATCCTTGGCATCTGGATGCCGCTGAGCACGACGTCGATCCCCGCGTCCTTGAGGACGGCATCGAACAGTTCGGGGAACTTCCCGTCCCGGTCCCGGATCATGAACCGTGCCCGGCAGCCGAGGTCTTCGAGGTCCATGACGAGGTTCTTCGCCGCTTGGGCTACCCAGGAGGCGATCGGATGCGTCGTGGCGCCCAGGACGCGGATCCGGCGACTGCCGTGTTCGATCACCACGAGCACGTATATCCGTACCCCCGACAGGGTGACTGTTTCCATGAAGTCGCAGGCCAGAAGCGCCTCAGCCTGGGAACGCAGAAAACTGGCCCAGGTACTGGAGTTCCGCTCGGGCGCAGGATCGATGCCGGCCTCCTTCAGGATTTCCCAGACGGTGGACGCGCCCACCCTCACCCCCAGCACGAGCAACTCGCCGTGCAGGCCCCTGTACCCCCAGCTCGGGTTCTCCTTCGCCAGGCGCAGTACCAGGATGCCGGATCGAGCGCACGGTACGCGGTCTTCCCGGGCGTTTGGGCCGGCAAGAGACGGCATGGCGGCGTGCGACGAGGTCGCGGTGCCAACGCAGCACCGTGTCGGGGCGTACGAGCAGCCGTAATCTTCGCAGGACGTGCGGTGGCAACCGGTGCAACAGCGCAGCCAGGAACGCCCGATCGCTCGGCGTGAACCGGATCTTGTCCTTGCCAAGTTGGCGTTCCAGCACGGTGATCTGGTGGCGCAGGGCGAGGATCTCCGCGTCCTTGTCCCGATTGGCCATCGGCAGCAGGCGCAGCATCGCGAACGCGTTCGCCACACCCAGGTAAGCCAGTCGCAGCAGCACGATCGATCATCATGACGCGCTGACGGCAACTGCGCGAGAGCGCGAGCTCGAGCGACCGCGGCCAGATTTCGGGAAACCCGAAGAACCGCCCCCACCAGGGCGGATGAGGTTTCCGGCAAGGGCAGGGTCCTCGAAGTACGCTGCGGAGAGCCCCATCGCCGTCAGTACGTCGGGCAAGTTGAGCCCCGCGGCGAACACCTGGACGGCCACCTCGCCAGCACGCGGTGGCTCCGACTCGACGGCGGCCATCTCGAAGTCCAGTTCGCCGGGGCGCCGTTGGCGCAGTTCCACGTGCGTGGCCCGGCGGCTGTCGGCGTCCGTCGAATACAGGCGTTCCATGGATCCCTCCTGGGAAACGGCGTCACACGGCGGTGCGGAAGAAGTCGACGAGCATGCGGTTGACCTCCTCGGGGCGCTCAAGGAACCCGAAATGCTCGCATTGTTCAATCAGTTCGAAGCGACAGCCCGGGATGGCATTGGCCACCGCACGCCCCATGGCGGGCGGCATGACGATGTCGTGGGCGAACGCGAGGACGAGCGACGGACACCTGATGTCGCGCAGTCCCGGCAGCCGGTCGCCGGTGACGGTGGCCTCGTACTGGGCCGCGAGCCCCTCTCCCCGCTGCGGGAAGAGGGACAGGGTCGTCAGCCAGTCCTCGGCGAACTTGTCGTCGGCCAGGGTCTCGGGAGCGAACAACTGGCTGATCGTGGCCACCGACGAGAACCCTACGGGCACCGCGTCGCCGGCCCGCATGGCATCCGCGCAGCCCCGTGCCAGCGCGTCACGGAAGACGTCCGACCGCCCCCGAGTCGCCAAGAGCGCGAGCCCGCCGACCAGCCCGGGATGCTCTCTGGCCAGCTCCTGGGCGATCATCGCGCCGATCGAGACTCCCGCCACCAGGCAGGGCGCGATGTCCAGCCAACGGATCAGCTCCGCCGTGTCAGTGACGAAGTCGTCGAGCGCGTAGGGGCCGGGCGGAGCGTCCGAGGGGGCGCTCCCGCGGAGGTCGAAGGTGATGACCTGGAATCCGGCCCGTACGAGATCTGGAACTTGATGCCGGTCCCAGACGGCCGCCGGTGAAGCGGCCGGACCGATCAGGAGCAGCGGGTCGCCCTCACCCTGAACGCGGTAGGAGACTCGGACTCCGTTGACTGTGGCCGTAGGCACGACTCAGCCGGCCTCCGTCACAATGGCCGACGCGGCGGCCGTGGCCGATTCCGCCGGCCCACCGAAGAACTTCTCCTGAATCGTGCGCAGGGTCTGGAAGTCCTCGGTCTTGAGCTGTCGCCGGTCGATGACCTGTCCGCTGGCCCTTTCGATGACGACGACGAACTCGATCAGCGAGAGGGAGTTGACCAGTCGGGTGTCGAACAGGTCAAGGTCGGGGTCGATGTCCTCGAAGTCCGGGTTCTGCTCGTAGATCCACGTCAACACCTCGGGTGGCAGCGCAGACATGCTTGTTCTCCTTCATCTGGACGGGGTGACGGCCCCTGGGCGATCTACTGGGACGTCGGGGCTCAGTGGCCGGCCTCTGCGTGGTCACTGGAGGGCGCGGCAGCCGGACGCGCTCGTTTGACCCCGAGGGCCGGGTGCGTAACCAAGTACAGGCCCGAGGCATCGTCGTAGAGATCGCTGGGCTCGATGCGAAGCGCACTGAGATTGGCGGTCTGACCCTCCGGGGCGTTCTCGTCGGCACGCTGCCGCGCCTGGTCCGCCTCCTCGATCAGCTCCGGCATGGCGCTCGTGCCCCGCGAGTCGGCCGCGTCCCTGAGGTCGCTGAGCCCCGCGGATATCTCGGCGAAGGCCCCGTTCGGGCGGTCGTACCGCTCCTTCTCCCTGACCAGCCGCTGGGCCAGCCAGAAGTAGCTTTCGGTGCCCTTGTACTGCTCGTAGACGCCGGACACCAACACGATGAGGCGGGCGTAGGCGTTGCGGAACAGGGACTCGTAGAACCCTTGTGCCTCACGCTCGTTGATCTGCCCGCTGTCCGCGCCGATCACGGACGCGGCCGCGAGCACCGCGCTATACATCGCCAGATGCACTCCGGTGGACAGCAGCGGGTCGAGGAAACAGGCGGCGTCCCCGACCAGGAAATAGCCGGGGCCACAGAAACTGTCGGCGACGTACGAGTAGTCTTGCTCGACCCGCGTGGGCCCGGTGAATTCGGCGCCCGCCAATTGGCCGCGTACCGTATCGGATTCCTGAACCAGCGTCAGCAGCATCTCGTCGTCTGATGTGAATTCCTTGCGCCGCTCAATGAAGCGCGTCTTGTGCGTCACGAACCCGATGCTGAATTTTCCGTCCCGCAGTGGAATGACCCAGAACCAACCATCGGGCGTGGATACGACGTTGAGGCCACCCGAGGGCGTGCCTTCCGACAGCTCGCCACCGTCCCAGTAGCCCCAGATCGCAACGTTGCGGAAGATCTCGTGGGCCCGGCGATTCCGGAAGTGCTGCGCGGCGAGCACTCCCGAGCGGCCGGAGGCGTCGACAAGAAAGTCGAACTCGGCCACCCGCTGAGCGTTGCCGTGCTTCGTGTCCACCCACTCCGCGGCGACCGGACGGTCTCCGTCGAAGACCACCTTCTTGACGTGGGCGCCCTCGACGACCTCGACCCCCTGCTCCTGTGCGTGCCGCAGCAGGATCTCGTCGAACTCGGCGCGCTCCACCTGCCAGCCGCGCACGTCCGGGCCGAAGAGCTCCGCCCAGTCGATGGTCCAGTCCTCGGCGCCCCACCTCAGCAGAGCACCTCGACGACTGGTGAATCCGGCGGCGTCCACCTTCTCCAGGACGCCGGCGATATCCATCATGACCCTGCATGACGAGGTGAGCGATTCACCGACGTGGTATCTGGGAAATGTCTCCCGCTCCAGCAAAGTGACGTCGATACCGGCGCGGGCCAGCAGCATCGCCGTCAGCGAACCTCCCGGCCCACCGCCTATCACCAGAACATTTGACATCTATGATCCCCTCGCTTCGCACGGCTGTCGGGAAGGGCCCCAACGACACATAACCATGCGGTGGTTAAGGGATGGCCTCATCACCTCTAAAGGGGCCCTTAACCTCAATTCCAATGAACTGACCTCGATTCGTCAGCGCGGTTCGGTCGCTGATCGGTTCGGCGGTTCGGCGGTTCGCCAGGGAAGTGCTGCAGCCGGTGCGGCCCGCCATGCCCCAGCGCCTCGGCCAGCGACCAGCAGTTGCGCCGCTCCAGCTCCATCAGCATCGCCTTCACCGCCTCCCGCGCCAGCAGCCGCGAGTCGGCCGCGGGAAGCAGTCCGCGACCTGCGCCATCACCCCCCCCGAGCGCCGCCGTCCACTCCCGTTGGGCTATCGCGGCCTCCGCGGCCAGCACATCTTGCGTGTCTTCACAAACGACCACGATCGCGGTGGCCGTCCCCACGCCTGCGCCACTCCTGACCTGCACAGACAGGTCAACGATCAAGACTTACAGCGCGCGATCATCGAGGACGCGTAGCGCCAGGGGTGGCCGTCGTCCACCGGCTTAGCAGAGGTAGACAGAGTTCAAGGGTCCCCCGCGAGTCGCCGGGGTGCCGGATAGACTGACCCGAACTCGACAACTTTGATTCCGACAACCCACTTGCCTAGTGAATCGGTGATTTCACGCCGGCAGGCGACGTGCGGGTGTTCGCCAAGTTCGACGACTCCTCCGGGCAGCAGCCACCGGTTGTCCTTGCGGTAGGTGGGGTGAACGAGCAGGACGCGGCCGACCTCGTCGGTGATGATCGCGGCGGCGCCGACCCACACCGCGTGCCGGGAGGCGGCGTGCTGCCCGGCGCGATCGAGGTATTCCTCTTCTCGAACACTGGCCTCCTGCGGTTCGTCGTACTGCGAGGTGCCCTTCGGTGGTTGTGCCGGCTGGTCCTGCGTAATGGCCGAGGTCATCGTTTGCCCTACGACGGTCGCTGTGGCGGAGTCGTGAGATCTAACGACCCGGCTGCGATATCGAACACACGTCATTCGGTCGTGCCAGGCCGCCCCCCATCTCCTGGGCGAGGGAGCCTTGCGGGCGCAGATCCCTGGTCTGGCTTGGAGCGGCTTGCTCCGGGCCGGGAATGGCTGAAACGCCGACACCGCGAGCAACAAGCAGTAGAACGGTTCACGTCGACCGATTCGGATCAGCTGCCGGTCGAGGGTGGCCGACAACATCAGCGATATGACAGCGACCGATCTGCTCGGTTGAATCGGCTCGGCCGGTGAAGTGGCGTTCCCAGACTCTTGCCGAAACCGACGTAGCGTCCCGCAGAGCCCGCTCCAGGGGGGGCGGGCATATACTCCTTGCCGAGGCCGGCCGAGGCGACGGCAACCGACAACGTACGGTGCTCGTGTGGGCTGATCTCCTTGCAGCAGATGGGATGCGCAAGGACGTCCCGCGCGACGTATCCGTCCCCGGATGCCGTTGCCTCACGGGTGAGTCGGTGCGACGCATCGGCTCGGCGGCTATGCGGAGAGAGGTCGAGCACAGTCAGTCCGACGCGGGTGCGGAAGACGGCAAGCTCGGGATCCGTGTCGAGGGCCAGATAGTGCCTCACCGTGTTCTCGACAGAGCCGAGGGGGTCCTCGCCGGCCGTGGTGAGGCAGAGCGCGGTGAGGCACCCAGCGACCGCGTGCTCCCAGTCCTCCTCCAGGGTGCTCTTGTTCAGGAACTCCAATGCCTCGCCGGGCCGCCCGCCGAGGCAGCGGACGAGCACTCCCACTTGACGCCCGTCGAAGAGGCGCTGGCCTACGCCGCAGTGCTGCTCGCTGTGGGCCCGTGCGCGGTCCCACTGTCCGGCTGTGACGAGGGCGCGGGTTCCGTCGCCGAGGAGGACGGTCCACAGCCACTGGCACACCTGCTGATGGTCGGCCGCCGACCGCGTGAGGTGCTGGAAGGACATGGTGCGGCCGTCGATGTCCGCTTCCGTCTTCGATCTCCCCGATCGGTTCAAGGAGTCGAGCAGGTGGTACGCGCCGTCGCCGTCGCCGTCGCGGATGCACAGACGGGCCAGGTTGACCAGGGGCTCCAGGGCGTACCGGGCCTCCTGCGCGCTCAGGGGCTGAGCGCGCAGGAAGACCTCGGTGTGACGCCAGCACAGAGCACGCGCCAGGTCTGGCATGCCGCAGTCACTCGCGATCAGCGCCGCCTTGTTCAGCGCGACGGTTGCGGAGGTCACCTTGCCGTCGTGCTCGGCGGAGCGGGCCAGGTCCGTGATCTCTCGGACCCGATCCGCGAGGGGTGGGCAGGCCGGACGCGGGCGGGCTACGAGTGGGAACCGCCGTGCTATCTGGCTGACGTCCATGTCACTGCCATTGGATGACGATGCGGTTCAGCGCGTTGTCGAAGGCGAAGCGGCCGGGCTTCGGTTCGAGCGCCGCCGCGTCGAGCGGCTGGAGCTCGAACTTGACCTCGCGGCTGCGGAAGTCCCGGTTCCAGGTGCGGATCTGGTCCGCGACGTCTCCGGCCAGGGCCTCGGCGTCATGGCCGTGGCCGATGACGCCGAACTCGTACAGTGTGGCGCCGTCGGGGGCCTTCTTCGCGTACGGGCGCCGGGTGAGGTAGGTGAGCGTGCCGCCCTCGAAGACCGCGGTCGATGACGGGTAGGGCGCGGTGACCAGGCCCTTCTCGATGGCCTCGGCCCTGGCGGGCATCCGGCTCAGGCCGTTCGGCATGGCGCAGGTGAGCCACAGCTCCAGGTATTCCGCCGACTCCGGGCCCCTGAAGGTGACGTCCGTCCACACCTCGGTGCGCGGCTGGCGGAAGATGTCGCTCAGGGCGTCCGCGTCGACCTTCTGGTCTCCGTTGGTGACGAGGGTGACGGTGTTGTCCGGGTCCAGGGGAACGAAGACGCGCGGGTCGTCGGCGATGCCCCGGCGAAGCGGCATGAACGTGTTCATCTGGCTGCCGACGCTGCGCCAGGCTCCGTCCTGGTTCTCGAAGGCGATCGAGCGGGAGACGCTGCCGCGCAGGCGCAGCGGGGTGAGGAGCCGTCCGCCGGGGGCGAGCTGGTCGAGCCAGGCGTGCGGCACGCCGTGGGCGCCGACGGTGGCTTCGATGCGGTCATACGGCGTGTTGGGGGCGTGGCCCACGGCTCCGTCTCCGAGGATCACTTCCACGTTGTGGATGTTGGCGGCGGCCAGTCCGCCGCGCGCTCCGTCCACGATGTCCTCGTCCACATCGATCGTGGTGACGTGCCCCGTCTCGCCGACGAGGTAGCCGAGGAGGCCGGCGTTGAAGCCGGTGCCGGCCCCCAGCTCCAGGATCTTTTAGCCGGGCTGGACGTCGAGCTGTTCCAGCATCATGCCGACGATGTCGGGCTGGGAGGCGCAGCTGATGGAAGCGCCGCTCTCGTCGAACTTGGTGTCCACGGGGGGCGTTGCCGTACGCCTTCTCCAGTGGGGCGTTCGGAACGAAGAGGTGGCGGGGCACGGTCCGCATGGCCTCCTCCACGCGGGGCGTGCGCACGCATCCCTGCTCGACCAGATGGTCGATCAACTGGGAGCGCAGGCGGTCGGCGGAAAGGGCTTCGACGGTGTCACTGTTCACCCCGTTGACCGTAGTGCTCGGCGCCCCCTCAGCTCGGGTGGACGCGGCGTTGTCGCTCGTTCCCATGACTACCTCTCTCGCGAGTGTTGACAAGGCGTGCTGGTCCTCCGCGGGGAGGCCCAGACGATTCCAGTGGAAGATGCCGTGGTGGGCGATCTCGCAGCCCTCGTTCCAGGCGGCCCTGGCGATTGAGGTCTGCGAGCTGCTGGCCGAACCACTCGAACGTGGCTATCCACTCGGCCAGCGGCGCGAGTCGGCCCTCGGTGACGCTGCGGCTGGTGGTGCTGACGTCGACCGTCATCAACCGGTGAACAGCGGCCCTGTGCCGCTGCGGACTGGGGATCTCGTCGCCGGGTGTGCCGCTCGAAAAGTCATCGCTGCACGTCATGCCGTGTATCTGTACTCGTTGATGAGGCCGCCGAGGATCCGGATGCGCTCGACTCTGTGGGTGTGGAGGTCATCCGCCGCGGCGGATTGTTTGTGAGCGTTGGGTGGTAGCTGGTTGCGGGCCTGGTGGGGTCGGTGTTCGTTGTAGTGCCGTTCGTAGGCCGCGAAGACGTGGCGGGCGTGGGCCTCGTTCATGATGAGGACGTGGTCGAGGGCTTCGCGTCGGATGCTGCCGATGATGCGTTCGCAGTGCGCGTTCATGCGGGGAGCCTGTGGCGCACTTTTGAGGATCTCCATCTCCTCGGCCTGGAAGACGGCGTCGAAGGCCTCGCCGTACTTGCCATCGCGGTCGCGCAGCAAGAAGCGCAGGGATTCGATGCGTATTGCCAGGTCGGCGGTGAGATTCCGCGCTTGCTGCACCGCCCAGTCGTGTGTCGGGTGGGCGGTGACCCCGGTGATGTGCAGTCGCCGGGTGCCGTGCTCGAGGAACACCAGCGCGTACAACCGTCTGCCAGGGCGGTGTCGATGTGGAAGAAGTCTGCCGCGATGATGCCCTCGGCTTGCGCGGTCAGGAACTAGCGCCAGGTGGGGCCTGAGCGACGTGGCGCGGGGTCGATGCCGGCCGAGCGGAGGATCTCCCACACCGTCGAGGCGGCGATTTGGTGTCCGAGTCGGGTCAACTCCCCTTGGATCCGTCGGTGTCCCCACCGCGGATTCTCCCGGGCCAGCCGCATAACGAGCGTCCTGATCGCTACCGGGGTGGGTGGTCGTCCCGTGCGTCGGCGCGCGGTGTAGTCCCACTTCGCGGCGATGAACCTGCGGTGCCAGGCAAGCAAGGTGCCGGGGGTGACAGGGAAGATCTCGCGCCAGTGGCGCCGGGGTATCAGCCCGGACAGCGCTGCGAACCAGAACCGGTCGGTGGGCTCATAGCGGACCGGTCCGGCTAACTGGCGGCGCAGGACCGCGTTCTCGTGCCGCAGCACCAGCAGTTCCGCGTCCTTCGCCGTCCCGCGACGCAGGAGCACCGATGGAACAGTCAGCAGCTTCCGGGTCACCTTGTACAGCAAGGACACGATCACGGAGGACATGATCCCAGCGGACTGACCGCGTCCCGTTCACCCTGCGGCGATGATTTTTCGAGCGGCACACGATCCCCGCTCGCGCAGGCAGCCTGATTACCATTCGCGTGAGATTACCCGCCCCTGGTCCTCACCCGTGTGGACCTCCCGCATACGAGCTTCGATCACCTGGCTCATCATGCCTCGCATTTCGGTAGCCTCGGCCTGAGACCACATTAGATCTCGCAAGAGTGCCGGGCTGGCCTGAGAGTTTGAGAGCACGCTCTCCCGGATCAGATCACGATAGTCACGCATTGCAGCCATGACTTGGCCGTTCGCCGACGTGCGATATCTGCCCGTTCCATCGTGACGGTCATACTTCGACTGCGGGATGAACCACTCGTCACGCATCACATCGTCGATGGCCCGCGACGCTCTGATCCTCGCACTATCCTCGGCAGCATCGAACCGTTCAAGGTTAACAGGGGCACCGTTCCACATCTCCTGAACCGTTCGGTCCAGCACCTCTTGCCATTCACGGAGTGCCGTACGGATTTCAGCGAGGCGCCCGATTTGCTCCTGTTTTGCGACTTCCCCTCGGGCCGCATGCGCTTCCTCGCGAGCCGCTTGAGTCTCCTCACGAGCGGCTTCGACCTGCATCTCCGCCAGCCTACGGTCCTCCGCTCTTTGGAACTCAGCCTCCCAGCGAGCCTGTTTGGCCGCTTCACGCTGCTGATGCAGAGGACCCCAATAGGCGGCTACCGCAGTGACGACCGAGCCCCCGAGCGCACCCATCAGTCCATAGAGAGCATCTGACATGTGTCCAACCCTGTCTCATGCCAACCGTCCAGCGCGACTCCGTCAGGGGAGCTTCAGCACCAGTCGCGGATCGAAAACAGGCTCTTAGCTTGGCGTTTAACGTGGGCGGGCTTGGTGTTCCTTGAGTGACTCGGCGCGTTTGACGGTCTTGCCGACGTCGTGGTGCCTGGCCCGGTGTTTGTTCTTCGAGCTGGCGGGGCGTCCCGGCCCTGGCCGGGACGGTTTCGGTGCGGCCGCCGGACGGGCAGTGGTCGCGCGGACGTTGCGAAACCCCCGCCGCACCCGGGCGGGGGTGAGGCGGCGGGGCTCGGCCGGTCGTTCCCAGGGGCGGCGTAGGTCCTCGGCGAGGGGTCGGGCCAGGCGGAGCTGGGTGTGGGCGGCGATGATGAGCCAGGTCCACAGGTCGGCGGTGTCCGCGTGACGGACCTTCGGGGCGGTCCAGCCGAGAGTCTGTTTCATGAGCCGGAAGGTGTGCTCAAGATCGAATCTGCGGAGGAACGACTGCCACCAGCGGTCCACGTCCGCCGGTGTGGCGGCGGTGGCCGAGCACCACAGCCAGACCGGCTTCGGGTCGCGGTCGCCCGGCAGGCGCTCGACCTGGAGGCGGATCAACGTGCCGTGCAGGATGGGCAGTTCCTCTTCCGCGTGGTCCAGCCAGGGGCCGCGGTGGGTGAGCCGGGGGTGCATCCGGTCCCAGGCTCTGGCTTCGGCCTTGCCGTAGCGGGTGGTGTCCGTGCTGGTGGTGACCTCGGGTTCGTGCCAGCTGTCGGGCTTGGCGAAGGTCAGGACGCCGCCGTGCCGACGCGGCCGTCCGCCCTTCGGCCCGCAGCGGGCGGGGCCGGGGTCGCGGAGCATGACGCGGTCTGAGCCCAGGCGTCCGACCAGGACGACGGGCAGGTCCGCCAGGGCGTGGGAGAGGTAGGCGACGTCGTAGCCGGAGTCCATGACGATCCAGATCTCCGGATCACCGGCCTGCCACTGCTGGGCCTGGATCAACTGCTAGACGGCGTTTCGTAGTTGGGCAGCGGTGACGGCGGTCGCGTCGTCCGCCGGCCCGAGGCGCACGGCGTCCAGCAATGCGACCCAGGAGGTCCGGCCGGTCTCCAGGGCGGCGACGAAGGAGTACGGCCAGCCCGGCACGAACTGATCCGTCTTGCGGTCTCCGCGCCCGTAGACGTGGCAGAACAGCCGGTCGTCGCTGGTCGGGGCGTCCGGGCGGAGCCAGTGGCTGACATCCACCGCCAGCACGATGCGCCCGTCGGCCGCCCTCGGCAGCGGCAGGCCAGCCAGCGCGCGGCGCAACCGCGTCGGCTCCAGCCAGCCCCGGTCCAACGCGGCATACAGGGCCCCGTGCCCCCGCCGGTGCTCGACCGCCAGGCAGAGCTCGACCAGGGTCTTCACCGGCCCGTCCGCGCACAACACCGCGTCGGTGAGCTCGAAGAGCGCATCGGCACGGCGGTACAGGCAGTCGTAGAAGTCGACCCGAAAGCGGGACAACACCCTCAATGCCTCGTCTGCGGGCGCGTCGACGGGGAAACTCATGGGCAGCGGCCGTTCTTTCGTGCTTCGTTACTCGACATCTCGAAGCGTGAAGAACGGCCGCGTCACGTGCCGCCGGTTCCCGGGGATCTCAGCAGGTCGAGTGACCTGCGACGTTAAACGCCAAGCTTAGAGGACGTTCGTGTCATCTATGTGGCGGTTTGCGGTAGTTGGCGCTTGCCGGGAATCGGCGCGTACAGGGAGAACGATCGGTATGTCTCTTCGGTCGAGGCACACCTGGCCTTGCTCTTTACCCCGTTTTCTACCGATAGCTCCTGTCCGGTTCGAATACGCGCCTGAAGTTAGCTTTTGCCTCGCCTGATCGAGCGATATGTCCGACCAAGAGCCCCGTGCGTGAGTATCCCCATGACCCCCTCGCAGCAGCGCCAGCCGTACCCGAGCGACCTGTCCGATGCCCGCTGGGCGCTGATGGAGCCGACCTTGACGGCCTGGCGGACCGAGCGGCAGAAGACCTCGCTCAACCTCGGCGGCAAGGTCACTGACCTGCGCGAAGTGATGGACGCGATCCTCTTCCTCAACCGGACCGGCATCCCCTGGCGCTACCTTCCGCACGACTTCCCGCCACACACCACCGTGTTCAGCTACTTCAGCGACTGGACCGCCGACGGCACCATCGAGAAACTCGGCGTCCACCTGCACCGGATGGTCCGTGAGCAGGAAGGACGCACCGCCGAGCCCACCGCCTGCGTCATCGACGCCCAAAGCGTCAAGACCGCCCCCAGCGTCCGCACCGACACCCAGGGAACCGATGCCGGCAAGAAGATCGTGGGCCGCAAACGCAGCATCGTCGTCGACACCCTCGGCCTATTACTCCTGGTCATGGTGACCGCCGCCAGCATCTCCGACAATGAGGCCGGCAAACAGCTCCTCACCCAGATCGCCGCCGACCACCCCACGATCACCAAGGCTTGGGTTGACACCGGCTACAAGGCCCAGGCCATCGAACACGGCGCCACTCTCGGCATCGACGTCGACGTCGTCCCGAGGAACACCCAGGTCAAGGGGTTCTCGGTGGTCCCGAGGCGGTGGGTCGTGGAACGGAGTTTCGGTTGGATCATGATGCACCGCCGACTCGCCCGCGACTACGAGGCCAAACCCGCCCACTCGGAGAGCATGATCCGACTCGCGATGATCTCGAACCTCGCGAAACGAGCAACCGGCGAAACACCCACAACTTGGCATAACCCATGAACTATCCCTCAATCAATCGGGACGTCCTCTCAGAAAGAGATCCGTTGTCGGGCTTGGCAGTTGGGCCGCATGGTGGCACAGTCTTGCGGGTGTCAGATGGTCTTGTGCCTGATGACCTGTGGGAGCGCCTGGCCCCGTTGCTCCTTAGCCAGATGATCAAGCTGACATGCTGGCCTGGAAGGAACCCTGACTGCTTCGCCTGCGCCCACTCAGAGGAATCATGCGCCACACCAACAGAGCAACCACCCTCATAACCGTCTGCTGTCTTGGTCTTCTCACCGCCTGTACCGATGGCGAGGACCAAGGTAGGCCCGAGCCGCCTCCGCGCACGGCGCTCAGGTTGAGACAGAGCGCCGAGACCGTCGGCGTCGGCGGGAGAGGGGCCATGCGGATCACCCCCGACACCGTGGTCTACGTCCACAAGGCCGGCACAGGCACCCCGGAGCACGATCTCTACGCCGTCGTCACCTTCAGCGCCGAGAACCGGTCCAATACCCCAGTGACGGCAACAACCAGAAAAGGAGGCTTCCACTGGAAGGCTCCCAACGGGCACACCGTCAAGGCGGGGAACAGCAAGGGTGCGGCAAGGATTGCTCCCGTCGGCTTCCATGACGGCGGACCTACCGTCCAGCCCCACACCTTCCGCAAAAACGCCATCGCCTTCGACATAACCAACTCCGAGAAGGGCGGCACCCTCATTTACGTCGACGGCAACGGTGACGCCTTCCGCTGGAAGATCCCTACCGCCAGTTCAGGAGACGCCGTCCCAGCGTTGAAGTCCGCACTGACGTAAGGCGGGGCCCCGCACTCCCGATTGGCCGGCCTCCCGCGTCCAACGGAGAGGGACTCGGACGGCACATCACTGGTCGAACGTCTCCGGCGGTTGCCGTGCCCGGCCCGCGCGCTCCCGCGGGCCCACCGGCCGCCGCCCCGCTGTTACGGGTTCGGGCTCGGGGCATCAGCGTCGTGGACGACGGCGCCGTTCTGCGCGATGGTCATCTCGTGCAGTCCGGCCTCCATCCATGGCTCGAACAGTGGGTCATAGGGTCGCCCCGGCCGCGCCTCGCCCCGGGGCTTTGGCAAGCGTGAGAGTCAGGGAGCGGGCGACGAGGGCCCGCGGATGACGATCGGCGCCTCGGCCTTCTCCCGGGCGCGTGCCGAAGCGGCCTCGACCTCCTCACGGGTGACTTCCTTGTAGAACCGTTCCCCGTGCGCGTCGGTGATGTCGATGACGACCTTGGTCCACTCCTCGGCAGGCTCCTCCGGCACGTGCCCCAGGTGGTACTCGGCGTCCTTGAGGAGGGCCTCCGTGAGTCGTACGCCGGTCAGCCGCTCGGTCAGGGCGAGCACCGCTGCCTTGGTGTTGCTGCTCGGGCCGGTGCTGTCCTCGTCCTCGGTCAGGTCGAAACCGATCTCACGCATCACGGGGACCAGGTCGTCGGGGGTGCTGCCATGCCTGGCGGTGGGCCCTTCGAAGGTGGTCCGAAGCTCCCCGGCCTCGTACCAGTGGAACAGGTCGATGGGTGCGCCCCCGTTGGTGGAATGCGTCACGGCCCGCCCGCCCGCCGACAGGACCTCCAGGAAGCGCGACCGCATCCCCACGCCGCCGTCGAACTGCAGGACAAGAGTCCAGTCGCCGTCCGTACCCGGCACCGTGAAAGCGCCCGCGATGAAGGAGTCGTCCCAGTAGTCCGTCGCACCACGCTGGTGCAGATGCTGCTCGATCAGCGTGTCCACCCCCGTACACGTGCCCTGCGGCTCCGCCCCCATCGCACGCAGTACGTCGCCGGGGACGACGCCGCGTACCAGGGTCAGGCCGTATCCGCCCTCTATCGCGTTGCGGAACAGCGGGGAGGAGCGTATCCAGGCGTAATCATGTGCGGTCACCAAAGTCATGCACCACAGTCTGCCCGCCACCACTGACATAGCCCCGACCCCGCACCGCTCCGCCTCCTGCTCACCCGCTGGTATCGCGGCCGGCGCGGCACTCGGGGCACTGGTCCTCCCGCTCGCCGTCGTGCGAGGCGCCTTCCTCGCCGGCGGACTGCTGATGGTGGGGCCTGCGCAGTACTACTTGGCGGTCGGCTGCTTCTGGGAGCCCGCTTCAACGCTCTCGCGGCCAGTTCTCGGTTGACGACCTGCCTTGACGAGACCGACCTTACGTCCCTTAGCCAGTCACGCTCGTCTGACCTGGGCAGACAGACGCGAGATCTAGACGAGTCATTCCGAATGCTGACGGGGTGTCCGGAACCGCAGACAGGGCGTTCAAGATCGTTCTGTGACGAATGAGCTGGACGCCCTGCTGGACGCCCTGCTGACCGCACTGTACGTGAAGATCGACGACGAGATCGGAGGTATCCGATGGCTGGGCCGTCCGCCCCGGCTGACCAACTCCGAGTTGGTCTGCCTCGCCGTCGCGCAGGCGCTGCTGGGGTACACGTCCGAGTCGCGCTGGCTGCGGTTCGTGTACTCCCGCCTGGGGACGATGTTCCCGTACGTACCGGCCCACGGCCCGCTTCCGCGGCCGGGAGGCAAGCCTGGCCTGGTGGCGCTCGTGCCACAACGGGCCGACCTCGGCGACGAGTTCAGCGATCACACTGGCCGTCAGGCCGGTGATCCGCCGGTTGCTGATGATCACTGCACGAGTCACATTCCCCACCACACGACCATGATCAACGATCACAACCTCGACGTCTCACCGCCAACCATGCACGAGCTCGTTAGGTCATTGAACGAGCCCCCCTTGACGGAGAACTCGGTACACTTGAATACGCGAGCTCACCAGTACAGAGGCCGTAGTCGCGCGTCAACGGCAGCGAACGCGCACTTACCCCTCTGCTTCCACCCTGCCACCCAACATGCGATACCGCAGGCACTGGGGATCGATCGCAAACTCTCTCGCCAAGGCCGGACCGAACACCCGTCACGCCCAGCTGAAGCCATTCCTTACGGAGTATGCCGACCAGTTCGTCAGCACCATCGACCGCAACATCACGAGCGTTTGAGGTCCTCATCGACCACCGCGGACAAGAAAATGTTGATCACTGACATATGCTCCGCGTGCCGCATGCACAGCACACCGAGGGAGTCTTCATGGTGATTCCGGGAGAGCCGGTCCGGAGACCAGATGCGGTGACTGGGGAGGCGAGGAGTCGGGAGGGGACGCCGTATCCAGCGAACGTGAGCGGTGCGCCTGACAAAGGGACTGGGCTGTGGCGCATGCTGGCGTGGCTGGGGGTTGTGGTCGTCGTCCTGGCAGTGCTGGCCGGAGGGATCGTTTGGCTGTTCAAGGATGAACTGTTCCACCCGTTCGGCGACGTCCGGGCATGCGAGGGAAGCGGCGTGCAGTTGCCAGAGGTGATCCGCGCCGGGGGTGCATCGATACCCGCCGGTGCTTCCGACGTCCACTACTTCACCCGGAACGGCAGCGCTGAGGTCACCTTCGTGAGCAACCAGATACCGGACTACCTTCACCGTGCGGGCCTCCTCCCGGAAGGCGAGCCCCTGTTCGATGAGAAGTACGGCGCCAAAGGGGTCGCCGACGATGAGATCGATCTTCCGGATGGTTTGTGCGGCTCTTCCCTGCGGGGTCCCGTCTGGATCTACGAATCCACCAGCGCCACCGGGTCCACCGTCAGCGTCATGGTCGAGCGCTCTCCTACGGTCAACGACTACTTCCGAGTCCCCGCCCGCGCCGTGGTCACCTACAACCTCCCCTAACATGCACGGTGGAAAGTTGCCGGTCTACTGCCAGTCCCTCCGGTCGACCAGCACGAGTAGAGAAGCCCACTGGGCTGACTGATTCAAGTGCCGTGGGCTTCTGTCGTCGCACATCCCATCATTCCCGCGTTGCGCTGGATGGAAGGCCATGGTGGGCCGTTGGCGTCCTCGGACCAGTCACTTCGGCGCCGCGTCCTAGCAACTCTCCGTAGTCTTCATCACGTTGAAGATCACCGGGAATTTGGTGATCTGCTGGTTCGGGCCCGGCTGGGAGTTGCAGATCTTCCACGCAGCCGGGTCGTCCACTGGACGGCCTTGTCCGCTCGCGTCCTTGAATGTCATGTCGAGTTCGGAGCTCATTTGCTCGTACGCGCGCCCGGCGTTGCCGCCGATGACGTCGGGCACGGTGGCGGCGACAGGCGCACGGTCTGCCGGACGACGCATCTCGGCAGGCCCCGAGCTTGGCGGGGTGTTCGCCGAGACATCAGGCACGGACGACGCGCCGCAGGCGGCAACTGAGGCCAGGAGTGTGGCGGCGAGGGCGGGTCTCAGAAGCTTGGTGACGGTCATATTTCCCCCGAGCGTGATGGCAGTGTGCAACAGTATTTACGGTGAGACAAAAGAAAGCATCGCTTTCTAGATCAACTCTGAGTTGGCGGCCGTGGAGGATCTTCGTCCAGGAGGCCAAGGAACAGGGCCGGCTCGGCGAGGTCTCCGCGATCGAGGCTAGTCTCCTCGCCGCTGAGCAGAAACCCCTCTCTGACAGCCTCGGCTGAGGCACCCGTTTTATCGGGTTAGCCTGGATGGGCGAGACAGGAGTACACCCCGGCATGGCTAGCACCACCCCC
>NZ_JBEXFG010000079.1:0-20261 GCF_040606675.1 Streptomyces sp. NPDC005393 | reverse complement strand
AACGCGGGCAACCAGTGCATCCAAAACCGTTCGGGATGCGCGCAGTGCCTGGCAGTGGGTCCAAGACTCACTCCTGCTCACTGATTAGGAACGGTGGGAGTGCGGCAACAGCTACTTCAACGTCGACTTCCCCAAGGACTGCCCCACCTCCCCGGACGTCCAGCTCAATATCCGCTTCCAGGCGCCCAGTTGCTGGGACGGAAAGTATCTGGACACGCCCGACCACCAGAGCCACATGGCGTATCCGGTCGTCAGGCCCGGAACCAACGACAACATCTGCCCGGCGGACCACCCGGTCGCCCTGCCGATGATCGAGTTCAAGATGGCCTTCCCCGTCAACGGCGACCTCTCGCGGGTCAGGCTGGCGAGCGGCCCGAGCTACTCCTTCCACTACGACTTCTTCAACGCGTGGGACGAACCGACGCTGAAGGCGCTGGTGGACCACTGTGTCGTCGGCGGACTGCAGTGTGACGCGCGCGGCTACGACCAGACCCACCCCGAGGCCGGCGCGGCGCTCGACGAGAACTACGAACTGCCCTGAGCCATCTTCGCGGGGGATGGGCGGGGCTCCTCCCGCCCATCCTGGAGAGCGCTCTCCCGTCGCTGTGTCCACCCGCCCCGAGACCCCGGGCCACTCGTGACCCCGCAACCCCCCACCTTTCCCCCAGAGGAGAGACAGCCATGCACACATCACACGCATCCCCCCGGCGCCTCGCCGCGTCCCTCACCGCAGGCCTGCTCGCGGCGGGGGCGCCGGCGCTGCATGCACAGCAGGCGCACGCGGCCGGCAGTGTGGTGAAGGTGACCGGCTCACAGGGCAGCTGGCAGCTGACCGTCGACGGCTCGCCGTACCAGATCAAGGGGCTGACCTGGGGCCCCGCCGTCGCGGACGCCGAACGCCACATGCCCGACCTGGAGTCCATGGGCGTCAACACCATCCGCACCTGGGGCACCGACGCCTCCAGCAAACCGCTGTTCGACGCCGCGGCCGCCCACCACATCAAGGTGATCGCGGGCTTCTGGCTCCAGCCCGGCGGCGGCCCCGGCAGCGGTGGCTGCGTCAACTACCTCACCGACACCGCCTACAAGAACCAGGTGCTCGACGAGTTCCCGAAGTGGGTGAACACCTACAAGGACAACCCGGGTGTCCTGATGTGGAATGTCGGCAACGAATCGGTCCTCGGCCTGCAGAACTGCTACAGCGGCGACGAGCTGGAGAGGCAGCGCGACGCCTACACCACCCTGGTGAACGACATCGCGAAGAAGATCCACGAGGTCGACCCCAACCACCCCGTCACCTCGACCGACCGTGGACCGGCGCATGGCCGTACTACCAGAAGAACGCACCCGACCTCGACCTGTACGCCGTGAACTCCTACAACGCCGTCTGCGACGTCAGGTCCGACTGGGAGAAGGGTGGCTACACCAAGCCGTACATCGTCACCGAGACCGGACCGGCCGGCGAGTGGGAGGTCCCCGACGACGCCAACGGCGTTCCCACGGAGCCCAGTGACACGGCCAAGGCGGCCGGGTACACCAGGGCCTGGGGCTGCGTCACCGGACACCAGGGCGTGGCGCTCGGGGCCACGATGTTCCACTACGGCACCGAGTACGACTTCGGCGGCATCTGGTTCAATCTGCTGCCCGCGGGCCAGAAGCGGCTCTCGTACTACGCGGTGAAGAAGGCGTACGGCCGCGACACCTCTGGCGACAACACCCCGCCCGGCATCTCGGACCTGACGGTCGACGGCGACCCCGCCAAGGTCCCGGCGGGCCGAGCGCTGACCCTGACCGCCAAGGCCACCGACCCCGATGGCGATCACCTCTCCTACGAGGTCCTGGCGAACAGCATGTACCTCGACAAGAACAAGGAGCTCACGTCCCTGCCCGTCACCGACGGGGGAGTGGGACGGCTCACTGTCACCGCGCCGGACCGGCCCGGTGTGTGGAAGATCTACGTCAAGGCCACCGACGGCAAGGGCAACGCCGGGGTCGAGACCCGCTCGATCCGCGTGGTGCCGCCGCCCGTGAGCGGTACCGACATCGCGCTCGGCAAGCCCGCCACCGCCTCCTCGTACCAGCCCGCGGGCAACGACTGCCCGTGCACCGCGGCCAACGCCGTGGACGGGAAGATGGACACCCGCTGGGCCGGCGACTGGAGCGACCCGCAGTGGCTCCGGGTCGATCTCGGTGCCGGCGCCTCGTTCCACCACATCCAGCTGGTCTGGGAGACGTCGTATGCGAAGAAGTACACGATCCAGACCTCCGACGACGGCCAGAAGTGGCAGACCGTCCGTGAGGTGACCGACGGCAACGGCGGTGTGGACGACTTCGACGTCGACGGCAGCGGCCGGTACGTCCGCGTCAACGGCACCGCGCGCGGCACTGGCTGGGGCTACTCGCTCTACGAGTTCGGCGTGTACCGATGAGCCCGGGGTGACCGAAGATCCGTACGCATGGCTCAGGAGGCAGCGAGGACGGTCAACGAGTCCGAGGGCCGCGACCGCACCTCGCTGACCCTCCGGACGCCAGGACGAACTGGTCACCGCGGTGGCCGCGGTGGTTCGGGTGTCCGGTCGCGCGCTGCGGCACTGGCCGCCGGAGGATCCCGGGTGGCGCACCGGACCGGGCCGCCGGCGGCTGCTGGTGGGACGCTCGGCCGGCGATCTGCCGCCGACGGCGACGACGGAGGTCATCACGCCTGGCTTTGACCGGGGAGGAGCGCTCTACGCGCGTGGTGAGCGGGAGAGCTAGGGTGCTTGGATGAGCAGACGGGTGCCCACGCTGGAGGACGTCGCACGGGTGGCGGGGGTCTCCCGTGCGACGGTGTCCCGGGTCATCAACGGCGTACGCAATGTGGATCCCGCCATCCAGGACGTGGTCCGGCTCGCCGTCGAGCGCACCGGTTATGCGCCGAACCGGGCCGCGCGGTCGCTGGTGACGCGGCGGGCGGAGACGATCGCGCTGGTGGTCTCCGGGGCCGGCGAGGTCGGCGACGGTGAACAGGACGCTTTTGTCGCCGGCGTGTTCGCGGACCCGTTCTTCGGGCGGGTCGTCAGCGGCGTGGTGGGTCGGCTGCGGCCGCGCTCGATGTATCCGGTGCTGATGTTCGCCGAGTCGGAGGCGGCCCGGCAGCAGGTCGTGGCGTATCTGCGGCACGGCAGGGCGGACGGCGCAGTGGTGGTCTCGACGCACGCCCGGGACCCGCTGCCGACGCTGCTCGCGGCCGAGGAACTGCCCGCCGTCTGTTTCGCGCGCCCGGCCCTGCCGGGCCCGGCGACCTTCGTCGATCTGGCCCACCGGGACGGCGGGCGGATGGCTGCCGACCATCTGCTGGCGCGCGGCTGCCACCGGATCGCGACCGTCTCGGGGCCGCTCGACCTGCCGGCCAGCCGGGAACGGCTGGCCGGGTTCAGGGAGGGGCTGGAGCGGAGCGGCCGCCCGCATGCGCCGGTCGCCGAGGGCGGATTCACCCTCGAAAGCGGGGCGGCGGCCATGGCCGGGTTGCTGTCCGAACACCCTGACGTCGACGGGGTGTTCGCGGCAAACGACCTCATGGCGCTGGGCGTCTGTCAGGTACTGCGCGAGCGGGGACGGCGCGTTCCGCAGGATGTGGCGGTGATTGGCTTCGACGACTCGAGCGCGGCCGTCGCCTGCCGGCCGCCGCTGACGACCGTGCGCCAGCCGGTGGAGGAAATGGCGGCCGAGATGGTCCGGCTTCTTCAGGAGCAGATAGAGGGGACCCGCACCGAACCCACGTCGGTGATCTTCGAACCGGAGCTGGTGGTGCGCGAGTCGGCGTAGGGCCACGGTCGCGGTGCCGTCACCGCGGGTCGTTCGCAGCCGCAGCGTCACCGTCCACGATGCGACGACTGTCGGAATCCATTGACGCACCCCGCCCACGGTCCCGCCCGCCATGCTCGCGCAATGCGGCTAGGCCCAGCGTTGGCCGACGGAGGTGACGCGCAGGTTCCGGGTCTTCCAGCTCCAGGAATCCGCGAACTCGCGTGCTTCGGGTGGGCAAGGGTCAGGGTGGTAGCCCCTCGGAGGGGACATCCAACCCACGGAGTGTCAGTAGTTGGCTGTGTAAGTCAGCTGCGCTGACCTGCTGCTGCGGCTCGGGTCATGGATCTTGGAGAGCCGCCCGGATCAGCAGCCGCAGCGCCGCACCGACTGAGCGCCCCGGACGGCCGGACGCGTGGCCCGCTTCCGGCGCCATGGCCACCAGGTACCCCTCAAGGGCTTGCCCTTCGCAGCGGATCAGCGGCGGAGGGCTCGATCCGGGCGGCATATATCGCAGACGGCCACGGTCCGCCGACCGAGTAGCCCGACCGCGTCTTCCGTTGTGATCCGCTCGTGGCTCTCGCGGGCCTGCCAGCAGTCGTGGCGGTGGAGACGGCGGGACGGGACGTTGTCCACGTATTGGTGGAGCTTCTCGAGAACCCATTGCCGCCCGGCGATCGCCCCATCGGTCGGCACCATGGAGTAGTCCTCGCCGGGGATGGGGGTGATGTCCTCGGCGGCGACACTGATGGGAGTGGGTGCCCCGGTGGTCTGGGTGCCACCGTCGGCGTGCTCATGGCGGGCGGGAAGGACGGCCTCGCATTCGGCCCACCATCGACCGTCGCGGGTGCGGGTCCAACCGGTGATGATCACGTCGAGTTCCTGGTGATCGGGCATTCGGGCACGAGCCCAGGGCCCGGCCCTGCGACGCCACTCCTCCGCACTCACCGTTCGATTCTAGTTCGAATATCGCGTGTCTCCTGACCAGGGGCGCGTCCACCTGACCTCGCCTAGCCTGGACATCCCCAAGGGGGTGGAGGAGGTCTCTCATGCCGCGCCCCGTCTGGTCCGGAGCCGTAAGCTTCGGCCTCGTCACCATCCCGATCAAGATGCTGCCCGCGACCGAAGACCACAGCATCAGATTCCGGCGAATCCACCTCCCCGACGGCGGCCTCGTCCGCAACCGGAAGATCTGCGAGATCGAAGACCGAGAGCTCAGCCCGGAGGAAATCGGACGCGCCTACGAGGCGGGGCCAGGCCAGCTCGTCCCCATCACCGACCACGACCTCGAGCAGTTGCCGCTGCCCACCGCCAAGGCGATCGCCGTCGAGGCATTCGTCGAGGCTGAGCGGCTGGACCCCGTCAGGTTCGGCGCCCCCTACTACCTCCAGGCCGACGGGGCCGTGGCGAGCAAGCCGTACGTCCTTCTCCGGGAAGCGCTCAAGCGCAGCGACAAGGTGGCGATCGCGAAATTCGCCTGGCACGGAAGGGAGAGATTGGGCTCACTACGAGTCGTCGGCGACGCCATTGTCCTCCAGACGTTGCACTGGCCGGATGAGATCCGCAGCTCGGAGGGGTTGGGCCCCCGCGCGGTGGAATTGTCCGACGCGGAGGTCGACGAGGCCATGGAGCTGATGGACACCATGGGCGGCGTCGACATCAGCCAGTACCGCGACCACTACCGGGAAGCGCTCGAGGCCCTCATCCGTGCGAAGGCCGAGGGCCGGGAGCCGCCCGAGATGGAGGAGGCGCCTGCCGAGCCGAAGGGAAAGGTCGTGGACCTCATGGCCGCACTCCAGGACAGCGTGCGCGCCGCTCGCGAATCCCGTGGCGAGACAGCCGGCGAGGCCGAGGTGCACGAGATGCGGCGGCCCGCGAAGAAGGCCGCGGCCAAGAAGACGGCAGCGAAGAAGACCGCCAAGAAGGCCCCTGCGAAGAAGGCGGCGAGGAAGCGGCCCGCGTCCTGAGCGCGACACCGCCCTCGGTTGAGCCGGCGCCTAAGTCGTATATGCATCAACCACTTGCAGGCCACCGCGTCACCATGGAAACCAGTTCTCCTCGCGCCATAGGGGCGGGAAAGCCACAAGGGGGACCATGGGGTTCAGTGCCCGTAAGTCGTTCAAGTTCGGGCCGTTCCGCGTCACCGCATCACGGTCAGGCGTCAGCTGCAGCGCCGGTGCAGGCCGCCCGGGGCACCCGCCGCGCCGACGGGCATACCACGGCCAACGTGAACCTGCCAGGCCCGGTGAACTACTCCTCATCGCTGGGCGGTCAGCGCTCCCCGCAGCGGAGCGCGCCGCCGACAGGGGTCACAGCCGGTGTCGGTCTCCGAGCACATCGCGTACGGGACCGATGAGACCAAGGGGTCTGCCACGCCTGCCCCGGACCCCGATGACATCGAGCAGGCGACAGCGGGCGCGGGTCACCGGCCGAGGCATCGCCCGGTGCTCTCCGGCTGGCCACCGCCTGTCGGCCTTTCAGACGGCGGTGCGCGGTGAGTTCCTGGTCCAGCCCAAAATGGCATTTCCGGAGGGATGAGGCTTTTCGTTCCGGTCGGGGTACCCCTCAGACCGAGGGCATCGGACCGAGGGCCTCTCACGAGACGGAGCAACGCCATGGAACAAGTCGTCACCGTGGGCCTCGACGGCTCGGCCGAGAGCCTTGCCGCCGCTCACTGGGCTGCCGACGAGGCGGAGCGGCGCGAGCTCGGGCTGCGGCTGCTGCACGCCTGGATTCTGCTGTCCCCGCAGGCGGCCGACGGCCCAGGGACGGACGACCAGAACTACTGGGCGAAGCGGATCGTGCACGACGCGGCCGCGGAGCTCAGGCGATGCCACCCGGATCTGCGCATCGAAGCGGAACTGGTCGCGGAAGAGGCCGAGAGGGCCTTGCTCGACGCGGCAGGGCGATCCCGGATGCTGGTGCTCGGCTCACGGGGGCTGGAGCGGGTGGCGAGCTTCTTCTTCGGCGACACCAGTCTCTACGTCGTCGCCCGCGCCGAGCGGCCCGTGGCCCTGGTGCGCGCGGGCGGGGGAGAGGCGGAGGAACGGGCGTCCGATGCCCGTCAGCGGCCTGTGGTGGTCGGATTGAGCCTGCACGGTCGCCAGGACAACCTCCTCGAATTCGCCTACGTCACCGCTTTCACCCGCGGCGTGCCGCTGCTCGCCGTCCACGGCAAAGGCTTGCCGGTCCAGGCGTACGGGCCATTTGGTGTGGAGCCAGGGCTCGCCCGGGACATCGCCGAGAGCGCGCGCCAGGAACTGGACAAGGTGCTGCAGCCGTGGCGGGAGAAGTTTCCTCGCGTGCGCGTCATCGACGAGATCCGGCTCGAGAGCCCGGCCCAAGCCGTCGTGCGGGCGGCCGACGGCAGCGGCCTGTTGATGATCGGCCGACGGAAGCACACATCCGCTCTGGCACCCCGCCTCGGCCCCGTGGCGCAAGCGGCCGTGCACCACGCCCCGTGCCCGGTCGCTGTGGTTCCCCACGAGTGAACACAGCGGGGTGGACGCTGAAAGGAGACCGCATGGCCTCGGGACGATTCACGAGGACACGGCACCGCAACGTCACCCCGAACCTCACCGACTGCGGCCGGCCTCACCGACTGCGGCCGGCCCGAGTCGCATGGCAACCGACGCTCCCGCCACAACCGAACGGGTTGCGCGACCGGGAGGCGTGAGCCGTCCGGACCGGCCGGCCCCGGGTACGGCGTCGATCCCCGCATGCCGGTGGCCGCCGCCGTCGGTGACTCGGCTCTCGGGTCACGCCAGGCGCCCGTGCGACGGCCCTCGCTGGGCAGGGCCGAATGGCCGCGACGGAGGACCGTCGGCCTCTGGGTCGTCGCGACTGCCTCCACGAGACTCGAACGGGGGAGGCGGCAGCAGCTGCGGCCCGAAACAGGGAGGTCCCCCATGACACGCCCCATCACCGCAGGTCTGGACGGATCGCCCGAGAGCCTGGCCGCCGCCGACCGGGCCGCGCGGGAGGCGCGGCCGCTGCATGTGATGTATGCCTGGATGCTGCCTCCGCAGACGGCCCGTACCGCCCAGGCACCCGAGCTCCGGAAGCAGTGGGCACAGCAGATCCTGTACCCCGATGTGCCGGTGACCGAGCACGTCGAGCTCGGCAACGCCGCGGAAGTGCCGTTGACGGCGGCCGCGCGGGCCGGGCTCGTGGTCGTCGGCCGTCGTACCCACCGCCCCGCCGTCGGCGCGCGCCTCGGCCATGTGGCGCACGCCCTGCTCCACCATGCCGCGTGCGCCGTCGCTGTCGTGCCCCACGACTGACGCCACGCGGTCTCCCGCAGAAGGAAGGAAGCGGATGCCGCACAGCACGCCGCGGGACCAGGGCAGGCCCGGCGGCCGTCTGCCCCGGGCCCGGTACGAGAAGGAGCTGCGCCGTCTGCAGATCGAGCTGGTGAAGCTCCAGGAGTGGGTACGGGCCGAGGGTGAGCGGCTGGTGGTGCTCTTCGAGGGGCGGGACGCGGCCGGCAAAGGCGGCACGATCAAGCGGGTCACCGAGCGCCTCAACCCGCGTGTCGCGCGGATCGTCGCCCTTCCGGTGCCGACCGAGCGCGAACGCACCCAGTGGTACTTCCAGCGCTATGTCGAGCAGCTGCCCGCGGCGGGTGAGATCGTGCTCTTCGACCGCAGCTGGTACAACCGGGCCGGAGTCGAGCGCGTGATGGGCTTTTGCACCCCGCAGGAGCACCAGCGCTTCCTGCGCCAGTGCCCGGTCTTCGAGCGCATGCTGGTCGAGGACGGGATCCTGCTGCGCAAGTACTGGTTCTCGGTGAGCGACGCCGTCCAGGAGCAGCGGTTCCGCAAGAGACTGAGCGACCCCACGCGGCGGTGGAAGATCTCGGCGATGGATCTGGAAGCCATCACGCACTGGGAGGAGTACTCCCGGGCCAAGGACGAGATGTTCACACGCACCGACATCCCCGAGGCCCCCTGGTACGTCGTCGAGAGCGACGACAAGCGCGCGGCCCGTATCAACATGATCGCGCACCTGTTGTCGACGGTTCCGTACGGCGACGTGCGGCTGCCGGACCTCCGGCTGCCACCCCGCCCCGAGCCCACCGGGTACCAGCGGCCGCCGCGGCGGCTGCAGACCTACGTGCCCGACCACGCCGCCGCGCTGCCGGCACCGGACAGCCAATCGGGCTCGGCGGACGGTCCGCGCGGAGACGGAAGCGGAAGGCGCCACGGATGACGGACACGGCGCACCGCCCCGACACCGGGCACGCACTGCTCGCCGACGTCACTACCGTCGAGATACGCGCCGCGCGGCCGGAGGACTGGGACGACGTCCTGCGCATGCACGAGGAGATGTCGCCGGAGGACCTGCGACTGCGGTTCTTCGCGGTCGATCCGCGCTACGCCCGCGCGGCGGCGGTACGTATCTGCGCACCCGGACACCGCGGCTATCAGGCGCTTGTCGCGGTGGCGCACAGGCGCGTGGTCGGCGTGGCCGAGTACACCGCTCTCCCCACCGCCCCCGGCGAACACACCTCCGCCGACATCGCCCTGGCCGTCGCCGAGGGCCACCACGGCCAGGGCATCGGCACCTGCTGCTGGAACACCTGACGTCGGTGTCCGGGTAACGCCGCGCGAGCGAATCGCAGTATGCCCGGTGCGTGGTCGCGCGGCGTCCGGCCAGCAGACCGGCCTCGGCGAGCAGGAAGGCCCCGGTGCACACCGGCACCACACGCTCGGCTCCGGCCGCCAGTTCACCGGTGCGGCGTACCGGTGCCGGATCGGGTCGGCCGTACCCGCGCCGCCAGTACCACAAGCGTGTGCGCCGGCTCGACGTGGTTGAGGTCGTCGTCGGGCAGCAGCCGCAGCCCACTGCATGTCCGCACCGGCCTGTCACCGGGCCCAGCGGTCATGACCTGGTACACGCCCGGCTGCCCCCCGGCGGCAACCGCCCCGGTGAAGACCTCCAGCGGACCCGTCACGTCCAGACTCCGCACGCCCTCATGCAGCACGATGATCACACTTCGAGACCTCATGCCGCCCGGCCTGGCAGCGTGCACACATGGCAGCAATGACGCGCTTCCCACCTTTTCCGCCCTGGCCACAGCGGCTGGACGTGGCCAATCCCCCGGTCAACCGACCGTGCTGGAAGTGGCATCGGCAGGTGGTTGAGCTGGTGGATGGTCCCGTTGATCGCCTGGCGGACGGCGACCGTCGGCCGTCAGACGCGAGGGCAGTGGGCCGGAAATTCATGTGCGGATCAGGAATCCGATTGACAGGATGAGATCATGAACCACCAGCACGACGACGTCCCCGGCTCCTCCACCGCGCCCCGGCCGAAGGACTGGATCACCACACCCATCACCGCGGACCTCCTGCGCGGCGCGCTCGACCTGGAGCGCACCGAGCACGGGGTGCTGCCGCACCGGCTGCCGGCCCGGGCCCGCGCGCAGTGCGCCGACGGTCAGCTGGCCATGGCGGAGGCCCAGCCCTCCGGCGTGCGGCTGGTCTTCCGTACCCGGGCCACCGCCGTCGAGCTGGACACGCTCCCGACCAAGATGGTCTACCAGGGCGCCCCGCCCCGTCCCGACGGCGTGTACGACCTGCTCGTCGACGGCCGCCTGGCCGGCCGGGCGACCGCGCCCGGCGGCACCGTCCTGTGCGTGGACATGACCACCGGCTCCGCCGAGACCCGGCCCGGCCCGGTCGGCACCGTCCGGTTCCCCGGTCTGCCCGACCGTGTGAAGGACGT
The DNA here is from genome assembly GCF_040606675.1 of Streptomyces sp. NPDC005393. Classification (NCBI taxonomy): domain Bacteria; kingdom Bacillati; phylum Actinomycetota; class Actinomycetes; order Kitasatosporales; family Streptomycetaceae; genus Streptomyces; species Streptomyces sp. NPDC005393. The sequence continues at coordinate 9,752 of NZ_JBEXFG010000079.1, read as the reverse complement.
TGAGATCTGGCTGCCGCACAACGAGATCACCCAGCTGGTCGCTCTGCGCACCGACGCCCCCGTCGAGCCCGTAACGGATGGGGGCCGCAAGGTGTGGCTGCACCATGGCAGTTCCGTCAGCCACGGCTCCGACGCCGCCAGCCCCAGCACGACCTGGCCCGCGCTGGCCGCCTCCCTCGGCTGCGTGGAACTGATCAACCTGGGCCTGGGCGGCAGTGCCCTGCTCGATGCGTTCACCGCCCGCGCCCTGCGCGACACCCCCGCGGACCTGATCAGCGTCAAGATCGGCCTCAACCTGGTCAACACCGACCTGATGCGCCTGCGTGCCTTCACCCCGGCGGTGCACGGCTTCCTGGACACCATCCGCGAGGGGCACCCCACCACGCCGCTGCTGGTTGTCTCGGCCATTCTGTGCCCCATCCACGAGGACACCCCCGGCCCCAGCGCCCCGGACTTCAGCAACCTCAGCACTGGGAAGCTGCAGTTCCGGGCCGCGGGCGACCCCGCGGAGCGCGCCGCCGGGAAGCTGACGCTCAACGTCATCCGGGAGGAGCTCTCCCACATCGTGAAGCAGAGGGCGGCCGACGACCCCCATCTGCACTACCTCGACGGCCGCGACCTCTACGGCGAGGCGGACTTCGCCGAGCTGCCGCTGCCCGACCAGCTCCACCCGGACGCCGCCACACACCGCCGCATCGGCGAACGCTTCGCCGAGCTGGCCTTCCGCGCCGGCGGACCGTTCGCCGCCGAGCGTGCCTGAGTCGCCCGCTCCTGATCTGGCTCCGATCATGTCGACCGCAATCTCCGCGTGCTCACGCTCGTCGGCGTCGCGGGCTTCGCCGCCGTCCTGGTGCTCGGGATCGGCCACAACTCGCCGGTCGCGGTGACCGTCGGCGTCGTCACCTGGGGTCTGACCTTCGGCGGCGCGCCCACCCTGCTGCAGACGGCGATCGCCGACGCCGCGGGCGACGGGGCGGACGCCGCGCAGTCGATGCTCGTCACGGTCTTCAACCTCGCCGTCGCGGGCGGCGGTGTGGTCGCCGGCTTCGTGGTGGCCGTCGCCCAGGCCGATGAGCGTGGCGGCTTGGTTGTATCGGTCTCCCAATGCGCGGAAGTGGCTGAGAGCCTGCTGATAGGCGTGGACCGCCTCGTGGTGGTTGCCAAGGCCGCGGTGGGCGAACGCGAGGCTGTCCCAGCTGTGTGCCTGGCCGGTGCGGTTGCCACTCAGGACCGGGCGGGGCGCGGCCGGAAGGTTGGAATCATGACGACGCCACCCTCGCCGGTCCGCCGCCGTATCTGCCCTGCTCCGGTCCTCCGGCTCCGCCATTGGGCGTCCGGCCGCGAAACCGCCGGGCGGCGGTGGCCGGTGGCGTCGTGGCGCTGATCCTGGCGCTGCTGGGTGGGAGCGCGGTGTGGTGTCATCGCGGCTCTTGCCCGGGGCCTCGTGCCAGGTGCTGACCATCCGCTCGTGTGTGTCGTAGCGGATACGTATGGGCCATACCGGATTACGCACCGGGCGCGGGGCCGACCGGCGGAAGCGCTCGGGCCAGTCATGCGGAGGGATCCGGTTTCTGAGGCGACGTGCTCTGCCTATGTGTCCCAAGCGCATCGGTGTGCGGAGGGAGATTTCGGAGGTGGCTCGTGATGGGATGTGGCCACATACGGCCTTGCGCGCCTGCGGAGCCCGATATCCGGTGCGCGTACGTCATGCCCCGCACGCCAAAGGAGGAGCACGTGCCGACCGTGAGCCCGCAGGTGCTTGTTTTCGACGTCAATGAGACGCTCAGCGACATGGATCCGCTGGCGGCCCGCTTTGAAGAGGTCGGCGCTCCTGAGCATCTGCTGCCCGTCTGGTTCGCCGGTGTACTGCGCGACGGCTTCGCACTCACCGCCGCAGGCGGCTACGCGGAGTTCTCGGCCGTCGCCCGGGAGGGGATCCGGGCGCTGCTGCCCGGCATCGAGGGCTGGTCCGGGGACATCGAGGAAGCCGCTCGCCATGTGCTGGACGGGTTCTCCGAGCTAGAGGTGCACCCGGATGTCCCCGATGGCGTACGGGCCCTGCGACGGGCGGGCTTTCGGCTGGTGACCATGACGAACGGCAGTGCCGCGCTCACCAGGCAACTGCTGGCCCATGCTGGTCTGGTGGACTGCTTCGAGGCCCTGCTGGACGTGAGCGGGCCGCGGTGTTGGAAGCCTGCTCCGGCCGCCTACCGGTACGCCGTCCAGCAGACCGGGGTACGGCCGGACCACGCCCTGCTGGTGGCCGTGCACCCGTGGGACATCGACGGCGCGCAGCGCGCGGGGTTGGGTGGCGCCTGGCTGCGGCGGGGTGCGGCCGCCTATCCGCGGGTGATGCTCGCTCCGACGTATACGGCACTGGACCTTCAGGAGCTCGCCGCAGTACTCACGTAGGAGGCGGAACCGTGGTTTCATCATTCGCCAGGTAGCCGTAGGCAATCATCTGCCGCTGTTGCCTCCGCCCCGCGACCTTTCGGGCTGTGAGCTGGGCTTTCGTACGGCCCTAGTCGGCCCTGTCTTGAGCTGCGTATCCCAGTAGGCCAATCTGGAACAGTGGCGCCACCATTCGTTCCAGGTACCAAGCCAAATCGGTCATCTCCGCTGCCACGGAATGCGATCGCCTGTTGATCGAAGGGGTGAAGGAGGCCTGCCGTCTCTCGGAGTAAAGCACGAGAAGGCCCCCCGTTTCACCCTCCAGGTGATACATAGAAATCCCGACATTTTGCCGATCGTGCTCTGGGGCGTCAAGGACGTTGAGGACGAGCCCCAGCGACTCAGGAGGAGCACTTGACCATTCCAGGTCGCCATGCGTGTCCGGTACGGCGTATGAGATGCCGCGTGGCTCAGCGGGCGACCAGCCGGATTCCGACAGGGCGCGCACGACTAGGGCTGCGGAAACCGGTTCCTGGAACGTGAAGTCAATGTCTACCGTGCGGGACATCTAGCCTGCCTCCTCCGGATTACCCGCCGTGCATAGTTTTCCAGGCCACACGAACTCGCTCGCGTTCCCCTTCTCTGAAGCATCTGCGGCTCCCAGCGCGTCCCGCAAGTGGTCCTCGTACTCCTTGCCGCGCCGTACCCCGCCCTGCCCGCGGGATCCCGCCGAACTCGCCTGCCCCGGACACTCCGGGATCAGACCCCTCAGCCGCATCGAGGCGGTAGCCGTACGGGCCCCGCGTCCAAGCGCTGGCCGGCCCGTCGCGGGTGCCCCTGCAGTGGCGCCCGTGACTGGCCTTCCCGTGCCCGTGCCCGACGTGTGCGTCCGTGTGAAGATGAACATCGGCGCCTGCGGGCCGTACGCGCGGGGCCCACGTGAGCGGCCCTTCGGCGCAGGCCTGGGTTCCCGAGGGCCTGGCTCAGCCTGTCTGTCCACCGCTGCATTTGCCACACCGTCCGCGGGGACCCTCGTCCTCCCGGGGATCTGGCGCTCCCGCGCCGCCACAGCCCGCGGCCGCAGGCCCGTACCCGCGAGGCCGGCCGGGACCGGGCGGAAGAACTGCACCTGTCCTTCCGCAACCCCACTGCCCCACCGCCCCACCGCCCCGCCACTCCGCCACTCCGCCGCTCGGCATCGAGGCGGAGGGCGTTCTGCCGCTGAGCTGTGCAGGGTTACACGTCATCAGTGAGGCCGACGGACGGCGCCTCCCTGCTGCGGTGACCGAGTCGCCCGCAGGCGCGGCTGAGAACACCCGAAGGAACCATCGTCGTGTCGGCGCACCGATGGTGGCCGCGGCACCAAACAGTTCCTGGCCTGGCTGCACCGGCGGGGTGTCTCCTACTCGATCGGGTTCACCCTCCCGGCGGCGGTGCCGGACCTGTACGCCAAGGACCGAGTCTTCACGATCCCGGCCACCCTCGCCCGGCACAGCCGCCGAATCCCGTTGCACATCAAATACACTGCGCCCTTGGCCGACCTGGTCACCCGCGCCCACCAGCGGCTGGTCGAGCTCGCCGCACCGACCTGACGCCCGCGCCCTCTTGCCCGAGCAGGTTGTCGATCACAGTTTGTTGTCCGGCGGGGTGGGGCGCGCCGCCCCGCACCGCCCCTCTGCCGGTGCGGGGGCTGCCAGGTGGTGGACGTAGGCGGGCGGCAGGTTGGAGAGGATAAGTTCGCCGCGTATCAGGTGCGGGTCGATCGCCGTGCGCAGCGCCTGGCGGGAGGCGGACTGGCGGCGGTCGAGTCTTTGCAGCGTGGTGCCGCCGACGTAGCTGAAGAAGGAGAGCCGGCCGCCGGGGTTGAGCGCGGCAAGGAGTTGCCGGAAGACGGCCTGGATCTGGGCGGGCGGGAAGTTCGCGAAGGGCAGGCCACACACGATGGTGTCGTAGCGCCCCAGGTGGTGGTCCTGGACGAGGACGTGGTGCAGCCGGGTGCGGGACGCGCGGGCGACCAAGCGGGGGTCGTGGCGGAGGGCGGTGGACAGGTGGTCGGCGAACTGGGCGTTGGCTTCGACGAGTTCGAGGGTGTCGTGGGGGCCGAGTCGCTGGGCGAGGTGGCGGGTGACGGCTCCGGTGCCCGGGCCGACTTCCAGGACGGCGCGGGGCTGGTCGGGACCGCCGGGGTGGACATGGCGGATCAGGGCGCGGGACAGGGCCGGGCTGCTGGGGGCGATGGCGCCGGTGGTCCGGGCGGCTCGGATGAACTGCTTGAAAAAGACCATGGCGTGGGAGGGTATCGCGGCGGTCATGCGGACACCTGCGCCGGGGCGGTGGAGTCCGTTTGTCTGGCCGGCGGCTGGTGGGTGGCCGGCGCGGCGGGGGGAGAGAGCGCCAGGCGCGGTGGCCGAGCAGGCCGAGCACGGGCGGGCGGCAGCAGGGCCCGTACGTGCCGCACCGGCGCTCGGCGTGAGCTGGGCGCGCCCGGCCGACTGGGTGCTGCCCGCCTATGCGGACGCTGGGCACGGCGGCGTTGGTCCGGGCACCGGACCCGGACACGGCACGCGCCACCCTGACCCCGGACCGGTACGCCGACATAGAGGTGTACAACTGGCAGTTCGGCGGGCGGCCGTCATGACCCGACGACGTCCAGACCGACGTCACCGCCGAAGCCCTTCGGCTCGCTCAGCATCCTCGTGTTTCACCCGAACCCACGGATGCATCGGCCTGACGCATACCGGTGGACCCCTGGGTTCGCGCTGAAGGACCTTCGGTTTCCCTGAACCCACGGGCCGCCTGGAGCTGTACGACGCGGCCATGCCCGACCATCCGGCACAGCTGTGGGACCAGCACGCGATGGCCGAGCGGCTGGCACAGGCATGGCGGGGGCTGCCGTCCGGTACGTGACTCAGCTCAAGCTCGCGGAGCGCCGCGCGGGCTGATGTCCGACGATGGTCAGCCCGCTTCGGTCCTTGTCACCGACCCTCTCCCCCATCCCGTGAACGCCGCAGGACCTGCTCGTCCTCGGCGGCGCCGAGCCACAGGACGGTGGCGTACTCGACCATCATGCCGTGCTGCTGAGCGATCAGGCTGGTCACCGTGCGGTTGGTGTCCACGCTGGGACCACAGGACCAGCTCGGGACGGAGAGCCCCGCGCTCGACGTGGACCATCTTCCCTCGTCGCGGTGACCCTGGCGGACCAGGCCGGTGCCGCACTGGACATCATGCAGCACTCCCCGCAGTCAGGCTGACGACGGCAGAGGCGGAGGTGACCGGACGTGGGCGCCGGGTCGACCTGCCGAGCCGAGAGTGCGGGCCGACAATGGAAGAAGCATGGCCGAGGCTTCTGGCCTGCGGCAGGGCCGGTGCGGCGCACCGTGCGTGGTATTGCCCGGCTGAGCCCTCCCGCGTGACGCGGAAGCCGAGAGGAAGGCGGGCGCCATGGCCGGTATCGCTCACCGCATCGCCGCCCTGTTTCAGGTCAAGGCGAACAAGGCCCTGGACCGGGCCGAGGATCCGCGTGAAGTCCTGGACTACTCCTATGAACAGCAGCTGGAGATGCTGCAGAAGGTACGGCGCGGTGTGGCCGACGTGGCGACCAGCCGCAAGCGCGTCGAGCTGCAGGTGAACCAGCTCCAACAATCCGAGGGCAAGCTGCAGGACCAGGCGCAGCAGGCGCTGGCCGCGGGGCGTGAGGACCTGGCCCGTGAGGCGCTCACCCGTCGTACAGCCGTGGCCTCGCAGATCACCGATCTGCAGGGTCAGCAGGCGTCCCTGCAGGAGCAGGAGGAGAAGCTCACCCTGGCCTCGCAGCGCCTGCAGGCGAAGGTGGACTCGTTCCGGACCCGCAAGGAGACGATCAAGGCCACTTACACCGCGGCCGAGGCCCAGACGCGCATCACCGAGGCCGTCACCGGCATCGGTGAGGAGATGGGCGATGTGGGCATGGCGATGCAGCGCGCCCAGGACAAGACCGAGCAGATGCAGGCCCGCGCCGGTGCGCTGGACGAGCTGCTCGCCTCCGGCGCGCTGGAGGACGCCACCCTCCCGGGCGGCCGGGACGACATCCAGGCCGAACTCGAATCCGCCACCGCGGACCAGGGCGTGGAGGCGGAACTGGCCCGGATGAAGGCGCAGCTCCCGCCGTCCGCCGCCCCGCGCGCCGTGGAAGGCGGCAGGACCGAGCAGGAACCGCCGGACCAGGAGGCGCCACCATGATCATGAGGATTCTCGGCGAGGGCCAGTACGAGATCGCCGAAGAGCACCTCGACCGCCTCAACGAGCTGGACTCCACCCTGCAGCGGGCCGCCGACGCAGGCGACGAGGCGGCGTTCACCACCGCGTTGTCGGCCCTGCTGGAGGCGGTGCGCAGCCTTGGCACACCGCTGCCGGACGAGACGATCACGCCGTCCGACCTCGTGCTGCCCGATCAGGACACCAGCCTCGGTCAGGTGCGGGAACTGCTGTCCGATGAGGGCCTGATACCGGGGTGATGGCGGTGCGCTGATCGCGCTGCTCAAGTCCCTTGTCGTGGTGGTCGTCATCGCCGCGGGGCTGCTGGCCGCGCAGTACTGGTGCTCCGACCGTATGGCGCTGTACGCCATGCACGGATACCTCGTCACCCCTGAGAAACAGCCCCAGCTGCCCGATGTTGTCGACCGGCTTTGCGCCACCGCGGACATGCCCAAACCGCGGGCGGCCGTCTCCGGGAGGGACCGCCGCTCATGAGAAACGCCATGGTCGGCCCGCGCGCACGCGGGCCGACCATATCGGGGCCTTCCACCTGGTCATTCCCTTCCTTACCAGGGGCGGGGGCCTGCGACGTCGAAGTAGCCTCTGGTGGGGCCGTCGGGGCTCACCTGCGCCATCCGGGCGATGATCTCGGCGCCCTCCTCGAGGGTCTGCGTGCCCTCTTCGCTCAGTGCCGCACCCGTTCAGAGAGTCGCCGCGCGGCGGACCTCCGGCTTCCACGCCAGTGCGGCCGTGGATCACGGCGTGCCAGGTCCCGTACACCTTCACGTCGAAACCGACAGCGCTCAACGCCTCACCTTCACCGACGACGGCGCGGACCCGATCACCGAGGCCGTCCAGCTGCTTGGCGACGGCTCCGCTGGTCCAGATCCGCAGTGTGGGGTTGGCCGCCGCCGCCCTGCGCAGCGTCTCTTCCAGCAACCTGGACCTGGCCAAGGATCTTCGACTGGCCATCGGGCAGCTGGTCCGCACCGTGCGGGCAGCGGATACGATGCCCCCCGGGGAGGCGGCGGTGATCGGCTACCTGGACCCCAAGCCCGCAGACCACGCAGACCACGAAGACCACAGCGGACATCGCGCGGCAGCGAAGGGCCACCCACCAGTCGGCGGCCAAGTCCGTCAAGGAACTGCTGAGCCAGGGTCTCGTCCATACCGAGGCCCGTCCCATCGACGACCGCAAGCTCCTGCTGCCGCCTCACTCCCGCCGGGCACGCCAGACTGCAGGAGGAGCGGCAGAGGCGAGCGGCCTGGCTGGTCAGCGCCATCCAGGAGGCCCTGACACCGATGGAGCGTGAAGAGCTCACAGTATGCGTCCTACTGCTCTCGCGCCTGTCCGGCCATCTGCAGGCCAAGTGACAGCGGAGCGGTTGCGGTCACCCGCAGTCACCCGCAGGTCGACCCCGCCGTCGACCTGGGGCCTGGGCCGCCGGACTCCGTACGGTGAACAGGGTCAGCTCTCCCGCTCCTGAGGGTCGTTGTCCCTGCGCGCGAAGATGCCCTCCAGTATCCCCGTGGCCTGCCCGACCTCGATCAGGTAACCATCGGGATCGCGCATGTAGCAGCGCAGTTCGGCGCGTCTGTCGATGGGTGGGGTCAGGAACTCTGCCCCCTTGGCGCTCCAGTCGGTGTAGCAGGCCTCGATGTCGGCCACGCGGATGTTCATGAAGCTGGAGACCGAGTTCGGGTCGCTCGGCGGGCGGAGCGTCACCTGTGGCTTGTCGGGGGTCGGTCCGCCGCCGGGGTTCATGATGATCCAGCTGTTGGCCAGTTTGATGGTGCAGGGATTTTCGTCCAGCACGACGGTTCCACCGAGTACCTCGCTGTAGAACCTCCGTGAGCGTGCTACATCGCTGACGGTCAGGAAGTGCGTCAGCAGCAGGCCCTCGCTCGGGGCGGGGAAGGATGCGTCGTTGTCCATGGCCCATTCCTCTGGCACCGCGATGTGAGACGGCCGTCTTATCTTGTCTGTGACGCGTAGGGGTCGGTGATACCTCCGGGGCTGGCTAGACCTTCGACGTCCCACCCGGCGAGATGTGCCGCGGACTGGTAAACGCTCTCGTAGAAGTCAAGGACGGTACCTCGGGCGTTCTCGCCTCCGCGGATGTCCTCGTAATCCAGCGTGGCCAGGTGACTGCCACGTTGTTCGACCCATCGCGCGGTCGCGGGGTCGAGCCGTTGGTCGGCGAGACCCTCGGGCTCCGGCGCGGCATAGGAGTAAAAAGTCGGTTGTGGGAAAGCGTCGTCGCCGAACCAGAAGCCCGCGCTGATGACCTCGCGGGAGTAGGCCTCGCGGGTGACGGGATCGATATGCGGCGGCTGGTCGACCGTTCGGTCCGAGAAGCGGGTGGCCGCGATGTCAAAGGTGTGCCAGAAGTGGTGTACCGGGCTGATCTTTCCGGAGTACCGGGCCGAGAACTCCTCCAGCACCAGGCTGATCTGGCTGAGCACCTGCCAGTAGCGGTTGACCCAGAACGGGTCGTAGGAGGCGTGTTCCGTGTCATCGGCGAAGGGCCGTCCCGCGTCGGGCAAGCCGAACGGGTGGGGGTGTTCCATCGTCACTGCGACCCCGAGGGTGCGAAGAGCGTCCAGCGTCTGGTGGTAGAAGGACGAGACGGACTGCCCGAGCAGTGGGAACGACACCGCGCCGCCACCCAGAACGCGTGCGGTCAATCGGTGGGCGACGAAATCGAAGTCGATGGTGAAGATCGGATTCCCATCGACCTGGCCCATCGGGCGGGTCGTGATGCCGCGGCCTGTGACGTGGTACGGAACATTCCACCAGTGGTTTCGCCGCACGCCGGATGCCAGCCGGATTTTGCCGACGATCTGAGCGAACCGGTGCAGCGTCTCTTTCGAGTCCTTCCACTCCGCCAGCGGGACCGGGGGGAAGATCTCCACGGAGCACCACTCCTTGTCCCGCACCTCAGCCGGTCGGTCCCAGCTGATGCGCCCAGTGACATCCCCCGGTTCTCGAGGCTAAGTGACGGCTGCCGACGACGCATCCGGAAGAAGCACCCGTTGCTCAGAGCCTCAGCGGCTCTCAGCATTCCGGGCATTTCGACCCGGAAAGTCCGTCACGTCACCAAAGCGTGAGGGCTTCGGCTTGAGTA
>NZ_JBEXFG010000078.1:0-21060 GCF_040606675.1 Streptomyces sp. NPDC005393 | reverse complement strand
GGTAACACGGTGCTGTTCGCGAGCCTGACCACGGGTGGTCAGCTGCACATTCTCGACGTGGACGCCACCACCGACCCGGCCGCAGTGACCGGGTAGCGGCCGGGTCCGGCTACCGCTTAAGGGCCCGCTCAATGGTCCGCATGACCTCGTTCAGCGGTGCGTCCGTCCGCGCCACCATCACCACCACCTCGTCGTCCTCCTGCGTCGACACCGTCGCCGCGGGGCGCTCCTGGCCCGGGGCGGGGCGGCCCGCGCCGATGCCCGTCCCGAAGGTTTCGCGGACGATCGCGAAGGCGTGGTCCAGCTGTGTCTCCACGTCGCCCTCGCCCCCCGCCCGCAGCCAGCGCCGGAGCACATGGTTGTGGGCGGTGACCACGGCGGAGGCGGCGACCTCCGCCAGCAGGGGGTCGTCGTCGCCGTCGTGGTGGGCGCCCTCGTCGAAGTGGCCCAGGAGGTAGCGGGTGAAGAGCCGCTCGTAGCGGGCCACCGAGGCGATCTCGCGCTCGCGCAGCGCCGGGACCTCGCGGGTCAGCCGGTAGCGCTCCACGGAGACGGCCGGCGAGGCCGCGTACATCCGCATGACCTCCTTGATGCCCCGGCACACCGTGTCGAGGGGGTTCTCATGCGGCGGGGCCGCGTCGAGCACGGCCGCGGCCCGTACCAGCGTGTCGTCGTGGTCCGGGAAGATCGCCTCTTCCTTGGAGCGGAAGTGCCGGAAGAAGGTGCGGCGGGCCACCCCGGCTCTGGCGGCGATCTCGTCGACCGTCGTCGCCTCGTACCCCTGGGTCGCGAACAACTCCATCGCCGCGGCCGCCAGTTTGCGGCGCATGGTCAGGCGCTGGGCGGCGGCGCGGCGACTTCCGGCGCTCTCACCGCCGTCGGCGGAGTTGGATCGGTTCGTACGCTTCGTACGAGCGGCCTTCACGGGCTGGGACATGTGGGGAACGTAACACGCTTGTGAGTGCCGGTGCGGGGGCGGACCAGCGGAGGGTTCCAGCAGTCCGCCCCACCCCGAGCCGTACTCAGGCTTTCGCATACTCGCGGAAGCCGCGCCCGGTCTTGCGCCCCAGGCAGCCCGCCGCGACCAGATGCTCCAGCAGCGGCGCCGGCGCCAGCCCCGGATCGCGGAACTCGCGGTGCAGCACCTTCTCGATGGCGAGGGAGACATCGAGCCCGACGACGTCGAGCAGTTCGAAGGGGCCCATCGGATAGCCGCCGCCGAGCTTCATCGCGGCGTCGATGTCATCGGGGGTGGCGTAGTGCTCCTGGACCATCTTCACCGCGTTGTTGAGGTAAGGGAACAGCAGGGCGTTGACGATGAATCCGGCCCGGTCGCCGCAGTCCACCGGGTGTTTGCCCACCGTCTTGCACACGGCGTGCGCGGTCGCGCGCACATCGTCCGCGGTCAGGACGGTGCGCACCACCTCGACGAGCTTCATCGCGGGCGCCGGGTTGAAGAAGTGCATCCCGACGACGTCCTGCGGGCGCGAGGTGACGCGGGCGCAGGCGATGACCGGCAGCGAGGAGGTGGTCGTGGCCAGCACCGCGCCGGGTTTGCAGACCTTGTCGAGCACGGTGAACAGATCCTGCTTGACGGCCAGGTCCTCGGCCACCGCCTCCACGGCGAGGTCCACCTCGGCGAAGGCGTCGAGCGAGTCGGCCGGGGTGATCCGCTCCAGCGCCTGGTCGCATGCCTGCTGCGTCATCCGTCCCTTGACCACGGACCGGCCCAGCGACTTGGCGATACGGGCCTTCGCCTTCTCGGCCTTCGCCTGGGACCGGGCGGCCAGCACCACGTCCAGGCCCGCCTTGGCGAAGACCTCGGCGATACCGCTGGCCATCGTGCCCGAGCCGGCGACCCCGACGGCGCGCACGGGGCGCGCCGTGTCCACCGCGTGCGCCGGGTCCGCTGCCCCGCCGCCGGCCGGGTCCGGGACGACGGTGCCGCTGCCCGGCGCCTCGTACGTGTAGAAGCCGCGGCCCGTCTTGCGGCCGGTGAGACCGGCCTCGGAGAACTGCCCCAGGATGGGCGCGGGCGCGTGCAGCCGGTCGCCGGAGGCGGCGTACATGGCCTCCAGGACGGTGCGGGCCGTATCGATGCCGATCAGGTCGAGCAGGGCGAGCGGGCCCATCGGCAGCCCGCAGCCGAGCCGCATCGCGGCGTCGATGTCCTCGCGCGCCGCGTACTTGGCCTCGTACATCGCGGCCGCCTGGTTGAGATAGCCGAACAGCAGCCCGTCGGCGACGAATCCGGGCCGATCGCCGAGCGCTACCGGCTCCTTGCCCAGGTCGCGGGCGAGCGCGGTGACCGCCTCGACGGCCGCGGGCGCGGTCAGCACGCTGGAGACGATCTCGACGAGCTTCATGGCGGGCGCCGGATTGAAGAAGTGCAGCCCCAGCACCCGCTCCGGATGGGCGGATTCGGCGGCCAGCCGGGTCACCGACAGCGCGTTGGTGCCGGTGGCCAGGATCGCGGTGGGGCTGACGATCGTGTCCAGCTGGGTGAAGACCTCGTGCTTGATGCCGTAGTCCTCGGGCACGACCTCGATCACCAGCTCCGCGCCGGCCGCGGCGCGCAGATCGGTGGAGATACGGAACCGGGCCAGGATGTCGGCCCGCTCCCGCTCGCTGATCCGCTCGCGGTGCACGGCGCGGGCGGTGGCGACCTCGAGTGCGGTGACGGCCCGGCGGCCGGCGCTCTCGCTGATGTCGATGCCGATCACCTCGCGGCCCCCGCGGGCCAGGATCTCGGCGATGCCGGTGCCCATGGTGCCGAGCCCGATGACGGCGACAGTAGTGAGCGGGGCCCGGGAGGGGGAGAGATCAGAGGAGGAGGACGTAGAGCTGACGCCGGTGTGCGGTAGACGGTCCATAGCGGACTCCAGAGGGTGTTCCCCGGGAACGGGGATGACGTGACGACTGAGGGGAGCTCGGGCCATGCCGCTGATGCCGCTCACGCCACGCATACGCTGCGGGTTGACGACTGACACAGAACTCCGACGGAAGGGCTTGCACGCTCCCTGGCGGACAGCGCCGCACGGAGGAAACTGCCCGTGGGAGACACGCGGCCGGCCCTGTCCCGGGGCCATGCCGTACTGCTGCTGTTACTGCCGAACCGACGTCACACAAGGCGGCTGCGTCACCAGGCCGCCAGAGCAGGGGTGCTGCTCGTGTCGCCATATTAACTCGCGGGTAACCAAGACGCCAGAGCTCACAGTGAGGCTGCGCCGTGGCGCAGATCACCGGGGAGGGGAGACCTCGCATGGACGATGAATTCCGGACGCTGACCGAGCGGGTACGGGCCTCGCTCACAACGCCACAGGAGACCGCGGCCCACGCCTCACTGCTCGCGCTCGTACGCCAGGGCAGCCCTGCCGCGCGCGAACAGCTCGCCCGCATCCTGGTCGCGCCGGAGCAGCCGCTGTGGGCGCGGGAGACCGCGGCCTTCGTGCTCGGCAGCGCGGGCGACCGCCGGGCCTTCGAAACCCTTGTCCTCCTGCTCAACTACCGCGAGCCCGCCCGCTGCGCGACCGCCGCCCGCGTCCTCGCCCGCCTTGACGACCCGCGCACCGCCCGCGCCGCCGCTGCCCTGGCCACGAACCCGCTGCGCACCGCGTACTCGCTGCACCCGATCCGGCTGCTGGTCGAGCTGCGCGCCCCCGAGTCCGTACCGGCCCTGGTCGCCGCCCTGGAGCGGCAGTTGGCCGCCCGCGACCGCCACTGGGTGATCGCCCGCGCGTGCGTGGAGGGCCTGGGCGCGATCGGCGACGAGCGCGCCATTCCGGCCCTGACCGCGGCGGGCGAGCACATACGCCTCAGCGCCGCCGCGGCCGCCGCCCTGGCCCGCATCAGCGGCGGAGGCGGCCTTGGCCGAACCGCGGGCAAGACGGGCAAGGCGGGCAAGGCGCCCGTGCGGTGAGGCGGGGCGCGGCGCCGGTCGCCTCCTACGCCCTGCCCCTCACCCCGGCGACCGGCTGAGGGCCGCCCGGGTGAGGCGCAGCGCGTAGCGGACTTCGGGGACGGCGACGCCGTCGACCTCGTACGCCTCCGCGCCGCCGTCCGGGGCGAAGCCCGCCCGTGCGTAGAAGCAGCGGGCGCGGGTGTTGTCCCTCAGGACCCACAGGCGCAGGCGGGGGAAGCCGCGTTGGGCGACGAGGTGGAGGGACTCGGTGAGCAGGGCGCGGCCGACGCCCGTGCCGACCAGGGCCGGGCGGACATAGAGCGCGTACAACTCGGCGTCGCCGGCCGGGAGATCGCGGTCCCGGTAGGGGCCGAAGCAGGACCAGCCCACCACCTCGTCGCCGCCGTCCTCTGCCGTCCCCGTCTCCGCCACCAGGTTGACCACATCGCCGACGCCGCGTGAGAAGAACTCCCGCCGCCGCTCGGCGTCCTCCTCGACGCTCAGCCCGTCCAGATACGCCTGCGGCATCAGCCCGGTGTACGCCTTCTGCCACCCCCGCACCCTCACGGCCGCCACGGCGTCGATGTCCGACTCGGCCATCTCCCTTACCCGCACCCCGCTCATGCGTCCACCGTAGGTGGCTTGACCCTGCCACTCGCGGCAGGGTCACAGGATCTCCGCGGCGGCGGCATGCTCGTGGCGTGGCGCTCACAGCAGTGACAGCTGGTCCGGTTCCGGTGGAGAGCCGGACGGCGAACCGGCCTCGGGCTCGGGGACCTTGCGGTGCGCGCCCGCCTTGTACGGGCCGATCCCGTACTCGGCGGCGAAGTCGTGGACCATCCCGGTGATCCGCCGCTGGTACCACTTCGGCGCGTACGTCCCGCCCTCGTACAGCGCGTCGTACCGCCGCAGCAGCCGTGGATGGTGGTGGGTGAGCCACGCCGTGAACCACTCACGGGCGCCGGGCCGCAGATGCAGCACCAGCGGGGTCACGGAGGTGGCCCCGGCCTCGGCGATGGCCCGTACGGTGGCGCGCAGCTGCTCGGGGGAGTCGCCGAGGAAGGGGATCACCGGGGCCATCAGCACCCCGCACGGGATGCCGTGGTCCGACAGCGTCCGTACGACGTCGAGCCGGCGCTCGGGCGAGGGCGTGCCCGGCTCGACGGTGCGCCACAGCTCGCGGTCGGTGAAGCCGACCGAGACGGAGACGCCGACGTCGGTCACCCGGGCGGCCTGCCGCAGCAGCTCCAGATCGCGCAGGATCAGGGTCCCCTTGGTGAGGATCGAGAACGGATTGGCGCGCTCCACGAGCGCGCCGAGGATGCCGGGCATGAGCTGATACCGGCCTTCGGCGCGCTGGTAGCAGTCCACGTTCGTGCCCATGGCGATGTGCTCGCCGCGCCACCGCCGGGAGGCCAGCTCGCGGCGGAGCAGCTCCGGGGCGTTGACCTTCACCACGATCTGGGAGTCGAAGCCGAGCCCGGTGTCCAGGTCGAGATAGCTGTGCGTCTTGCGGGCGAAGCAGTAGACGCAGGCATGGGTGCAGCCGCGGTACGGATTCACCGTCCACTCGAACGGCATCCGCGAGGCGCCCGGCACCCGATTGACGACCGAGCGCGCCCGGATCTCATGGAAGGTGATCCCACGGAACTCGGGGGTGTCGAAGGTGCGGGTGGTCACCGTGTCCGCCGCGAAGAGGGCCGGAGCGGCCGCCTCGTCGTCGTTGGTCAGGTTGTCCCAGCGCATGGCGCGCACCTCCGGGGGTCTCGCTCGTACCTCAATAGAACACATGTTTCATTCGAATCCGTCAACCCTGGATTTGGGCGGGTGACGGGGAGGTGGTTGGCTTGCCGCAGCCAACGGCGCCGTTAGCCAGGGGTGCCGCGTCGATCACGGAGGAAGAGCAATGGGGCAGGTCGAGGCCACCACGGAACGCATCGTCACGGGCAAGCCCGAGGACGTGTTCGACGCGCTCGCCGACTACCGCGAGACCCGTCCCCGGCTGCTTCCGCGGCAGTTCAGCGAGTACGAGGTGCGCGAGGGCGGCGACGGCGAGGGCACCGTGGTGCACTGGAAGCTCCAGGCCACCAGCAAGCGGGTGCGCGACTGTCTGCTGGAGGTCTCCGAGCCGACCGATGGTCAGCTGGTCGAGACGGACCGCAACTCCTCCATGGTCACCACCTGGACGGTCACCCCGGCGGGTGAGGGCAAGGCGCGGGTCGTCGTCACCACGACCTGGAACGGCGCGGGCGGTGTCGGCGGCTTCTTCGAGCGGACGTTCGCGCCCAAGGGGCTGGCCCGCATCTACGACGAGCTGCTGGCCAAGCTCGCGGCCGATGTGGCCGAGTGACCTGGCCGGGTAGCGGAACGACCCCCTCGAGGACCGGCGTCGCCATCACCGGTTCGGGTGGTTTTCTTCGCGGTGCGGCATACCCCCGCACACCCTCTCACCGGGGCTGATGCCCCATGAGGCCCCTCGTTGGCGATTCGTCGCGCTTGCCCGCAGTTACGCGTAATGCGAGAAATGGGCGGCGGCGCAGGCGTGACGAGGGGAGATGGACGTGGGCGGCACCACCGGGACCACCGTGCCGAAGGGGTGCGAGGGGTACGAGGGGTACGAGCCGACAGGCGCTCCCGCCCTCGCCGCCGACGGGGCCGTCCCGGCACCGTCGGCGGCGGACGGGGCCGCGTCGGCCCGGCTCAGCCCGGCCCGCGTCCGGATGGTCTTCGTCGGGCTGATGCTCGCGCTGCTGCTCGCGGCGCTCGACCAGACCATCGTGGCCACCGCCCTCCCCGAGGTCGTCGGCGAACTGCACGGTCTGGACAAGATGTCCTGGACCGTCACCTCCTACCTCCTCGCGGTCACCGTCGTGCTGCCCCTCTACGGCAAGCTCGGCGATCTCGTCGGCCGTAAGAGCGTCTTCGTCTTCGCGATCGTCGTCTTCGTCGTCGGCTCCGCGCTGGCGGGCTGGTCGCGCACGATGGACGAGCTGATCGTCTTCCGGGCGGTGCAGGGGATCGGCGCCGGCGGGCTGATGATCGGCGTCCAGGCGATCATGGCCGATATCGTGCCGCCGCGTGAACGCGGCCGCTATATGGGGCTCATCGGCGCCGCGTTCGGCCTCGCGTCGGTGGCCGGGCCGCTGCTCGGCGGCTTCTTCACCGACCACGCCTCCTGGCGCTGGTGCTTCTACGTCAACGTCCCCTTCGGCCTGGTCACCCTCGCCGTCGTGGCCGCAGTCCTCGAGGTGCCGGAGCCGCCGCGCCGGGCGCGCTTCGACTATTTGGGCGCGCTGTTCCTGTCCGTGTTCTCGACCTGCGCCGTACTGCTGACGAGTTGGGGCGGCACGGAGTACGCCTGGGGCTCCCGCGTCATCCTCGGACTCGCCCTGGGGGCGCTGGGCTCCGCGGTCCTCTTCGTCGTCGTGGAGTGCGTCGCACCCGAACCGATCATCCCCATGCGGCTGTTCCGCGATTCGGTCTTCTGCGTCAGCGGGCTGATCGGCGCGGTCGTCGGCGTCGCACTCTTCGGCGCCGCCAGCTATCTGCCCACCTTCCTGCAGATGGTCGACGGGGTCTCGGCCACCGAGTCGGGGCTGCTGATGGTGCCCATGATGGGCGGCATGGTCCTGGCCTCCATCCTTTCGGGCCAGCTCATCAGCGCCACCGGCCGCTACAAGGTCTTCCCCGTGGTCGGCGGACTGGTCTCGGCCGTCGGCATGTACCTGCTGTCCCGGCTGGAGGAAGACACCTCCCGGCAGGACTACAGCCTGTGGATGGGCGTGCTGGGACTCGGCATCGGGCTTGTCCTGCCCGTGCTCGTCCTCGCCGTACAGAACGCCGTGTCGCCTGCCGACCTCGGCTCGGCCACCAGCGCCAACAACTACTTCCGGCAGATCGGCGGCAGCGTCGGCGCGGCCGTCTTCGGCACGCTCTTCGCCAACCGGCTCGCCGACCGTCTGGCGGCCGAGCTCCCCGCCGGGGCGGCGTCCGGCCGCGGCGGCGACGGGTCCCGGCTGCCCGACCCCGACTCGGTCACCCCGCAGATGGTGCACGCGATGCCCGGCGCGCTGCGCGACGGCTATATCGCGGCGTACGCCCACGCCATACCGCGGATCTTTCTCTACCTCGTGCCGGTGCTCGTCCTGGGCTTCCTGCTCGCCTTCCTGCTGAAGGAGAAACCTCTGGTGTCCCCCACCGATTACGCCGTCCAGCAAGACCTGCAAGACCCCGTCGTACCGGCTGCGCGCAGCGCCGCCGGGCCCCGGCACGCCGGCGGCGCCGCCGGACCGCCGCCCACCGCGGGCATCCCGGTCTGCGGCACGGTCCAGCACCACGACGGCACCACGGTCCCGCGGGCGGCCCTCACCCTCATCGACGGCGCCGGCCGCCAGATCGGGCGCGGCGCCACCGGTGAGGACGGACGGTACGCGCTGAGCACCCCGGGCACCGGCGCGTACGTCCTGATCGCGGCGGCCGGGGGCCATCAGCCGCGGGCGGTCAGCGTCACGGTCGGCGACCGGCCGGTCGAGCTGGACGTCGTCCTCGGCGGGGCGGGCCGCCTCGCGGGGGCCGTACTGACCGCGGACGGCACCCCGGTACGGGAGGCGACGGTCACCCTGACCGATGTGCGCGGTGAGGTCGTCGCCTCCACCCGCAGCGGGCGCGAAGGCGGCTATGTGATGGCCGAGTTGGTGGCGGGCGAATACACCCTCGCCGCCAGCGCCCCCGCGTTCCGCCCCGCTGCCCTCCCGGTCACCGTGCAGGCCGCCCGGGAGACCCGTCAGGACGTCGAACTCGCCGGCGGCGCGGTCCTGCGGGGCGTCGTCCGGGCCACCGCCGGCCGTCTGGTGGAGGACGCCCGCGTGACCCTGCTGGACGCGGCGGGCAATGTGGTCGACACGGCCACGACGGGCCCGGACGGCGCCTTCCGCTTCATCGATCTGTCGGCGGGCGAGTACACGGTCATCGCGGCGGGCTATCCACCGGTCGCGACCGTCCTGCAGGTGGCGGGCGGCGGCCGCACCGAACGGGATCTGCAACTCGGCCACGAGGACTAGCGGTCCGCTCCGGCGCCGGGAGGCGGCCCCGACGGGGGCACCTCCCGGCGCCGGGGCGAAGGCGGCGCCGGGGCGAAGGCGGCGCCGGGGCGAAGGCGGCGCCGGGGCGAAGGCGGCGCCCCTCGCACGCATCCGCACGTGACACCTATTCGGGTATTGCCCCCCGCGGCCACCCACATCAGCCGTACCGTGGGCAGTGGTGTCGCAGATCTTGCGTGCGAAGGAGTCTTCCGCCTATGGAGCAGGGCACGTCACGCGGCGACGACGAGTTGGGCAGGGTGCCCAAGGTGCCGGAGCAGCGCGCCGGGGTGCCCGGACGGATGCCGCTCGCGGTGGTCGTCGTCGACGCGGACGGACTCGTCACGCACTGGAGCTCCGGGGCGCGCAGGCTCTTCGGGCGCAGCCGGGAACAGGCCGTCGGCGCTCCCGCCGTCGATCTGATGCCGGTCTCGGGCGCGCTGCGCGGCGTGGATCTGGGATCCGGCGGAGCCGGGCCCGAGCTCGACGACTCGCTCACCGGTTCGATGTACTACCCCACCGCGGGCCGGGCCCGTATGGCGGACGCCGCACACGGCCGGGTCGATGTGTTGTGGTGGGCGTATCCGCTGGTGGGGCCCGGCCCCGAGCGGCTGCTCGTGCTGGCGGCGGACGCCCTGGGGCTGACCGGGGACGCGGCGGGTGACCAGGAGCGGTTCGCGCCCGGCTTCGCACTGCACACCGAGTTCCCCGGCGCCGAGCGGCTGGCCGGCCGGCTGCCGGACATCCTGCCCAACATGGGCCCGGCCACCGGCAGCCGGATCGTCTCCCAGGTCCTCGAACTGGGCTACCCCGTGCTGGAGATCAGCCGCCATGAGCGCGTCCCGGTGACGCCGGACTGGGGCATGCCCCGGTACCGCGAGCGCCAGGCGCGCCAGGAGGCCGAACGGCGGCGCGTGGCCGCCGCGAACGGCGCGCCGGACCGCGTGCACGCCCGCGATATGCCGGTCGAGCCCGATGACGTCGATCTGGAGTACGCGGCCGTCCGCGAGCGGCTGGAGTTCCTCAACGAGGTCAGCGGCCGCATCGGCAGCTCCCTGGACCTCGCCCGCACCATCCGCGAGGTGACCAGCGCCGCCGTCCCGCGCTTCGCGGACTTCGCCGGTACGCATCTGCGCGCCCAGGTTCTGGCGGGCGAGGGGTTCCCCGACGGCCCGCCCGACGTCACCACCGTCTGGCACCGCGTCTGGGTCGAGCACAACGACGAACCGGGCCGCTGGGACGACACCGTGCCGGTCGGGGAGAGCATCGCCTTCCCCGAGCACACGCCGTTCTTCCAGTGCATGGTCACCGGCGAGCCGGTGCTGATCCCGTACATCAGCGACGAGGTGGGCGACCGGATCGCCGGGCAGTTCGAGAAGCGCGATCTGAGACCGCTGATCAACGGCCGGTCGATCCTGATCGTGCCGCTCAAGGCGCGCGATGTGGTGCTCGGCTTCATGGTGCTGCTGCGCCGCCCCGGGCGCGAGCCGTTCGACGACATGGACCGCACGACCGGCGCGGAACTCGCCGCCCGCGCCGGGCTCGTGCTCGACAACGCCCGGATGTACACCTACCAGGAGAACGTCGCCGAGACGCTCCAGGACAGCATGCTGCCCCAGGTGACGCCGCGCGTGGCCGGCTGCGACACCGCCACCCGCTATCTGCCCGGGACCCGGCTCGGCCGGGTCGGCGGCGACTGGTTCGACAGCATCAAGCTGTCCGGCTCACGCACCGCGCTGGTCGTCGGCGACGTCATGGGACACGGCCTGACTTCGGCGGCGATGATGGGCCAGCTGCGGACCGCCGTCCAGACCATGGCCGCCCTCGATCTGCCGCCCGCGCAACTGCTGCGCAATCTCGACGATCTGGCGCAGCGGCTCGGTGAGCACTATCTGGCCACCTGTCTGTACGCCGTCTACGACCCGATCGGCTCCGAGCTGCTGATCTCCAACGCGGGCCATATCCCGCCCGTGCTGGTACGGGCCCGGGACGGCCGCAGCGAGCTGCTGGACCTGCCGACCGGCGCCCCGATAGGCGTGGGCGGGGTGCCCTTCGAGACGGCCACGGTGCGGGTCGCGCCCGGCGACCGGCTGGTGCTGTGCACGGACGGTCTGGTCGAGGTGCGGGGCCAGGACATCGGCGCCGGGATCGCGGCGCTGTGCGAGTCCGCGGCGCATCCGGCGGCCTCGATGGACGACGCGTGCGACACCATCATCCGCGCCCTCGCTGCCTCTTCTCAGGAAAAAGACGGCCGCGGCGGCCGTAAGGACGACGTGGCGCTGCTGATGGCGCGGCTGGGCGGCATTCCGGCCGACCATGTCGCCCAGTGGCGGCTCGCGCTGGACCCGTGCGAGGTGGGGCGGGCGCGCCGGCTGGTCCGGGAGCGGCTGACCCGATGGGGGCTTGCGGAGGCCGTGGAGACCGCCGAGCTGCTGGTGAGCGAGGCGGTCACCAATGCGATTCGGCACGCCCACACCCACCATGTGGTGCTGCGGCTGGTGCGTACCGAGGCCCTGCTGTGCGAGGTCTCGGACGATGACCACGAGCTGCCCGCGCTGCTGAACGCCGGTGAGGACGACGAGTTCGGGCGCGGGCTGCGGGTGATCAGCGGACTGGCGCGGGAGTGGGGCACGAGCCGCACGGGGCGGGGCAAAACGGTGTGGTTCGAGCAGGCGCTGCCGCGCTCGGCGCGTCGGGACTCGAACACCGGGTAAAGGTATTGCTCCGGCATGCTCCGGCGCACTTGTCCGTGCCGGGTGGTGACGATAGGCATCTACTCAGCATTTTCCTGGTGACGGCCTGTCAACCTCTGGGGAGCGGCGATGAGCGTGTCGGAGCGCTACCGGCAAGCGTGGGAGAGCTACTGGCGGAACACCTCGGACACCCCGGGGGAGGCCATCTGGGACGCGGATCCCTCGCTGACCGCTGCCCCGCATCTGGAGCTGCTGACCCCGCATATGGACCCCTCGCTGCCGATAGTCGATCTGGGCTGCGGAAACGGCACCCAGACCCGCTATCTGGCGTCCCGCTTCGAGCGGGCGCTGGGCGTCGATCTGTCGAGCGCGGCGGTGGAGCACGCGCGGCGCGCCGACACCGAGGGTGCGGCGGAGTTCCGGCAGCTGAATCTGACCGACGCGGCGGGGGTGCGGGAGCTGCACGACCGGCTCGGTGACGTCAATGTCTATATGCGGGCCGTCATCCATCAAAGTGACGCCCCGGACCGACGGCCGGTCGCGGAGGCGGTGGCAGAGCTGGTGGGGCAGCGCGGGCGGGCGTTCGTGGCGGAGCTGACGGAAGAGTCCAAGACGGTACTGGGCGAGCTGGCCCAGGGGCCGGACGGCCCGCCGCCGAAGCTGCGCCGGGTCCTCGACCACGGGCTGCGGCCCGCCGACGCGGCGGACACGGAGGTGCCCGAGCTGCTGGCGGCCGTGGGGCTGGACGTCCTGGCGGAGGGGCCCACGGCGCTGGCACAGACCGAGCGCTGGGCGGACGGCTCACGGGTCGAGCTGCCGGCGCGGTGGTTCGTGGTGCGCCGGGTCTAGGGGCCTAGAACTGAGGGGGCGGTCGGCGGTCGCGCTCCTTTTCCTCGTCCACCGGGGGCTCGGGGACCTCGCGCAGGCGCTCGGACTGCCCCGGTCTGCCGCCCCGGCGTGCCTGTTCTCCGCGCTGCCCGGGGCTGTACCCGAGGTCCGAGTCGGGGTCCACGCGCACGGACCGGGCCACCTCCTCGCGGTTCGCGTATTCCTCCGGGGGAATGCCGCGCAGCGCCTTGACGACCTCCTCGGAGGCTCCCGCTTTCTTGGCCGCGCTCACCAGTTCGTCCTTGCCTGCCGGGAAATCGACATCCCGCAGGGCATCGAGCACTTCTTGCACCGTCGTGTGGGCCATGGGACCTCCCCTCGCTGGGACCGCCCCCGAGTGCCCGGCGGCCTGCCGGGCAAAACAGGGGCGGGATGTGGACTGGACCAGTTATCCACAGGGCTGGTTCGTACACATCCCAGCGCGTAACGTGACGAGGCATGAAGATCCTTATCAGCGCCGACATGGAGGGCGCCACCGGCGTGACCTGGCCCGCTGATGTGCTGCCCGGCACCCCTCAGTGGGAGCGCTGCCGCCGTCTCCTCACCTCCGACGTGAGCGCGGCGGTGGCGGGGTTCCTCGACGGTGGCGCCGACGAGGTGCTCATCAATGAGGCGCACTGGACCATGCGCAATCTGCTCCTGGAGGAGCTGGACGAGCGAGCCCAGATGCTCACCGGCCGGCACAAGAGTCTGAGCATGGTCGAGGGCGTCCAGCACGGCGATGTGGACGGGGTGGCGTTCCTCGGCTACCACACGGGCGCCGGCACCGAGGGAGTCCTCGCGCACACCTATCTCGCCAACTCCGTCACCGGGGTGTGGGTGGACGGGGTGCCCGCGAGCGAGGGCCTGCTCAACGCGCTGGTCGTCGCCGAGTACGGGGTGCCGGTGGTGCTGGTGACCGGCGACGACCGGACCTGTGAGGACGCCAAGGGCTATGCGCCACGGGCCCGCTCGGTCGCCGTCAAGGACTATGTGTCGCGCTATGCGGCGGTCTGCCGCACCCCCGCCCGCACGGCCGCCGACATCCGGGCGGCGGCGCGGGAGGCGGCGGCGCTGGCGGTGCGGCACGAGCCCGCGCGCGGCGGGCCGTTCACGGTGGAGCTGGAGTTCGACGCCGAGCATCTGGTGGGGGCGGCGAGCGTCGTGCCGGGCGTGGAGCCCAGCGGCGAGCGTCGCGTCGCGTACACCTCACCGACCATGTACGAGGGGATCCGCTGCTTCAAGGCGGTCACGACGGTCGTATCGGCCGCGGTGGAGGAGCAATATGGCTGACAGGGCCCATCCGGAAGCGATCGACGCACAGGCGCTCGAGGAGGTGGTGCGGTTCACCTCCGAGCTGATCGCCATCGACACGACCAACCGCGGCGGCGGTGACTGCTCGGAGCGCCCGGCCGCCGAGTATGTGGCGGAGATGCTCAGCGATGTGGACATCGACCCCACCCTGCTGGAGCGGTCGCCGGGGCGGACCAATGTGGTCGCCCGGATCGAGGGCACCGATCCGTCCGCGCCCGCACTGCTCGTCCACGGCCATCTGGACGTGGTGCCCGCCGAGCCCGCCGACTGGAGCGTGCACCCCTTCTCCGGGGAAGTGCGCGACGGTGTGGTCTGGGGCCGGGGCGCGGTCGACATGAAGAACATGGACGCGATGGTGCTCGCGACCGTGCGGGCCTGGGCCCGGTCGGGGGCGCGGCCGCGCCGTGACATCGTGCTGGCCTTCACCGCCGATGAGGAGGACAGCGCCGAGGCGGGCTCCGGCTTCCTCGCCGAGCAGCACGCCGAGTTCTTCGAGGGCTGCACCGAGGGCATCAGCGAAACGGGCGCCTTCACCTTCCACGCCGGGCCCGGGATGCGGCTCTACCCCATCGCGGCGGGGGAGCGCGGCACGGCCTGGCTCAGGCTCACCGCGCGGGGCCGGGCCGGACACGGTGCGAAGGTCAACCGGGACAACGCGGTCACCCGGCTGGCCGCCGCCGTAGCGCGCATCGGCGAGTACCGCTGGCCGGTGCGGCTGACGCCGACGGTGAAGGCGGCGCTGACCGAGCTCGCCGCGCTCCAGGGCATCCCGGCCGATCCGGACGCGGCGGACTTCGACATCGACGAGCTGCTGGCCAAGCTGGGGCCCGCCGCGGCCCTCGTCGAGCCGACCGTGCGCAACAGCGCCAACCCCACGGTCCTGGAGGCCGGTTACAAGGTCAATGTGATCCCGGGGACCACCACCGCCTATGTGGACGGCAGGATGCTGCCCGGCGGCGAGGAGGAGTTCCGCACCACCCTCGACCGGCTCACCGGGCCGGAGGTGGACTGGGAGTTCCACCACCGCGAATTCCCGCTGGAGGCCCCCATCGGACCCGGCGCCCCGACGTACACGGCGATGCGCGCCGCCGTCGAGCACTTCGACCCCGGCGGGCATGTGGTGCCGTACTGCATGTCGGGCGGCACGGACGCCAAGCAGTTCTCCCGCCTCGGCATCGTCGGATACGGGTTCTCGCCGCTGCGGCTCCCCGAGGGCTTCGACTATCAGGCGCTCTATCACGGCGTGGACGAGCGGGTGCCGGTGGACGCCCTGCACTTCGGCGTCCGGGTGCTCGACCACTTCCTGCGGAGGGCGTGAGGGATGGTGCGGCAGATGACGGCCACGGTCCCCTACGGAGCCTGGCGCTCCCCGGTCGACGCCGCGCTCGCGGCGTCGCACGACGGCCATCCGGAGTACGTGGGCACGGTCGGCGACGAGGTGTGGTGGACCGCGCCGCGCCCCGGCGAGGGCGGCCGGCGCACCCTGATGCGGCGGCGGGCCGACGGCTCGGAGCTCTCGGTGCTGCCTTTGCCGTGGAATGTGCGCAGCAAGGTCATGGGATACGGCGGCACGCCGTGGGCCGCGGTGGCACGCGGGACCGGTGGTCCGCTGGTGGTGTTCACCCACTTCGCCGATCAGCGGCTGTACGCGTATGAGCCGGACGCCCCGGCGGGCGCACCGCCGCGCCCGCTGACGCCGGTGTCGGGGGTGGGGGAGGGGCTGCGCTGGGCGGATCTGGAGCTCCACCCGGACCGCGGTGAAGCGTGGTGTGTGCTGGAGGAGTTCACGGGTGAGGGGCCCACGGATGTGCGGCGGGTGATCGCCGCCGTGCCGCTGGACGGCTCGGCCGCCGAGGACCGCACGGCGGTGCGGGAGCTGACCGACGACCGCCACCGCTTCGTCACCGGCCCCCGGCTCTCGCCCGACGGGCGGTGGGCCGCGTGGATCGCCTGGGATCACCCCCGGATGCCGTGGGACGGCACCGCGGTGATGCTGGCCGAGGTGGCGGAGGACGGGCCGTTCACCGGGGCGCGTGCGGTGCTGGGCGGTGCGGACGAGTCGGTCGCCCAGGTCGAATGGGCCGCCGACGGTTCGCTGCTCGCGGCCACCGACCGCAGCGGCTGGTGGAATCTGTACCGGCTCGGACGCCCGGAGGAAGCGCGGGTCCAGGCGGGGCAGCCGGTGCCCCTGTGCCCCCGGGAGGAGGAGTTCGCGGGGCCGCTGTGGAAGCTCGGCCATCGCTGGTTCGCCCCGCTGTCCAGCGGTCTGATCGCCGTACTGCACGGCCGGGGCGCCGCCACGCTCGGCATCCTCGACCCGGAGACCGGCGCATCGGCCGACGTCCCGGGGCCGTGGACCGAATGGGAGCCGACGCTCGCCGTGACCGGCACCCGTGTCATCGGCGTGGCCGCGAGCCCCCGCAGCGGCCATGAGGTGATCGAGCTGGACGTCTGCACCGGCCACGCCCGCGTCATCGGCAGCGCGCACACCGACCCGATCGACCCCGCGTACTACCCGCAGCCGCGGACCCGCACCTTCACCGGGCCGGACGGCCGGGAGATCCACGCCCATGTCCATCCGCCGCACAACCCCGATCACACCGCGCCGGACGGCGAGCTTCCGCCGTTCGTCATCTGGGCGCACGGCGGTCCCACCGGCCGCGCCCCGCTCGTGCTCGATCTGGAGATCGCCTACTTCACCTCGCGGGGGATCGGCGTCGCCGAGGTCAACTACGGCGGCTCGACGGGCTACGGCCGCGCCTACCGGAACCGGCTGCGCGAGCGGTGGGGCGTCGTCGACGTCGAGGACTGCGCCGCCGTCGCGGAGGCGCTCGCCGACGAGGGCACCGCCGACCGGGCCCGGCTGGCGATCCGCGGCGGCAGCGCGGGCGGCTGGACCGCGGCCGTCTCCCTCACCGCCACCGGGCTGTACGCGTGCGGCACCGTCATCTACCCGATCCTCGACCCCCTCTCCTGGGCCACCGGCGGCACCCATGACTTCGAGTCCCGCTATACGGAGTCGCTGGTCGGCCCGCTCGCCGAGGTTCCGGACCGCTACCGCGAGCGCTCGCCGCTGCATCGCGCCGACCGCGTCCGCGCGCCCTTTCTGCTGCTCCAGGGGCTGGACGACACGATCTGCCCGCCCGAGCAGTGCGAGCGGTTCCTGGCGGCGATCCGCGGGCGCGGCGTCCCCCACGCGTATCTCACCTTCGAGGGCGAGGGCCATGGCTTCCGCCGCGCCGACACCATGATCCGCGCCCTGGAGGCCGAGCTGTCCCTGTACGCCAGGACCTTCGGACTGATCAGGGCCGATGTCCCGGCCCTGGAGCTGGTGACATGACCCCTCGGCGTCGGCCGCCCCTCGGCACGGATTGTCCTGGGCCCGCCCCCCGTGGCCGCGCGATCCCGGTAGCGTGATCACCGCGACGACCGTTGCCACCGACCCATCTGGAGGAGCGAGTTGACACCCCCACCGGCCCCGCGCATCGTCGGCCGTGAGCCGCTGCCCACCGCCGTAGCCGGTGCGTGGCCGCGGGGCGGCGAGCCCGAGATCTGGCTGCTCAGCGTCTCCGAGTTCACCGCCGCCATGGACCCGGGCGCACCCGGCAAGATCCTTGACGCCGGGGAGCGGGAGCGGGTCGCCAAGTTCGTCCGGGCAGAGGACCGGGAGCGGTACACGGCGGCCCATATGGGGCTGCGGCAGCTGCTCGGCGGCTATCTGGACCTGATCCCCGCCGACGTTCCGTTCACCCGTGAGGCATGCCCCGGCTGCGGCGGTCCGCACGGCCGTCCCGCGGTGCCCGGCACCCCCCTGCACTTCAATATGTCCCACGCCGGTGATCTGGTGCTCTTCGCCTTTGCGGGCACCCCGGTCGGCGCCGATGTGGAGAAGCTCCAGCCCGCCTCCGTGGTCGCCCAGGTCGCCCAGAGCCTGCATCCCAGGGAGCGCGCCGAGCTCGACGCGCTGCCCGAGGCCGACCGGCCCGCCGCCTTCGCCCGCTGCTGGACGCGGAAGGAGGCGTATCTGAAGGGCATCGGCACCGGGCTCTCCCAGGACCCGGCGATCGCTTACGTCGGCACCGGCACCGAGCCGGTGCCGGTCGGCCCCTGGACGATGGCCGACATAGCCGTGAGGGAGGCGGTCCCCGGCGGCTTCGGCTATGCGGCGGCCCTGGCACTGCTGTCATCATTGACCAATGCCTGACATTCCGTATGTCGCCGAGGGAGCCCGCGTGGCCATCCGCCGTACCCGGCGCGAGGACGGCGAGGAGTTCACCCGGCGCGCGCGGGAGAACGTCGACTTCCACCACCCCTGGATGACCCTGCCGACGACCGAGCAGGCCTACGAGGGCTTCATCTCCAAACTGGAGCGGGCGGACCACGAGGGCTTCCTGATCTGTGTACGGGAGACCGGCGCCCTCGCCGGATTCATCAACATCAACACCATCGTGCGCGGCGCCTTCCAGTGCGGATCGATCGGCTACGGGGCCTTTCCGCCCGCCGCCGGGCACGGGTATATGTCCGAGGGGCTCGGGCTCGTCCTCCGTTATGCCTTCGGACCGCTCGCGCTGCACCGTATCGAGGTCAATATCCAGCCCGGCAACGAGGCGTCGCTGGGGCTCGTCAAGCGGCACGGCTTCCGGCTGGAGGGCTTTTCCCCCGACTTCCTCTATATCGAGGGGGCGTGGCGCGACCATGAGCGGTGGGCCATCACCAGCGATATGTTCGCCCACCGTGCTGCCGGAGCCTGACCCCGGCTCATCATCGGGCCGAAGCCGTTCTGTTCACCGGGGCCGTGACGTTGTTCCATGGTCACCGGACGGTCGCCGCAGCCGAGGTGACCCAAGGCAGTCGGAGCGAGGCAGCCAGTGGCCACGAGTGTGCGACGTACCACCCTGACCCTTCCCACCGCCCCGCTCGGGCCCGGGAACCCCCTGCCCGCGCTGCGGCCGCGGGCCGAGGTGCACCGCGTCGACGAGGCCACCCGGGCCACGCTCCCCGCGGGCATGGCCCGCCAGATGGCCTATGAGCCACTGCGCTCGGTGCTGCCGGTGCGGCTGCGCGACGGCTACGGCCGCGACCGCGCCCCCGCCGCACTCGACGCGATCGTCATCGAGAACGACCGGCTGCGGGCCACCGTGCTGCCCGGTCTCGGCGGACGGGTGCACTCGCTCCACCACAAGCCCACCGGCCGTGAGCTGCTCTACCGCAACCCGGTGCTCCAGCCCGCCGACTTCGCGCTCAACGGCGCCTGGTTCTCCGGCGGTATCGAGTGGAACATCGGCGCCACCGGCCACACCACCCTGTCCTGCGCGCCTGTGCACGCCGCCCGCGTCCCGGCACCCGACGAGGCCGACGGGGGCGCGATGGTGCGGCTGTGGGAGTGGGAGCGGCTGCGCGATCTGCCCTTCCAGGTCGATCTGTGGCTGCCCGCCGACTCCGCCTTCCTCTACGCGGGCGTCCGGATCCGCAATCCGCACCACCACCCCGCCCCCGTCTACTGGTGGTCCAACATCGCCGTCCCCGAGGACGAGCGCACCCGCGTCCTCGCCCCCGCCGACGAGGCCTGGCACTTCGGCTACACCCGCACCCTGCGCCGGGTCCCGGTCCCGGAGTGGGACGGCGCCGACCGTACGTACCCGCTGCGCGGCGCCCACCCGGCCGACTACTTCTACGAGCTGCCCGACGGAGCCCGCCGTTGGATCGCCTCGCTCGACGCCGAGGGCAGCGGTCTCGTCCAGACCTCGACCGATCTGCTGCGCGGCCGCAAGCTCTTCCTGTGGGGCGCGGGTCCCGGCGGCCGGCGCTGGCAGCAGTGGCTGACCGAGCCCGGCACCGGCGGCTACGCCGAGATCCAGGCCGGGCTCGCCCGCACCCAGCTGGAGCACCTTCCGCTGGAGGCGGGGGAGGAGTTCGCCTGGCTGGAGGCGTACGGACCGCTGTCCGCCGACCCGGCCGCCGTACATGGCGCCGACTGGGCGGCGGCCCGGCACGAGGCCGAGTCCCGGCTCGAGGCGGCGCTGCCGCGCGCCGCCGTCGACGCCGCGTACGCCGCCTGGCGCCCGTGCGCCGACGCCGAGCCGGGCGAGAGCCTCGCGACCGGCTCCGGCTGGGGTGCGCTGGAGATGGAGCGCGGCGGCTATGAGCTGCCCGGTACGCCGTTCGACCCGGCCACGCTGGGGGAGGAGCAGGAGCCCTGGCGCCGGCTGCTGCGCACCGGCGCGCTGCCCGGCTGGGAGCCGGGCCGGTCCCCGGCCGACCCGGGCGCCTCCCTGGTGGCCCCCGTCTGGCGCGACCTCCTCGAAGCGGCCCCCTCCACGGCCGCCGCCGAGTATCACCTGGGCGTCGCCCAGTGGCACGCGGGCGACCGCGCCCAGGCCGAGCGCAGCTGGGAGCGGTCGCTGCGGTGCGCCGAGACGCCCTGGGCGCTGCGCTGCCTGGCCGTCGCCGACACGGCGTCCGGCCATCCGGCGCGCGCGGCGGAGCGGCTGCTGCGCGCGGTACGGCTGATTCTGGCCATGGGGTCCGAACCTGACCCGGCCCCGGTCCTGGAAGCGGCCGGGGCGCCCGGAGCGCCGGTGGCCGTCTCGCTCGCCGCGCCTCCCGTCGCCGTGGACCCCTGCGCGATGGAGGCGGCCGAGGCCGCGCTCGGCCGCGAGGCGATCGTCACGCTGCTCGCGGCGGACCGCGCCGATGACGCGCGGACGGTGCTCGACGCGCTGCGCCCGGGGATCCATGAGCGGGGCCGCTTCCGGCTGCTGCGCGCCCAGGTGCTGCTGGCCCAGGGCGACGCCCTCGCGGCCCGCGCCGTCTTCGACGACGGCTTCGAGGTCTGCGATCTGCGTGAGGGCGACGAGGCGTTGAGCGACACCTGGTACGCGATCGCGGAGCGGCTGGCCGCCGGGCCCGGGGAGCCGGTGACGGAGGAGGCGCGGGCGCGGGCGAGGGCCGAGCATCCGCTGCCGGAGCGCTATGAGTTCCGCATGCGGCCCGCCTGAGGGCAGCCGCTCATGGCGGCGGCGGTCCGGCTCGACGGCGACGCGCGGATCACCGAAGAGCCGGATCCGCCGTCCTGACGGGCGGGGTGGTGTCCAACGGACGCGTCACGCCGTGGGGTGTTCAACTGTTCGCTCTTGCGGTCGATTGAGTGAGTGTTAGCGGGTTCAAGCGATGTTATGATCTTGTCTATGAACCTTACGGAGTGGGC
>NZ_JBEXFG010000077.1:0-21309 GCF_040606675.1 Streptomyces sp. NPDC005393 | reverse complement strand
ACGGCACCGGCCCGTCCACCGGATCCGCCGCGACCGGGCCGGTCGGTTCGGTGGCCTCCGGAGCCTGCTCCACGATCACATGGGCGTTGGTGCCGGAGATACCGAAGGACGAAACACCCGCCCGGCGCGGACGCTCACCGCTCGGCCACGCGACCGCCTCGGTCAGCAGCCGTACCTCACCCGCGCTCCAGTCCACATGCGGCGTCGGCTCGTCGATGTGCAGCGAAGCGGGCAGCAGACCATGCCGCATCGCCATCACCATCTTGATGACGCCGGCCGCGCCGGCGGCCATCTGTGCGTGGCCGATGTTCGACTTGATGGATCCCAGCAACAGGAACCGACCGTCCGGCCGCTCCTGCCCGTACGTGGCCAGCAGCGCCTGGGCCTCGATGGGGTCGCCGAGCGTGGTGCCGGTGCCGTGCGCCTCGACCGCGTCCACATCGGCCGGTGACAGCCGGGCGTTGGCGAGCGCCTGCCGGATCACCCGCTGCTGCGACGGCCCGTTCGGCGCTGTCAGCCCGTTGCTGGCGCCGTCCTGGTTGACCGCCGTGCCCCGGATCACCGCCATCACCCGGTGGCCCCTGCGCCGTGCGTCGGACAGCCGCTCCAGCAGCAGAACACCGACGCCCTCGGACAGGGTCATGCCGTCGCTGTTCGCCGAGAACGCCTTGGACCTGCCGTCCGGGGCGAGTCCGCGCAGCTCACTGAAGCCGATGAACGGCGCCGTGGACGACATCACGGCGACGCCACCGGCCAGGGCCAGATCGCATTCGCCCTGCCGGATCGCCTGGCAGGCGAGATGCATGGCGACCAGGGACGAGGAGCACGCGGTGTCCACCGTCACCGCTGCTCCCTCCAGGCCCAGGGCGTACGCCACCCGGCCGGACACCACGCTGGCGGAGTTGCCGATGGTGAAGTAGCCGGCCGAGCCCTCGGGCACCTGTGACGCGTCGGAGCAGTAGTCGAGGTGGTCGCAGCCGATGAAGGTGCCGGTGAGGCTGCCACGCAGGGACCCCGGATCGATACCGGCGTGCTCGATGGCCTCCCAGGACGCCTCCAGTGCCAGCCGTTGCTGCGGCGCCATTCCCAGGGCCTCGCGGGGGCTGATGCCGAAGAACGCCGCGTCGAACCCCGCGGGGTCGTCGAGGAAACCGCCCTCGCGCGCGTAGCTGGTGCCCGGGTGTTCGGGGTCGGGGTGGAAGAGACGGTCCAGGTCCCAATCGCGGTCGGTCGGCAATTCCGTGATGGCGTCCCGCTCCGCGGCGACCAGTTCCCACAGGTCCTCGGGGGACCGCACGCTCCCGGGGAATCGGCAGGCCATCCCCACAATCGCCACCGGTTCATGCCCGGCCGACTCGACATCCTTGAGACGGCGCTGTGTCTGACGCAGATCCGCCGTCACACGCTTCAGATAGTCGAGAAGCTTCTCTTCATTGCTCGCCGCCATGGTCGGCGCACCCCCACTTCCACGATCGTCCGGAACGCTATTGACGGCGGCAGTCGTAACTTCCCCGCAAGGTGCTTCCATCGGGGAAGGTGAAGCTCGTGGTGTCCTTGAAATGTCCTGGACCGAGCAGCTGGTAATCGTCCACGAGATCCAGCTTGACGCCCGGCGACTTTCCCGTGGCATGGGGAGTGATCACTTGGATAAGGGGACCCTTGAAAGTCAGGTGCCCGTCCTTCCAGCCGGTTGATGTGTAGTTTCCGGACGATCCCCAGTTGTCGTGGTACTGGTTGATGAAGGTCCCGTCGACGGGATTCCATCCGAAGGACGACCGGCCGACGACATTTCCGGGCTCAAGGGTCGCGTCGGTGTAGAAGTAATGCCCGCCCATGGCTCGTCTCGTCGTCAGGTGCAGCACCGCCGGCTTTCCGCCCGGCGGGGGTGTGTAGTCGCACGCGTAAGAGCCGAGCAGGAAGTCGAGGCCGCGCATCTGAGGCGGCGAGGGCAGCGGGTTCGTGGTGCGTGGCGGCTTGGTTCTGGTGTCGGGCTCCGCATTCACCGGGGACACGGCGAGCGTGACCAGGCCCACGGTGGCCACGCCGACGACACCGGCCGGGACCCGCCGGCCCCACCTCGTCCTCCGGGCCGGGTGATGCCGTTCCTGTCCCTCGGGGTTCTCGGTACGCACATGGACCTCCCACCGGTAATCGGGTGCTGACCTGCGGCTGCGCCGCCGGACAAACCACTGGCGCGGATACGGCGACCATCATTTGTGCCGCTCCTAAAGGTGCGCTAACGCCCCGCTTGGCCTCCGCGCCCCCTGCGTCTGGGCGAGTGCCATCCAGGGGCCGCGGTGAAATAGGGACAGTGGTATCGCCTTAGCCCAGCTTTAGTCCCGTAGCCGACCATGAACCGGACGTTGGGATGAAGGAGGATGGCGATGAGCGGCTGGCCGGCGCTTGAAAAGTACATCGACCGGGCACCCACCTCGAAGGAGATGATGGCCTGGATCGAACTGATCGTCAGCCAGGGGATTCGCAGGGCGGGTTATCCCGCCGACAGCTGGACCGAGGAGTGGGCCGCGGACCAGTTCCGGGAGGCGGGGCTCGAGGATGTCCGACTGGAGCCGTTGGACACGCCGGTCTGGCGGCCGGGGTCCGCCGCATTCGAGATCTGGCCCGTCGGCCGGCCCGACGACGTCATCCGCTTTGAGGGGCTCGCGCTGCCGTACACCACCCCCACCGAGGGGACCGAGGGGCGCCTGGTGCGGATGGAGGACGGGGAGGTGCGGGGCGGCATCGCCGTCCAGGAGATCGGCTTCACCCAGCTGCCGCAGACCGAGGTGCAGGCGCGGGCCACCGACTCGTATGACCCCGAAGGGGTATTCCCCGAGCTCGTCCAGACCGTTCCGTTCGACCTTCCGCATGTGCTGGACTTCGATATCGCCATCAAGGACGGCGCCACCGCCTATGTCGGGCTGCTCACCGGATTGCCCTGGGAGACCAGCGACTTCTACTGGCCCTATGACGCCGAGTTGCGGTCGATTCCCGGTATCTGGCTGAGCGGCAAGGACGGACAGCGGGTCCGTGAGCTGATGGCATCAGGCCAGTGCGAGGGGCGGATCATCTCCGATGCCACCATCACCGAGGAGACCACCCACAATGTCGTGGGCACCCTGCCCGGCGCCTCCGACCACTGGGTGATCATCGGTTCGCACCATGACGGACCGTGGGCCTCGGCGGTGGAGGACGCGTCCGGGGTCGCGCTGGTGCTGGCGCAAGCCATGTTCTGGGCCTCGGTGCCCCGCGAGCTGCGCCCGCACAACATGCTGTTCGTGCTGACCTCCGGCCATATGGCGGGGGCAGCGGGCACGCAGGCCTTCATCGCGGCGCATCCGGAGCTGTTTCCTCAGGTCGTCCTCGAAATGCATCTGGAACACGCCGCGCGCCAGGCCGTCGTGGTCGATGGCGAGGTGGTGCCCACCGACGACCCCGAGGTGCGCTGGTGGTTCACCACCCGCGCGCCCGCGCTGGAGCGGCTGGTGGCCGAGTCGATCGCCGCGGAGGATCTGCGGCGGTCCTGGATCCTGTCGCCCACCGCCTTCGCGCCGAACCCGGCGACCGACGGCGCCTACTTCTACTACACGGGTGTGCCCCTGGTGCAGTTGATCACCACGCCCATGTACATCTTCGATCCACGGGACACGCCCGACAAGGTCGACCAGCAGAGCCTGGTGCCGCTCACTAGGGGGGCGGCACGGATCATCGCCGGGACGGCCGGCTGCGCGCCGGACACCCTCCGGGTGCCGTTGGAGAACAAGGCCGAGGGGTAGTCGTTCCGCTGACGGCCCGCCATACGCGGCGGGCCGTCAGGTGTCCTTTATCGGCCGACCCATCAACGAGAAGGAAGGTAGTCGACGGGCTCGCCCCAGCCGTCGGGAGCCTCGTCGGTGCCGAACAGCACCCAGTGGTCCACGGGCACGTCGGCATCCGGGTCGGGCGGCCCACCGGTGTGGCAGTCCAGCGCGGGAACGGTCAACCGATCGGGTTCGAGGGGCTCGTACCACATCAGCAGCGGCTTGGCGCACCGCGCGTCGGCGTTGTCGAAGCAGCACACCGCGATGGTGTGGCACGGATACCGGTCCGCGTAGAACTCCAGCAGCCGCATATCGAGCCGGGGCCGCTTCCGCGGCGGGACCCGCGTCAGCGCCGACGGGATCAGTGTGGCGTCGGCGGCGAGCAGCACGGTGTAGATGTCATGGTCGAACACCTCGACCGTGGGGCGGGGCTTACAACTCATGCACACGGGCCCGTCGTCCGCGGCCACCGGTACGGGGCGTACCGCGTCCACCATCCGCTTCAGGATGTCGTCGCCGCGCCCCGCCGAGAGGAAGTTCTCGCGGGTCATGGGCAGGGCGGGCGGATGCAGCAACATGGCGTTGGGGCCGTTCGGCGAGGTTCAGCGGGGTGTTCTGATAGCCCAGCACATGGATCAGACCGTGCGCCGGGTGGTGGCGGCGTCCGGCGTACGGTGGTGCCGGAGAACGAGGCTCGGTCCATCGAAAGACACACATGAGGGCCAAGTTGCCCGCGCGGTGCGGAGCTCTCGGCTGCCGAGCTGATCAGAAAGCGCGATAGCGTGTACAGGCCAACGGAAAGGCTGCCGCCGGCCTGGGACTTCGGCTCGGCACATCCGGGGTCGGCATACCCGGAATCCCGTCTGGCGCGACTCGTGGATACCAGCACTAGGAGCCCTCTTGACCAGCCCGGAACAGCGCATTGCTGACCTGCTCAAGACCTTCGGTGAGCCTGCGGCGAGCACCGCGTACCTGCTGTGCGACCGGCATCCGGCCGACGCCGTTGCGTTCACGTTGGTGGACAGGGATATGACCGGCCATGACATGACGTTCGGCGAGCTGCGCGACCGCTCGTCGCGGATGGCCGGCGCCCTGGCCGCCTTGGGAGTCGGTGTCGGCGACCGCGTCGCCACCTTGATGGGCAAGTCCGCCGAGCTGCTGGTCGCGACCCTCGCGATCTGGCGGCTCGGGGCCGTACAGGTACCGCTGTTCACCGCGTTCGCACCCCCGGCCATCGCGCTGCGGACCACCGGCAACGGCACCAAGGTAGTGATCACGGACGCCGACCAGCGCCCGAAACTGAACCCGGAGACCGGCTTCACCGACGAGCGGCCCTGGCAGATCGTCACGACCGGCCAGGCCACCGGGTCCGACCTGGCTTTCTCCGAGATGGAGGGGCACGCCCCGCTGCCCGAGCCCGTGGCCGTCGGCGGTGACGCGATCATCGTGGAGCTGTTCACCTCTGGCACGGCGGGCACCCCGAAGGCCGTCCCGATTCCGCTGCGGGCGGTGGCGGGCTTCGCCATGTACCAGGAGTTCGGGCTGGACCACCAGCCCACCGATGTGTTCTGGAACGCCGCCGACCCCGGATGGGCCTACGGTCTGTACTACGCCATCATCGGGCCCCTCGCCCTCGGGCGGCGCAGCCTGCTCCGGAGCGGCCTGTTCTCCGCCGAGTCCACCTGGGATCTGCTGTCCCGCTACGGCGTCACCAACTTCACCGCCGGGCCCACCGTCTACCGGAAGCTGCGCGGCGCCGAGGTCCCCGTCCCCGGCGATCTGCGGCTGCGCTGCTGCTCCGCCGCCGGTGAACCGCTGCCCGCGGACGTCGTCGACTGGGCGCGGAAGGCGCTCGGCGTGCCCGTGCGCGACCACTACGGCTCGACCGAGCTGGGCATGGCGATCGCCCACGCCTGGCACCCGGCCCTGCGCGGTGACATCAA
This sequence comes from Streptomyces sp. NPDC005393, assembly GCF_040606675.1. Taxonomy (NCBI): domain Bacteria; kingdom Bacillati; phylum Actinomycetota; class Actinomycetes; order Kitasatosporales; family Streptomycetaceae; genus Streptomyces; species Streptomyces sp. NPDC005393. The sequence goes on along the minus strand of NZ_JBEXFG010000077.1, from coordinate 15,566 downwards.
GCCCGGCTCCATGGGCCGTCCGCTGCCCGGCTGGGAGGTGAGGATCCTGCGCGAGGACACCAACTCCGCCCTGGCCGCCACGGATGTCCCCGGCCGTGTCGTGGTGGACATCGCCGCCAGCCCGCTGATGTGGTTCAAGGGCTACCGCGACGCGCCGGAGCGGACCGCCGAGAAGTTCAGCCCCGATGGGCGCTGGTTCTACACCGGTGACACCGCGGCGCGGGACGAGGAGGGCGATCTGTTCTTCTCCGGACGCGACGACGACGTCATCCTGATGGCGGGCTACCGCATCGGTCCGGTCGAGGTGGAGAGCGTGCTGATGGAGCATGAAGCGGTGGCGGAGGCGGCCGCCGTCGGCGTACCGCACGAGGAGTACGGCGAGGTCGTGGAGGCGTTCGTCGTGCTGCGCCCCGGGACGGAGGCGGGCGACGCGCTCGCCGCCGAGCTGCGGCAGCTGGTCAGGGAGCGGTTCGCCCGGCACGCGTATCCGCGGAGCATCCACTTCGTGCCCGAGCTGCCGAAGACGTCCAGCGGCAAGACACAGCGCTTCCTGCTGCGTCCGCAGCGCGCCTCTCCGCGGCGCCGCTGAGGCCCTTCCGTGGCGGGACCACCGCCCGGACCACCGCGCCCTGGTTCCCGTGCCGCACCCGGGGCCAGGGCGCTTGTGCGGTCAGCCCTTGGAGCGGGACAGCGCCTCCCTTACCGCCTCCTCCGTACGCCCCACCACCGCCGAGCCGTCGTCCGCCGTGATGATGGGCCGCTGGATCAGCTTGGGGTGCTCCGCGAGCGCCGCGATCCAGCGGTCCCGGGCGCTCTCCTCGCGTGGCCAGTCCTTCAGCCCGAGCTCCTTGGCGACCGTCTCCTGGGTTCGGGTGATGTCCCACGGCTCGAGCCCGAGCCGGTCGAGCACGGTGCGGATCTCGTCCTGGCTCGGCACGTCCTCCAGATAGCGGCGGACGGTGTAGCCGGCACCTTCCGCGTCGAGCAGACCGAGCGCGCTACGGCACTTCGAACACGCCGGATTGATCCAGATCTCCATGCCCCACACCGTACCGCGAGACCGGCTCGGACTGGTGCTGACCAGGGGGCTTTGTCAGTGGTCGGCCGTAGAATAGAGGCAGTTGAAGGGAAGGTTCCCGACCGTCTCAGGAGGATGCCGATGGCCGCTGCCGTAACCCCTCTTCCGGACCTGCCGAGCTTTCCGACCCTGCCGAAGAAGCGGATGCCCGCCGGGCGCCCGCGTGAGTGGTACGAGTCCCACAGCCGTCGGCTGAAGGCCATGCGCCTGGCCATCGCCCTGCTCAACTCCGGGGTGTACCGCCCCGAGCAGGCGCCCAACCGCAGGATACGCACCACCGCGGCCCGGATCGGAGTGCATCCGCCCTCCGACACCACCTGCCGGATGGTGCGCTCCCTCATCCGCGACGACAAGCGCTGACCGCCACGGCTCCCGCCGCGCCACCCGAGGGCGCGGCGGGAGCCCACGTCAGCCCAGACCCGGCAGGCTCCGCAGGCTCGCCCACCCGCAGCACACGGGCCAGGACGACGAAGAGAAGCGCCATGGTGACGCACCCTCCGGCCAGGCCCAGCTCCGGTGCCCATGCCGACGAGGCCACAGCGCCGGAGCAGGAGCGGCCCACGACCCAGCCGAGCGCCGCGGCCGCCACGGCGGATACGACGAGCTTGCCGTACGTACGACACAGCCGCTTGCCGTCCAGCTCGCCCCTCCAGCCGGCGCCGCAGCAGGAAGGCGGTGATGAGCAGCCTGATGCCGTACGAGAGGGTGTACGCGGCGGCCATACCGGTGACCGTCCAGCGGGCCGGCAGCAGCAGATGGCAGGCGGTGGCCAGGGCGAGGGTCCACCGGGCCGCGCCGAGGCTCTTGCGCAGCCCCGTGCCCCGCCGGTCGAGGCGCAGCCGGAAGCGGAAGCCCGCGGCGCGGACAGACGGGACGAGGGCGAGCGCCTGCGGCGCGATCCCGATGGTCGTCCCGATCCCCAGCAGCCGCACCTGCGCCCCGGTGATGTCCTCGACCCGCTCGGGTGTGGTCAGCAGGCCGACGTACCACCCGAACATCGCGATCAGAACAGGGGGGGCAATCTATCTGCGCCGAGGGGGAGGGCCCTGCCCTCAGCGCGTGGGCAGCGGCTGCTCCGCCCAGATGCACTTGCCCGTCGGGGTGAAGCGGGTGCCCCAGCGGTGGGAGAGCGCGGCGACCAACTGGAGCCCACGCCCGCCCTCGTCGGTGTCCGAGGCGCGGCGGATACGGGGCGTGGTCGGACTGCCGTCCGAGACCTCGCAGATCAGGCTGCGGCTGCGCAACAGCCTCAGCTGGATCGGGCCCTTGGCGTGCCGCACCACATTGCCGACCAGCTCGCTGACCAGGAGCTCGGTCGTCATGGCCAACTCGTCCAGCTGCCAGGCGCCGAGCTGGTCGCGCACCAGGTGGCGGGCCTCGCCCGCGGCGATGGGCTCGTCCGGAAGCGGCCAGGAGGCGATGTTGTCCGGGGTCGTCGAATGCGTCCGGGCCACCAGCAGCGCGGCGTCGTCCTGGGTCCGGGACTGCTCGGGCAGCAGCGCGGCGACGAGGGTGTCACACAGTTGGTTGAGATCGTCGAGGACCTTGACGTCATTGCGGTCCGCCGGGCGTCCGTCCCTGTCGCCCGAGGTGAGGCGGGCGAGCAGACCCGGCGTCGTGGCGAGCGCGCTGGTCAGGGTCCGGGCGAGATAGGCCATGCCGCGGTCGATGTCGCGGGTGGCGGACTCGATCAGACCGTCCGTGCACAGCACCAGAATGCTGTCCTTGGGCAGTTGGACCTCGATGGTCTCGAACGGCGGGGTCGCGGCGCCGAGCGGAGGGTCGGGGGAGAAGCCGGGGGAGTGGACCGTGCCGTCGGGGTGGATGATGGCGGGCGGGGGGTGCCCGGCGCAGGCGAAGGCGCAGACGCTGGTGGTCGGGTCGTAGATGGCGTAGAGGCAGGTGGCGTAGAACTCGTCGCCGAGGGCGCCCACCAGATCGTTGAGATGGGTGAGCAGCTCGTCGGGCGGGAGTTCCAGATCGGCGAGGGTGTGCACGGCGGTGCGCAGCCGCCCCATGGTGGCGGCCTCGGACAGCCCATGGCCCATCACATCGCCGATCACCAGGGCGACTCGCTCCCCGGACAGCGGAATCAGGTCGTACCAGTCGCCGCCGACCTCCATCCCCTCGCCCGCGGGCAGATAGCGGGCGGCGGCGGTGATGGCGGGCAGTGCGGGCAGGGTGCGAGGGAGCAGACCGCGCTGGAGCTCCTGGGCGCGGGTGTGCTCGGCGTCGTACAGCCGGGCCCGCTCCAGCGCCTGGGAGACCAGTCCGCTGAGTGCGGTGAGCAGGGTGCGCTCCTCCTCGGTGAAGTGGCGCGGCCGGTCGAAGGAGACGACGCAGTAGCCGGCCGGCTTATCGGAGGCGACCAGCGGAAGAAACGCCCACGCCTTCTTTCCGCTCAGCGGAAGGTAGCCGACCACTTCCGGGAATCGCCCGGCGTAGACCTCGGGCGAGGAAATGAAGATCGGGATACGGGATTCCAGCACCTGCACGACGGGCGAGAAACGCGGCACGGGGATGTTCTGGAGGTAGGTGAGGAATCCTTCCGAATATCCGCTCGCGCCCACCAGCCGCAGCCGCTCGTTGTCGATCAGCTGGCAGACCAGCCCGGTGGCGCCGAACGGCGGCAGCACCCGGTCGGCGACCGCCTTCACCACGTCCTGCACGGTCAGCGCCTCGGCCAGAGCGCTGGTCAGCTCGGCGATCCGGGTGGCCCGCTCGGTGGCCGCGTGCGTGGCGGCGGAGCGCTCGGTGTCCAGGGCCCGGAGGTCGGTGACATCGGTGATCAGGATCGCCATCCCGTCGGGCACCGGGACCAGCCGGAGGTGGTACCAGCGGTCGCTGCTCGGCCAGCGAGCGTTGAAGTCGATGGGTGCCCTGGCGGACGCGGCCCGCCGGAAGCGGCGCTCCACCCCGATCGCCCGCGCCCTGGGCAGCTCCCACAGCACCTGGCCCACCACCTCCCCGGAGGCTCCGAGGAAGCGCTCGGCCTCGACATTGGCGAAGGTGATCCGCCCCTCCGCGTCGACCACCAGGAATCCATCGCCGAGGTACTGCAGGGCGCGGCTGAGGGAGTCCCGGGCGCGCCGGGTCCCGGTGGTGTCCCACACCGTGCCGACCACGCGGGCCGGGACCCCGTCCTCATGGGACACCACGGTCCCCCGGGCCTGCACCCAGCGGTATGCCCCGTCGGGCTGCCGCACCCGGTACTCGACGCTGTACACGCCCCGGTCGCGCAGCGCCTCCGGGCGGGACACGGCATGCACCCAGGGGAGGTCCTCGGGGTGGATGGCGCCCAGCCAGGTGGTGACCTGGCCGTCGAAGGTGCCGGGGGCGAACCCCAGAAGCGACTGGGCCTGATCGTCGCAGATCAGGCTGTCGGTGCGCAGATCCCACTCCCAGGCGCCGATCCGCGCCGCACGCAGCGCCCGCCGCAGCGTGGGACCGGACCGTCGCCTTTCCGGTGGTGGCTGGGCGGGATCACCTGCGGTGCCGGCCGATGCCGCCCACGCCTCGGGCAGCCGGTCGGCGGCCCATCGCGTGACCGTGCGCGCCAGCTCGCGCTGGGCCGCGTCGCCCGTACGGGGCGTGGGCGTCAGCACCGACAGCACGCCGATCGCCGGGCCGCCGTCCGTGGGCACCGGGACGGCCGTCATACAGAGGCCGGGGGAAAGGGCGCGGGCGAGAGCGCCGCTGCCGGCCGGCTCGGGGGCCCAGACCGGGACGCTGCCCTGGAAGGCGCTCATGGGGGCGACGGGCTCACCCCAGCCGATGGACTGCCAGGCCCGGACCAGCGGTCCGGTGAGTCCGCTGGTGGCCACCAGGCGCAGCCCCAGCCCGTCCGGCCTGCGCAGATGGGCCATGCCGCCGAGGCCCTCAAGCCCGGTCACCAGATGATCGAGCGCCAGCCGCAGCAGCTCGGCGTCGCTCAGACCCTCGCCGGCCGCTTCGAGCAGCCGAAGCCGTGCCTCCTCCGGCTGACCGGCCGTGGCCTCTCCGGGTCCTGGGTGCCGATCATGTACACGCATTCCATCACCTGCGCTTCGCGGGGTTTGGGCGAACTTCCTCGCCTTCTCACCCACTCCCTTTAAGGATATGTCCGAATTTTCAAGGATTTCACCTCTGAGTGGTCACCTCTTCGGCGGGTCTCCCGACGGGGCGAGCGGGCCGCCTGTCGTACGGCGTTCAAGCGCTTCCCGTTGCGGGGCGTGCCGAGCGGACGCACGCTCTCTTTGACGGAGGGAGCCCGCGATGACCCAGCAACCGCCGTCGGCGCCGGTCGACCGCCCGGTCGTCGGCTCGTACACCACCTATGCCGACGCTCAGCGTGCGGTCGACTTTCTGGCCGACAACAAATTCCCGGTGGAACGCACGGCGATCATCGGCTCGGACCTACGGATGGTCGAGACGGTGCTCGGCCGGCTCACCCGGGGCCGTGCGGCGCTCGCCGGGGCCGGTACGGGAGCCTGGTTCGGCCTGCTGATCGGGCTGCTGCTGTCCGTGTTCGCCCCGGGACCCCACCATGTGATCGTGCTGCTCCTGAGCGGTATCGTCTATGGCGCGGTTTTCGGTGCGATCTTCGGATTCGTCGGGCACGCCATGACCGGGGGGCAGCGGGATTTCGCCTCGCGCAGCCAGATCGTGGCCGCGTGCTACGACGTGGTCGCGGACGCCGAGGTCGCGGAAGAGGCAAAGAACATGCTGGCCAAGCTCGACCGGCCGGAGGGCTGACCGGGGTGAAGCCGAGCGGGCGGTGTCGTCCGGCGTGCGTACGGCGCCGGCCCTTCAGTGCGGTGCGTCCCTGGATCCGCCCGGGGCGGTCCTCGCCGCGGGAAGGCACCCTCCCTACCCCTCCCTCGCCCAACCTGACCTCTCTGCCCTGTCAGTTCTGCCATGCGTTGTCTGTTCTGCGGTCGTTCCAGCGCACATGAGCGGTTCAGCCTGTATTCGCATCGGCGCCGTCGGGTGATATGCCCGGCATGGACCACGGTTCGGGCGGTATGGAAGACATGGGGGAATGGGCGGAATGATGTCCCAAAAGGACATGCGGCAGCCCAAGGCCGCCAAGGGCGCCGCCTTTGACCGTGCGTTCGTGAGCATGATGACCGGCCATCACCAGGGTGCGATGACCACGTTGCGGAAGATCCTCGACCGGCTCTGATCCGCGTCACCCCGCCGCCCCGGGCCTCCGGCTCTCCGTAGGCCCGGGGCGGCGTCGGACCGTCCGCGGTGCGGCAGTGCCGGCGGTCATGCCGGGTCGGTCCGGCGCCCGGCGGTGCGCAGCGCCCTGCGCAGGGCGCTGACCTCTTCGGGGCCCATCTGGTCGACGAAGTGAGCGAGGGCGGCGGGCCGGTCCTCGGTGGTGCCGAGCGCGTCCTCCATCAGGGCGGCGGTGTACTCCTCACGGCTGCGGACCGGCGAGTACAGCCAGGCCCGGCCCTCCTTGGCGCGCAGCAGCCAGCCCTTGTTGTAGAGGATGGTGGCCACGGTCATGACCGTGGTATAGGCGACCGGTCGGTGCTCATTGATGTCGTCCACGATCTCCCGCACCGTCGTGGGACGCTGCCAAGCCCAGAGGCGGTCCATGATCTCCGCCTCGAGCTCCCCCAACCGTCGCATGGAGCGCTTCCTTCCGCCGTTAGTACGGACGCCCATAGTAGAGACCCGCCGCCGACCCGCTGCGAGCGCCTCCGGAAAATCCTCAACTCGCCTTCTACGCGATACGATTGACGGCGCACGCATTCAGCATCGATAGGGTTCCGAGGAGGGGAAGTCCGGGTGACTGGTCTCAACAAGGGGCTTCGGAAAATTGAGGTGGCGCTCAAGTGGGACCCCAGCCCCACCGGTGAGTCGGCCAATGATCTCGACATCGTCGCGGCGACCTACCCCGCCGGTGATCCGTATGGTGAGCCCGCGTATCTTGTGCACTTCGACAAGCGCTCGCCGGACGGCACCATCACCCTCAACAGGGACAGCCGGACCGGTCAGGGCCTTGGCACCGATGAGTCCATGACCCTGGAGCTCGACCGGCTGTCGGCCGATTACTCGCGGGTCGTCGTGGGCATAGCCATCCAGCAGGGTGCCGGGCGGAAGACGTTTGGCGATGTCGCGAACACCCATGTCCGGATTACCGAGGGATACACCGAGCTGATGGAGAGCGACTTCACCGGTGTCTCCGGAGCCACCGCGGCCACAGTCGCGGTATTCACTCGGGACGACTCGGGGGAATGGGGAATTCAGAGCGTTATTCGTGGATTCGACACCGAGCCCGAAGCCTTTGCGCAGCTGATGGGCAAGAATTATTCCTGAGCGGGTCGCCTCAAGGCCCGATACGAATCATTGACGCCCAGAACAGCGGTGCCTCGTAACCCGGTTCGGCGCGCAGCCGCTGGGCGGCCCGGTGCGGGGCGCGTGCCGCTCCGGCCATCGGGCCCGCCGCCGCCCGTGGGTCCGATTCTGACGTCACGTCACCCGCACGCACCGCCCCTCCGAGGTGGAGGGGCGGTGCGTTTCCGGTTGGCGCGTCCGGTTCGATCGGGGTTCTCAGACGTCGGCCGGCGGGCGGCCCGGGGAGCGCGGCCCCCGGGCCAGGGTGTAGCCGCCCACCCCCGCGAGCGCCGCCAGGGCCGCGCCGACCACGGTCCACACCCAGCGGTCCGACCACCAGCCGGAGCCCCAGCCGTCCTCCGGCTCGGCGACGGCGTGCGAGGTGTCCTCACCGCCCTTGTCGTCCGAGATCCCCGACCCCGAATCGTCCGGCGGCTCGGAGTCCGTCTCGGGGAGCATGCCGGCCCGCAGCACAGGGTTCAACGGGGTCACCTCCCCGCCGTCCGCGTGCGCCCCGCCCGCGTCCCGCGCGGATGCCGTGACCTCGGCCTCGACCGGCAGGCCGAGGTCCGGGGCGGGCAGGTCGACGACGGTCAGCCGTACGTAATACGCGCCTTCCAGCGGGTCGTCGGACCAGCGCTCGGCCCAGGACCGCACCTGACGCACGGTGCAGCTCAGGCTGACGGACTCGTCCTGCTGGGCCGCCCTGCGCGTCGGGGTGCCCGAGGCGCACGGCTGATGGCGGCGCAGCCCGTCGTAGACGTCGATCCGCCAGGTGGCGCCGCCGTGCCGGGCCGAGCTGTCCGGCAGCTTGAGCGTGGCCTCGACCTTGGGGATCTGGCCGGCGGCCGCGGGGAACATCCAGTACAGGTAGTCACCCGTGGATGCGGACGCCGTGGCCTTCTGCCCCTGCTCGATCTGTGTGGCGGTACGGAAGTTCGTCCCCGCCTCGGTGGGCGCGTCCTTGCCGCCCTGGCCGTCCTGGCTGTCCGCGGACGCCGGTGCGACGGCGGTGAAGAGGGCGGCGGCGCACAGGGTGAGCGCGGCGCCCACCGTACGAAGGGATCGCATCAGTTGGTCCTCCAGACGGTGACACGCCAGCGGGCCAGCCAGCCCCACAGCAACCCCACGAGCAGCCCGCCCGCGGCGAGTACGCCCAGCAGCACCCAGCCGCGGCCCAGGCCGAACGCGGCCACATCAGCGGGCCGGTCGTCATTGTCGACCACATCGACGGCCAGCTCGACGGGGAGGCCCGGAGTGCGCTTGACGGAAGCGGGTGCGGAGAACGACTGGCTCAGCTCCAGACACACGGTCTGGCCCGTCCTGTCCTCGTCGTTGTCCACATCGGCCATCGGATAGCGCAGGCCGCTGGAGATGACGTCGGTGCGGCCGCTGCCCGCCTCGCTGCCGCGCACCAGCTCCCGGCCGCCCGGTGTCACCGCCCGCAGCAGCACGCCGTAGTCGGGGTCGACGGCGCGGTCCGCGGCCACGCTCGCCGAGGCCCGCAGCTCCTGACCCGGCGCCACCTGCATCCGGTACCAGCGGTGCTCGCCGAAGCTCTCCCGGTCGCTGTAGAGGCCCGAACCGAGGAACGGGGCCTTGGCACACTGTGCGGCGCCCCGCACCGCGCTCGGCGTCTGGACGGGCGTATCGGCGGAACGCCGGACCAGCTGCTTGATACGGGTCGAGAGCTGGTCCCGGTGCTGGATCGCCGTGTAGGTGCCCCCGGTGGCCTCGGCGATGCAGCTGAGCTGCTCGCGCACCTTGCGGTCCAGCGTCAGCCCGAGCGTGTCGATGACCAGATGGGTTCCGTCGGCGGCCAGTTCACGGGCCACATCGCACGGGTCGGGCTGACCGCAGGAGTCCTCGCCGTCCGTGATCAGCACGATCCGCCGGGTCGCGTCACCCCCCTTGAGGTCCTTGGACGCCCCGCGCAGCGCGAGCCCGATCGGGGTCCAGCCGGTGGGGCGCAGTGTGGCGACGGCCGCCTTGGCCTCGGTGCGGTCCACCTGGCCCACCGGATAGAGCTGTTCGCTGTCCCGGCAGCCGACCTTCCGGTCCTTGCCCGGGTAGGTGGCGCCGAGGGTGCGGATGCCCAGCCGTACTTCGTCGGGCGTGGCGTCCAGCACCTCGTTGAACGCCTGCTTGGCGGCCGCCATCCGGGAGTCGCCGTCGACGTCACGGGCCCGCATCGAGCCGCTGACGTCCAGCACCAGCTCGACCTTGGGGGCTTCGTGCGCCGGTTCGTCGGCGGAGGCGGGGGGAGGGAGTATCAGGCCGCAGGCGAGGGCCGCGAGCAGCCCGAACGCGCCTGTCGCCAGACGTTTCTTTATGATCACCGCCACATCTTATGAAGCATCATATGACCCGTCCAAAAGCCCGAGCGGCCATGACCGCCGCCGGGCCGTACCGCGCCCGGTGTACAAGGGGTGTCCGGCTACTCCCTGGGGAGGGGACGAGAATCCGTCTGGTGTCGGCTCCGGCGTTCGCCTCCCCTGTCTAGGGTTCAGACATGGATCTCCGAAAAACCCGGTTGCGCGGTCGGCGGCTGCTCGCCGCGGTGGCCACCACAGCCGTCCTCGCGGGCGCGGGCACCTGGGCGGTCGCGGCCGCCGACGGCCGTCCGGCCGTCCATCGCGAGGACCGCGTGCTGGACATGCCGGGGACGCGCATCGACACCTCGTACTTCACGGCGGGACCTGGCCGCCGGCCGGCGGTGCTGCTCGCCCACGGCTTCGGGGGCAGCAAGGACGACGTCCGCCCGCAGGCCGAGAAGCTGGCCCGCGAGGGCTACGCCGTGCTGACCTGGTCGGCGCGCGGTTTCGGCAGATCCACGGGCAGGATCGGGCTCAATGACCCGGACCATGAGGTGGCCGACGTCCGGCGGCTGGTCGACTGGCTGGCGAAGCGGCCCGAGGTACGGCTCGACGGGCGGGGCGATCCACGGGTGGGCGTCGCCGGAGCCTCGTACGGCGGGGCCATCTCGCTGCTCGCCGCCGGGTACGACCGGCGGGTCGACGCCATCGCGCCCGAGATCACCTACTGGAACCTGGCCGACGCGCTCTTCCCCAACGGCGTCTTCAAGAAGCTCTGGGCCGGACTCTTCTTCACCACCGGATCGGCCGATCTCTCCGGGGCCCAGGGCGGCCAGGGAGCCCAGGGAGATCAGAGCGGTCAGGGAGACCAGGGCGGTCAGGGCGCGCCGGAAGGCGGAGGGGCGCCGGCGGCCCAAGGGTCCACGGGAGCCGCCGAGCCCAAGGCCACCCAGGGTGGCCAGGGTTGCGGGCGCTTCGAGAAGCAGCTGTGCGCGATGTACGAGCGCGTCGCGGTCGCCGGAAAGCCGGACGCCGCCGCCCGCCGGCTGCTGGAGGCCCGCAGCCCGTCGGCTGTCGCCGACCGGATCAAGGTTCCGACGCTGATCCTCCAGGGCCAGTCCGACTCCCTCTTCCCCCTTGGCCAGTCCGACGCGATGGCGAAGGCGATCCACGCCAATGGCGCACCTGTCGCCGTCGACTGGACCGCCGGGGGACACGACGGCGGCGACCGGGAGACCTCGCGCGTCCAGGCGCGCACCCGCGCCTGGTTCGACCGCTATCTCAAGGATGACAAGGGCGCCGACACCGGACCCGCCTTCCGTATCACCCGCACCGGCGGCGTCGACACCACCAACGGCGCCGTCCAGTTGCGCGGCGCCACGAGCGACCGCTATCCGGGGCTCGCCGACGGGACACGGACCGTAGCGCTGCGGGGACGCGAGCGGTCGTTCGCCAACCCGCCCGGCGCGGGCCCGCCCGCCATCTCCACGGTGCCGGGCGTGGCCGCGCTGTCCCAGGCGTCCTCGTTCGGTGTCGGCTTCTCCCTCGACATCCCCGGCCAGTTCACCCGCTTCGACTCCGCGCCGCTCACCAAGCCCCTGCGGATCACCGGTTCGCCCGAGGCGAGGGTGCGGGTGACGGCGGATTCACCCGACGCCGTCCTGTTCGCCAAGGTGTACGACGTCGGGCCGGACGGACAGCAGGTGCTCCCCTCGCAGCTCGTCACGCCCCTCCGGGTCACCGGTGCGACAAAGGGCCAGACCGTCACCCTCCGGCTGCCCGCCGTCGACCACGAGATCATCGCGGGCCACCGGCTGCGGCTGGTGCTCTCCTCCACCGACCTCGGATACGCCTCCCCGCCCCAGCCCGCCACGTACACCGTCGGGCTCGCGGGCGACGGCCTCACGGTGCCCACCGCGCCCGGTGTGCACACCCAGCCCGCCCCGCTGCCCTGGTGGGTCTGGGGGCTGCCGCTCGCCGGCGCCGCGGTGGCGCTCGCCCTGCTGCTGACCGGCAGGCGGCGTACGGCCGCGCCCGCACCCGACCCCGAACTGGCCGACGTCCCCCTCCAGATCACGGGCCTCAGCAAGCGCTACGCCAGGTCCGCGGACCGGTACGCCGTACGCGAGCTGTCCTTCCGCGTCGAGAAGGGGCAGGTGCTCGGGCTGCTCGGGCCGAACGGCGCGGGCAAGACCACCACCTTGCGCATGCTGATGGGGCTGATCACCCCCGACGAGGGCGAGATCCGCGTCTTCGGCCAGGCCATCAGGCCCGGCGCGCCCGTGCTCTCCCGCGTCGGCGCCTTCGTCGAAGGGGCGGGCTTCCTGCCCCATCTGACGGGCCGCGCCAACCTCGAGCTGTACTGGCAGGCCACTGGCCGCCCCGCCGCCGACTCCCATATCGAGGAGGCGCTGGAGATCGCGGGCCTCGGCAGCGCGCTGGAGCGTGCGGTGCGTACGTACTCCCAAGGCATGCGGCAGCGGCTCGCCATCGCCCAGGCCATGCTGGGCCTGCCCGATCTGCTGATCCTCGACGAACCGACCAACGGGCTGGACCCGCCGCAGATCCGCGAGATGCGCGAGGTGATGATCCGGTACGCCGCCGCCGGCCGCACGGTGATCGTCTCCAGCCATCTCCTCGCCGAGGTCGAGCAGTCCTGTACCCATCTGGTCGTCATGGGCCGCGGTCGGCTGATCCAGGCGGGCCCGGTCGGCGAGATCACCGGCACCGGCGGCAGTGTGCTGGTGGGCCACGAGGGGGAACTGAGCGACGCCCTCGTCGACAAGGTGGACGCGCTGCCCGGCATCGCGTCCGCCCGCCGCACCGACGACGGACTGCTGGTCCTCCTCGATGGGGCGGCCCCGGCGCGGCTGCTCGCCGAGCTGGTGCGGCTGGAGATCCCGGTGACCAGCTTCGGGCCCAACCGGCGCCTGGAGGACGCGTTCCTGACGCTGATCGAAGGAGGATCCGCATGAGCTCCCTGACGACGGAGGCGGCGCCCGGCTACCGGGCCCGCCACACCTTGCCGCTGCGGGTCGAAGCCGTACGGCAGCTGCGCCGGCGCCGGACCCTGGTGATGGCGGTGGTGCTGGCCGCGCTGCCGTTCGTGCTCGTCACGGCGTTCGCGATCGGTGGCACCCCCGAGGGGCGGAACGACCGGATCACCCTGATGGCCACGGCCACCGCCTCCGGCGCCAACTTGGCCGCGACCGCGCTGTTCGTCTCGGCCGCCTTTCTTCTGGTGGTGCCCGTGGCACTGTTCTGCGGTGACACCGTCGCCTCCGAGGCCGGCTGGTCCTCGCTGCGCTATCTGCTGGCCGCGCCCGTGCCCAGGGCCCGGCTGCTGGTGAGCAAGCTGGCCGTGGGGCTCGGATTCAGCGCGGCCGCGATGGTGCTGCTGCCGCTCGTCGCACTCGGGGTGGGCACGGTGGCCTACGGATGGGGGCCGCTGCGGATCCCCACGGGCGGTGAGCTCGCCCCGGGGGAAGCGCTCGTCCGGCTCGCCCTCGTGGTGACGTATCTCTTCCTCTCCCAACTCGTCACCGCTGCCTTGGCGTTCTGGCTCTCCACTGTCACGGACGCGCCTCTGGGGGCGGTCGGCGGCGCGGTCGGGCTGACCATCGTGGGCAACGTCCTGGACGCCGTCACGGCGCTCGGCTCCTGGCGCGACTTCCTGCCCGAACACTGGCAGTTCGCCTGGGCGGACGCACTCCAGACCCACCTGGAGTGGGGCGGAATGCTCAAGGGGATGTCGGTCTCCGTCACCTACGCGGTGGTGCTCTTCGCGCTCGCCTTCCGTGGCTTCGGCCGCAAGGATGTGGTGTCCTGACGCGGAGCCGTCAACAGCCGGTCCCCGGTGGGCGCTATCCGGCCCCGGGGACCAGTGGCTATCATCTGGCGTGTTCTTTACTGTGTAACACCTGTGCATCGGATCGCCCTTCGCTGTCGTGATCAGGCTTTACTGGTGCACCACCGCAACCAGCCATGCCATGACGGGGAGAGTTCAGCGAGATGGGCCGACACAGCCGACCGACGCCGGCGCAGCACGCACGTGCCACGACGCTCAAGGCGGCCGCCGCCCTCGGCGTGGCGGGCACCATAGCCTTCGGCCTCCACTCGACGTCCGGTGGTGACAAGTCCGTCCAGGCGCGCTCCGATGTCAACACCCAGCAGGAGCAGGTTCCGGACATCGAGCCCACCGTCGACGACCAGCCCGCACAGACCCATGTGTCGCCCTCCGAATCCGCGAAGCCGAAGCTGGTCACGGACGGCACGGACGGGACCGACAGCGCCCGGGGCGCGGGTGGCGGCGGCAGTGACAGCGGCGGTGGCTCCGGGCGGCACGCCAAGCCGGACACCGACACCCCGGCCGCGACGCCCCTGAAGGACGCCCCGGCGCAGGCGCCCACCGCACCGGCGCAGCGGTCCGATCAGGTCCTCCCCTCGGAGCCCTCCTCGCCGAGCCAGGCCCCGAGCGGCGACCCGTCCACCCCGGCGGAGCAGCCCAGCAAGCAGCCACAGGCGCCGCAGACCGGTGGCAAGCACGGCACGGGGCTGGTGAACGGCGTGGTGAACGGTGTCGGCGACACCGTCGACGGGGTGCTCGGCGGGATCGGCGGGGCGCTGGGCGGCTGAGCGCCGTCGCTCACCCCCTGGCGAGGGCCTTGAGGCCCTTCAGGGAGCCATTGAACCTGTTGTGGTCTCTCACCACCGCCCCGGTGGAGGTGTACTGCCAGAGGGTGTGGTTCTTCCAGCCCGCCGGAAGTGCCCCGGGAGTCGAGGCGTACCGTGCCATCCACAGCGGGTTCTTCGAGGCGAAGGCGGCGCTGTTGCCAGTGCACGAGGTCCACCAGCCGGTGGTCGTGTAGATCATCGGCTCACGGCCGGTGCGCGCCGTGACCCTCGTGCCGAAGTCCTTGATCCAGCTGACCATCTGGGCCTTGGTCTTCCCAGGAACTGCGAGCGTGCGGTTGCGGATTGATGATCCGTCCGGCCGCGAACACGCCCAGCATCCGGTCCACCCGGATCTCACCCGTGTCGCCGTCCACCCGCACCTGGGCGAACTGCGCGCCGAAGGTGTGCCGCGACAGATCCGTCCGGCGGTCGGTGGTGTCGGCCCGTACCTCAAGACCTCCGTCCGGGACGACACCGCCGTACGTGTCCAGCTCCCTCAGCAGTGCAGGTCTTCGGCATGCCGCGCGCACTCTTCCCGCAGCTCGCCTCGCACACCTACGCGTCCTGGGGCGAGGGATTCGCGCTCGGGCTGCTGTTCGCGGCGATCCCCCTCGGTGCGGTGGCCGGCGGACTGCTGTCCGGCTCGGTGCGGTGGCCGGCGGACTGCTGTCCGGGACCTTCTCCCGCGCCCGGCGCCATGGCCTCATGGTCATCGCCGCCGCGGTGGCCTGGGGCGTGGCCATCACCGGATTCGGCCTGAGTCCAAGCCTGTGGTGGGCGGCGGCGTTCCCCGCCCTGGCGGGCGTCGCCGACATGGTCTCCATGGTGTTCCGGGGCGCGATTCTCCAGTCCGCGGCCACCGACGACATGCGCGGCCGGATGCAGGGCGTGTTCACCGTGGTGGCGGGCGGTCCGCGCATCGCCGATCTGCTGCACGGCACGGCGGGCTCCCTGGTCGGACCCCGTGCGGCGGTCACCGCGGGCGGGCTGCTGGTCGCCGCGACGACGCTGGGCCCGGCCGCCGCGGTGCCCGCCTTCCGGCGCTACACCCCCTGACACGAGACCGGACGTGCACCCGGCCGCCGCCGTGCTGGCCGTATGCGCGCTGGGCCTGGCCGGGTTGACGGGCTGTGGCGCGGACGACGCGAAGGAATCCAGGGCTGACGGCG
>NZ_JBEXFG010000076.1:0-21496 GCF_040606675.1 Streptomyces sp. NPDC005393 | reverse complement strand
GTGTCCTCCGGGATCTCCCCCACACCCACCGGCCGCAACACAGTCCGCCCCCAACACAGGCCACGCTCACCCCCGGCGGACGAGCGCCACCAATGTCCCACAACCACACTCAACGACTTCGCCAACGGAATCAGATCTCGGGTTCGAATCCCGAAGGCGGCTCCATGGTGAACCCGAGGTCAGGCCTTTGACCTGGGGTTTCTGTCTTTCGTCGACCTTGGGATTCGGGCGAATCGGGCACCTGTGGTCTATGCATCGTAATGCGTAGGTCAGAGGTTTGGTTTCTGTGACGAGAATCCAGCTCTAAGCCTCTGAACTGGTCTTTTGTGTTTCGGAGCGGCTGGCTTCGCCTCGTGCCAGGGGTCTCCGGTGGACAAACGGTGGACAGCCGTGCAACGGGGGTGCAGTCCCGCTCAGATTCCGACGAGGGAGGCTGGTCCTTTGGCTCATGGCGGCAGCGCTATCCGTGGTCCGTCGCTCTCGTAGGTCTCCGACAAGAACCGCGCTGCTGACCCGTCTGGAGCACAACAAGGACGTCGAGAACCTGGACACCATCCCCGGCATCGGCCCTGCGGCGGGTGAGATCATCATCGCTGAGACCGGTGGGGACATGGCCCAGTTCGCGACCGCCGGCCATCTCGCCTCCTGGATCGGGGTCTGCCCGGGCATGAACGAATCCGCCGGCGCCACCAAGTCCGCCCGTACCTGCAACGGCAACAGCAACCTGAAACGGCTGCTTGTCATCGCCGCGATGTCGGTGACCCGGAACAAGGACTGCTATCTCAGCGCCTACCGGCGCATCGCCGCCCGCCGCGGACGGCAGCGGGCCCTGGTCGCAGTGATGCACAAACTCACCGTCGCAATCTGGCACATCCTCCGCAACAAGACCCGCTACCAGGACCTCGGCGCTGACTACTTCACCCGCCGCGACCCTGAACGCGCCATGCGCCGCATGACCAAGGAAACCAACCGCCTCGGCCTCACCGTCCGCTTCGAGCCCATCGCAGCAACGGCCTGACCAGCAGTACACTCACTCAACTTTTCGTGTCAGCATCCGGGAATTTTGAATGAGCCGCCGATCCTCCTCCGACAACGACCGGTCGCCAGCGCTTGGGCTGGGGAGCCGTGTGGAACACTTTGTCTCCTATCGGTGAGCGTCTTTCAGGAGTGCCCGTTCCCGGCGCCGACGGGCGGGTGTGCGTTACGCGGGGCAGGCGGCGGTCAGACCGGCACCCACGAGTACGTCGACCAGGTATTGAGCGCGTTCCATCGCGTGGGACAGGTCCTGCCCGGTCGTCGCCACCATCCCCCACCTGTTGGGCACGCAGCCAACCACGGTGGACATCGCTCCCTCAGGCGTGACGGAAGCGACCGTCGCCTGCGCGGCGGCGAGCGTCGCGTCGCGGGCGGGCCGGAAGACGCGGGTCGCGGAGTAACGCTCGGGTGACTCCTGAGCCCGGGTCAGATCGTGGAACGCCCGCAGGTACTCGGCGCCGTGCGAGGAGAGGTTGAAGTCAATCGCTGCGATTAGGATCCGGTCCCCGAACACGCCGCCCACCCGTCCCACGGCGAAGTCCACTCCGCCGGTGACAAGCCCGCCGTGGCTGCCTTCGGCGATGCTGCGCTCGCTGAGGAACGCCCCGTGCAGGTTCTGCATCGCCTCCATGGCCCGGTCGTACCGGTCGCGGGGCAATCCGCAGGCCACCCAAGCGGAGCGGTCGAGGTAGGCGTTGCCCTCCCAGGAGTAGCCGTTGAGCACCTGGAGCGTCAGGCCTTCGGCCACATCGCCGCCGCGGATGTGACCGGAGGGGGCCACCGGATGCCGGGCACCGGCCGCCTCCACGGTCAGGAAGTCGACGGCGGCCTCCAGCAGGTGGTCGTCGCCGTAACGGTGAGCCGCCGCAGCAGCCGTCCTAAGCCGGTCGGTGTCGCGGAGGTCCAGGTTGCCGACGATGCGCGCTCCGTCCCCGGCCTCACTGGGTTTGAGAAACGCCCGCTCCAGCCCGTAGCGCCGGCGCAGCAATCCGGCGGCGCGCAGGACGCCGTCGATGAACTGCTCGCTGCTGACTCCCTCACGCAGGACGGTGTATCCGGGAAGCGTGGGCGTCGTCAGTCCCAGCCTGCTGTGCGCCTCACTCAGGCGTTGTTCGGCGGCCAGGAGCTCCTCGGGTTCCCCTCCGGTTTCGGGCATCGCCTCCGCAACCGCGACCACCGGGTGGATGTGCCGCTTGCGGTTCCAGTCGGTCGAAACCACATGGTTGTTGGCGTCGATCCGCACGCTGCAGATCCCAGCCCGGCGGATGAGCCAGAGCAGGAAGATCTGCATCTCACGGTCGAGTGCGTACATCCGCACCACCGCGTCGCGACGGTCGCGGAGCCAGTCGATGACCCGGGTCAGACACGTCCCGCCGGGCTCGGTGTCGTGCCGCACGGCGATCACCAGCAGGGCCTGCGAGAGGTAGTAGTGCTCCAGGTCGCCGATGTCGACCCCGTCGACAGCATGGACCGCCAGCGCTTCCCGCCACGGGGGAGTGCGCCCCACCACCAGATCGCCCGGACGCGCGAGGAACACTGAACGGGCTTCTAGATAGGTCGCGCAGTCGTAGGGCACGCGTCCTGCGGCCAGATCGCTGAGGTCGCCTTCGAAGCCCCTGGTGGTCCGGGTGGCGGAGTGCAACACGAGCGCGGGGCCGGACCTGCCCCCGGAAGCCCGGTACGGCAGGAGGCGCCGCGCCGACTCCTCGACGACCTTCTGCGGTGTCAGCCCGAGGAGACGTTCGCTGAATTCCGCGAAATCTCCGTCATAAACGTGGGGACCCGTGTCAAAACCTTCCCAGGGCAATTCCGAGCCGTCCGGGAGTCGAACTGTCACCGAAGGCTTGGTACCTGTTCCCATGTGTTACTTCCCTTATTGCCCACGACGCGGGACTCCGAGTCCATTGTTCTACCGCTGTCAACGATTAACGGGCCAATGACGTTCCGGTCACGGTCCCGGGGCCGTTGACTGTACGCTTCGCAGAGGGCAAGTCGGCCGGTGATCGCCGTTATTGGGCGATCGCATTTCGACCGTCACGGTCCGAGCCGGACAAAAGAATGCAACGGTGCGAGGAAATATCATATCCCTCGCCGTCAATGTGGTCGCCGGTCAGCCGATCCGGATAGATCAGGGTGTCTCCGCGTACGACACGGAAGTTCAGGCCCAGCCTCCGGCGGTCGGTGAGATTGGGTCCGGAGCAGTGCTCGGTCCGTTCGTTGAAGAGGAAGTAGTGCCCGGCCGGCACCTCCATCGTGTGTACCTCCACACCTTCAGCTTCGGGGTCGAACGTGGCCTGGTAGCAGCTGCGTCCGCGCATTTCCTCTATCCGGTGATTTTCTCCGGTCCGCTGCCACTGCGCGATGAGGGTCTGGCCGAAAACTGACTCCTCGAACGGCACGCTCTTCGTCGGGTAGCGCTTGCGGGACGTTCCCTTTGCTAGCTTGACGGCTCCATTCTCCTCAGTGGCGTCGTCGAAGGCAAACCACACGGTCACGCCGAACGAGTCGGCGTATGAGGAGGAGTTGGCCGGAACCAGTGAGTGCTTCTCGTTGCCGTACTCCTCGCCCGAGAAGAGGTTCGCCTGATGCCACTGCAAAGGTCCGTCCCCGGGCTCTTTGTCGAACATCTGCGACCTCCACAGCAGCAGGTCGTCACCGAGCAGTGAGCGCAACTGGTCGATAATTTCCGGGATTCGTACGAGGTCCAGGAACTCCTGGTGCACGAGGTGCCAGTCACGGCCAGACCTCTGTCCGTAGAGCGGAGATTCGAAGCCATTCGCGACAATCTTGTTCGCGATGTCACGTACACGTTCCAGATCCCTTCCCGAGACGGCTGGGAAGGGGCCCACGAAACCATCGGTCCCGAACTGGTCCCGTATATCGCTGAAAATAGGCACGGTGAACTCCGGCGGGTTTTGGAGACGGCAGGGGAGAGCGGGCGGCGGAATCGGCTCCGCCGGGAAATCCATTACGATGGACGTCGATTTCCGTTTTAGTTGATTGCCAGAAGGCTGACACGGGCCCTAAGGGGTGTCAACGACGGGGCGGCAGGCCCATAGCGAGGCAGCGGATACTTTGCGCCAGACGCGAAGCTGGGTCGGGCCCGATTGCCAGTGCTTCCACGGTGATGCCTGACCTGCGCCCCGTTCGTACTGGCCGAAACTCGAGCCTGTCAGGTTCCGGACAGGCCCACATACGGCAGCGGGAAGACGCTCACGACCATCCGTCACCTGGGCAGCATGGGCGATGCCCCCAACGCCACATCGCTTCATTGCTGTCTGAGTGCGAACGGCCGGCGATCACGCGCGGACAGGAGCGCCGAGCTCTGTCGGCAGCCGGACAGACGGCTGGTGCGTCTGGCTCCTGGATTCCATCGCATGCCGGGAGATGACTCGTTGTCACACAATCATGTCGCCGTCCTGCTCTTCGACCTCGCCGCCATCCTCTTCCTGGCACGCCTCTTCGGTTTGCTCGCCCGGCGACTGGGCCAGCCCCCCGTCGTCGGGGAGATTGTCGCGGGCGTGGTCATCGGTCCCACGCTCTTCCATGGTGCGCTGTCCGACGCTCTCGTTTCGACCGAGGTCCGCCCGCTGCTCGGCGCGCTCGCCAACCTCGGCGTGGCGTTGTTCATGTTCCAACTCGGCATGGAACTCGACCTCGACCGGCTGCGCGGCACGCGACGCGTCGCCTTCACCGTGTCGGTGACCTCGATGGCACTGACCTTCGGCCTCGGGGCACTGCTCGGCCTTTACCTGTTCGAGCACCACCCCAGTGACAGCCGCCTTGTCTTCGTGCTGTTCACCGGTACGGCGATGTCCGTGACCGCCTTCCCGGTGCTCGCCCGGATCCTGTTCGACCGCGACATGCACCGGACGCCGCTGGGCGAACTGGCGCTCTCTTGCGCGGCATTGTGCGACGTCACGGCCTGGTCGGCCCTGGCGGTCATCATGGGGATGGCAAGAGACGACGGCCGTCCTGAGTGGATCGCGGTACTGAGCGTCCCGTTCGTCGCCGGATGCGTATTCGTGATCCGCCCACTGCTGGAGAAGCTCGTTGCCAGGCGACGATCGGGCGGAGTCTCGGGCTCAGGGTGGCTGGTCATCGGCCTGGTCGGACTCCTGCTGTCGGGTGCTTTCACCGAGTGGATCGGACTGCATTTCATCTTCGGTGCCTTCCTGTTCGGCACGGTCATCCCGAGGGGCGACGGCGGAGACATACGCAAGGCCCTCCACACCCAAGTCGCGGGGCCCAGCAGTTTTCTGCTGCTGCCTGTCTACTTCGTCGTCGCGGGTACGAACGTGAACCTCTCCGCGCTCGGACTGGGTGATCTCGGCGACTTCGTGCTGATTATGCTGGTCGCCGTGTGCGGCAAGTTCGGCGGCACGTTCCTAGCCGCGCGCCTGAGCCGGATGGACTCCCGGCAGTCGGCCGCCCTGGCCGCGCTCATGAACACGCGGGGGCTCACCGAGCTGGTGATTCTCACCGCCGGCGTGCAACTCGGTGTTCTGGAACGGGACCTGTACTCCCTCATGGTCGTCATGGCCCTCTTGACGACGGCCATGACGGGGCCGCTGCTCCGGCTGCTCTACCCGTCGACGCAGGAGCCCCATTTGTCGGACGTCGCCACCCGTCGCGTGGTGCGCCGCGGGTGACGTCACTTCCGGTACTGCGGGGTTGACGCGAACGTGCCTTTGCACAGCAAGCTCTCAGGAAGAGTCTGCCGGTACCCCCCGTGAGCGTCTCCGGTCGCCATTCTGCGTTTTACCTGGTGTTCGGGCATGACCTCACCGCAGCTCGCGCCCGCGGCATCATCCAGCCCTGCCTCATCCGGCAGATCCTCATCCAGGGAGTCGGCACCACCGTCCGCACCCCCTACTACGGACATCGCGAACTGCCCGCCCACTACCAGCAGTACAACCGCGACCACGTCCGCCTGCGCGCACCCGGCGAACACGGCTTCGCCAGACTCAAAGCCTGGCGGCTGCTACGACGAGCCCGCTGCAGCACGAGCCGCATCGGGCGGACCGTCACCGCCTTACACGCCGTCCCGATCTGCGAAAACACAGGATGAAAGAGGTTCGTTGACGTCACCGTACGACGGCCCGCAATGGGTGGGAATGGACCTGCTTGGTGCCGTTCGGCGCTGGTCTGCATGGCACGGGACGGACAGCGGCTGGGCGGGATGGTGCGGTTCGCCAACGATCCGGCCCGACTCAAGCGGGAGATCGCCAAGGGCGGACCGGCACCCAAGGTGGACGTGGAGGCCACGCTGGGCTGGAACTGGGCTGCCGACGCGCCGCGGAGGCCGGCGCCGAGGTCCACCTGGCCCACCCGGGGGCGTGCGGGTGTTCACCCACCGGCGGGTGACGAACGACGAGAAGGATGCCAGCGATCTGGTCGACCTGCTGCGCCTGCGCCGCCTGCCGGAGTCCTGGCTTGCCCCGCCTGCGACCCGTGAACTGAGGGGAACCGGTGCGCGGACGGCACACGCTGGTCGCCCGACGCACCAGCTGCCGCAACCAGGCCCACGCCGTGCTGGCCAAGCAGGTCATCGCGGCCCCGATGAGCGACCTGCCGTTCGCCTGGGTGGTCACCGCCTGCATCAGGACATGTCCTGTTCAGGGCGGCGACTTTTCTGGGCGCCCGGGCATTACTCCGGAATGATGATGGACGTCTGCGGAACTGACGCAGAGTAAGGCCTCTTGGCGCACGCTGCTTCACGAAAGAAGGAATCCTTTGGATACCGTCTGTCGATGTCGGTGCTCAATTCCCGTGATACATGAAAAAAAAGCCCTGGCACCGCTGTTCACACTCACGACCGTTCACACGGATCCGCACCGGGGTTGAAACCCTGCCTGATCGGACCCCGTTCGGAATGATCGAGGAGGAGTGAATGTCTCACATGGGTTCCCGTGCGGGACGCTGGCGTCTCGTCGTCGTCGGCGGCGGATCCGCTGCGGCCGTCCAGGTACGGCGCGGTGACGTGCCGCCAGAGGAGATACTCGTCGTGGCGGAGCGGCTGGGGACGGGCATGGCGTTCCTGGGTCGGTCGACACTTCAGTCGTACGCCGAGGAACTGCTGGTGTCCCGCACCTCCGGGGAACTGCGGGCCATGCTGCCCGCCGGTGAACTCCGGCCGACCGCAGCCGAGTACGACGCCTACGTCAAGGAGTCCCTGATGAAATCAGGGGCCTGCGTCACCCTGGCACGTGTGCTGGACATCCGACGAGACGAGGACGGCTTCGTTCTCGCCCTGCGGACATCGGGAGGAGAACGCCGACAGGTGTATGCCGACGCCGTTGTCCTGGCGACCGGAAGCACGCCGCGCAAGCCGCCTGCACAGTGGCAGGCCGCAGGCGCGATCACGTTCGACACGGTCTATCGGGAACTGTCGCGGTGCGACACCGGACGATGGGCCGGGAACTCGGTCATCATCGTGGGAGCGGGTAACTCGGCCCTGCAGACTGCCGCTCTGATGGCCCCCGACGCCCGCGACGTGACGGTCCTGGCCAACAACTACGTCGGGATGTACCCCGTGGAGAGCGACGACAGGTTCGCCTGGCGGGCACCTTCGCAGCTCGCCTACGAACTCGTCGTCAAGAGCAGCCGTGAGTGCGGGCGTCGGCCCTGGGCCGTGCCGTGCGTGCGCCACCTGATCTACGAGTCCCTCGACCCGGTGGATGACGAGGTCCGCTGGCACTACCGCGAAGCGGGCAACCTCAATCGCCTCGGCTCGCACTCCCTGCCCGGCCGGTGCCGCCATGCGCAGGGGCGTATGGACGGGGACGGCGTGTGGCAGGAGTCCCGGAAACGTGACACCGCGGTGGTTGTGTGGGCCGCCGGCTCCTCCCCCGTCTATCCGCCGGGTGAGCTGCTGACGTCCATGCGCAGAAAACCCGACAACACGCTCCCCCATGACGCGCTCGGCCAGACCGACGTCCCCGGCCTCTACGTGACGGGGGCCTGCGCCGGCCAGCGGTCGGTGAACGAGACCGAACCGGCGCGGACCAGGCCGACGGTGTGCGTGCTCGGATCGCGCGAGCCGAGCAAGGTCGAGCAGGTATCCGTCACCGCCGACGTCTGACGGCGGTCCGCGCCTCGACGCCCCGGCTGTCGATACCCACCCCTGCGCGCCGGTCGCCCGTTCCCCTCCCGGCGCCCGGCCGGTTCGGCGCGTATCACCCCATACCACCCTCCCCTCAGCACCATCCACCCCGAAAAGGAGATGCGTCATGCAGTCCCTCGATGAGTTCTTCGACGACCTGAACACCGCTGTCAAGGCGACCGACTGCGTCGACAACGACTTCTTCGCCACCGTCCGGGCACAGCAGCTCACCGTCGACGACGTGCAGAAGTTCGCGGACCAGTACTACCTCTACATCCGCACCTTCCCGAAGATCCTGGCCGGCCTCTCTCACAGGGTCGACAACGAGGAGATTCGCAAGGAACTCGCGAAGACCGTCGTCTCGGAACTCGGCGGCGGTGGGGAGGGGGGCATGGGGCACTACAAGATGTTTGAGAACGCCTGTGCCCCCCTCGGTATCGACATCGCCGAGGCCGGCTCGATCGAGTACCTGCCGGAGACCACCGCCCTGGTCGAGGGCATCCGCACGCTCTTCCTCGAAGGCAGCATCGAGGCCGCTCTCGGCGGCCACTACACCATCGAGCTCAGTGGACTGCCGATGATCAAGAGCTTGTACGAGGGCTTCCGGCCGCTGCCCGGATCCAACGTCGAGAGCATGGAGTACTTCTACCTCCACCTGCTGATCGAGCGCGAGCACGTCGAGTGGATCCACGCCGCCGTCGAGCAGGCGACCGGCGGGCAGGAGTCCCGCGAGGAGATCAGGCGCGGAGCCCTGCACATCGCCGAGCTCCTCGGCGACTTCTGGGGGGCGCTCCACCGAGAGATCGTCCAGCAGCCGGTCGCAGCCTGACCCATGGCTGCTCGATACATCGTCAGCGTCGGTGACGCGGACGGACGGGACACTCCTGCCGTGATTCATGATGCCGGGTGACGTCCCGCCGGTGTCCGGGGCCCTGCGGTCCCGGACACCGCTTCCGGACGTATACACGCAAACCGACGAACTCGCCACTCTGCACGGCGCCATCAACCTCGGGCGCGGAGCTCCCGACTTCGACGGGCCCCCCGTGCTCCGCCGTGCCGCACTCACAGCGATGCGCTCCGGCCTCAATCAGTACACCGCGTCAGCCGGCCACCCAGACCTGCTGCGCACCCTGGCGGAGACAGCCGCACCGGACGGGGTCGACTACGACCCCATGACCGAGATCACTGTGACTGCCGGCGCCACCGAAGCCCTGGCCGTGGCGCTAGAGACGTTGCTGGAACCCGGGGACGAAGTACTGATGCTGGAGCCGTTCTACGACTCCTACCCGGCGCTCGTCCTGCGCGCGGGCGGCATACCGGTCCCGGTGGCCCTGGCGCGGCACGGCGCTTCCTACGTGCTCGACGTCGATGCGGTCGCGGCGGCCGTGACCGCCCGGACCAAGGTACTTCTGCTCAACACCCCGCATAACCCGACCGGTTGGTCTGCCTCGGCCGACGAGCTGAAGGCCCTCGCGGACGTCGTGCTGAGGCACGGGCTCCACGTCGTGTGTGACGAGGTGTACGGAGAGCTCGTGTACGGCTCTGTCGGCGGCGACGAGACACGGCATCACAGCATCGCCTGCCTGCCCGGCCTGCGCGAGCGGACCGTCGTGTGCTCCAGCGCCTCCAAGTGCCTGAGCGTGTGCGGCTGGCGGGTCGGCTGGGCATACGCGCCCCGCGGGCTGACCTCGACACTGCGTGACGCCCACCGGATGCTCTCCTACTGTGCGCCCGTGCCGCTCCAACTGGGCGTCGCCGAGGGTCTGGCTTGGGCGCGGCGCACAGGCTGGTTCAACCGGCAGCACACGCTGTACCGGGAGCGTCGCGATGCACTCGTCAGCGGCCTGACGGCCGCCGGTCTGCGGCCGGCCGTCCCCGCGGGCGGATTCATGGTGATCGCGGAGACCGGCAACGTACTGCCCGACGAGCCGATGGCGGCCAACGAAGTACTGGCCCGCGACCACGGAGTGACGGGCCTGCCGCTCTCCGGATTCTTCGAGAGCCCCCAACGGGCCTGCGGGCTCCTGCGGTTCGCCTTCTGCAAGGAGCTGGCCGTGATCGAGGAGGCCGGACGGCGGCTGGCTGTGCTGTCCTCGACCGAAGTGGCACCAAGCGATAGGAGCAGGGAGATCCATGTCGGTTCTGACTAAGTTCCTCGATGCTATGGCCGCCGTTCCGTCGCCAGTGATCGTGGCCACCACGGTCGATGCCTCGGGCAGACGGTGGGGATTCACCGGGAGTTCCTTCACCGCACTGTCCGCGGATCCATCGCTGGTCCTGATCTGCTTGGACAGGTCCGCTTCGACCCACGCTGC
Organism: Streptomyces sp. NPDC005393; assembly: GCF_040606675.1. Lineage (NCBI taxonomy): Bacteria > Bacillati > Actinomycetota > Actinomycetes > Kitasatosporales > Streptomycetaceae > Streptomyces > Streptomyces sp. NPDC005393. The sequence goes on along the minus strand of NZ_JBEXFG010000076.1, from coordinate 11,041 downwards.
CTTCACCGCCTGCGACCGGTTCATGGTCAACGTCCTCGCCGACGGGCACGAACCCGTGGCACGGCGCTTCGCAGCGTCCGGCATCGACCGCTTCGCCGCCGGCGACATGACCGAGTGCGAGGCGGGGCTTCCCGGTCTCCCGGGAGCCGTGGCGCGGCTGGCTTGCACCGTGCACGCCGTGCTCGACGGAGGGGACCACTCCATCCTGGTCGGCCGTGTCGAACAGAGCGTCGTGAGTCCACGCGTCCCACTGATCTACTGCGGGCGCTTCTTCACACGCCCGGCCGTGCAGGCAGCAACCGTGTAGCACCCCGTCCCCTGTCCCCGCGGCGCTTCTCAACTCCTATGGCGAGGAGCGCGCTCTTCCTCCGTGCCTTCATCGTTCCGTTAAACTGGCCGATACACCCGGCCAGTTGGAGGGAAGCGGTATGCGGTACAACGGTGCTCCCTCTCGCGCCGAGGGCAGGTTCCTTGCCGCTTCGCAGCTCGCTCAGCTTCTGCCGGACCTGTCGACAACGCGACCGGTGTACCGCCACCTGGCCGACGCTATTCGTACGCTCGTCCTGGACGGGCGGATCGCCCTGCACATCAAACTTCCCGCGGAGCGTGAACTTGCTCCATGCCTGAAGCTGAGCCGTGCCACCGTCACGGCCGCTTACGACCTTCTCCGGGAAAGCGGCTACGCCCGGTCCCGCCGCGGCTCCGGTACCTGGACAGCGCTGCCAGACGGCAACAGGCCCGCTGCGGTCAACCGCATGCTGACCTCCGAGAGCGCCGCCATCGATCTGACCATCGCGGCTTTCGGGCTCTCCGTGGACGTCGTCACCGAGGCGCTGGACCGCAGCACCGTCCTGCTGGCACAGCACGCCGGGACAACCGGCTACCACCTCTTCGGGCTACAGGAATTGCGGACCGCTGTCGCCGACCGGTACACACTCCGCGGCCTGCCGACACGTCCGGAGCAGATCTTCATCACGTCGGGTGCCCAGCAGGCTCTGATGTTCCTTTTCTGGGCGCTGTGCAGGCCCGGGGGCAGTGTCATGGTGGAGAACCCGACCTACCCCAACGCGTTGGAAGCCATCCGCCGAGCGCGTCTGCGCACGGTGCCGGTGCCGGTCAGCGACGACGGGTGGGACGACGAGGTCATGCAGGCGACGCTCCGTCAGGTCGCACCGCGCCTGGCCTATCTGATTCCCGACTTCCACAATCCGACAGGCTGCTTGATGCCCGTGGACCAACGCGTCCGGCTGCTGCGCGCGGCCCGTGTGTCCGGCACCTGGCTGGCCATCGATGAAACGTTTACGGACACCGCCCTCGACGTGCCGACGCCCGGTCCCTTCGCTTCGCACGCGGGCCCGGGTGAAGCCGATCACATCATCTCCATAGGGTCCATGAGCAAGAGTCACTGGGGAGGCCTGCGCATCGGCTGGCTGCGCGCCACACCCCAGCTGATCGAGGAACTCGCCGGGCTGCGCGTGACCGTGGACACGGCCGGCTCCGTCCTGGACCAACTGGTCGCCGTCGCCCTCCTGGAACGCGACGATGTACTGCTGCCCGCGCGCATCGCCCAGATCCGGCAGCAGCGTTCCGCGCTGATGACGGCGCTCGCGACACACGCCCCCCAGTGGACAACCCGATGGCCCCCCGGTGGCCTTTCGGCATGGGTCGACCTGGGACAGCCCGTAGCCACGGCTCTTGCGCAACGAGCCATCGGCCACGGCGTCCACATAGAGAGCGGCACGCGGTTCAGCCCTGATCCGGGAACATTCGAGCACCGGCTGCGCATCCCGTACACCCTGCCACCCGTCCAGTTGGACGAGGCGGTGCGACGTCTCGTCGAGGCACTCCACGGGGGAGTGCCTCTGGTCGCGGCCGTGAAGCGCCCGCGCTGGGTGGCATGAACCCGGGTCCCGTTGCGGTCGCGGTCGAAACCGGGCCTGTCCGCTAGGAGACACCCTCGCCAACTGGCCCTGCGACAGTGGCCAGTTCAGGATGAAGACCGTCGGTAGTCCGGTCCGGACTGCCGACGGTTTGTCGTTCTGCTGATCGCACATGAAAGGCGAGATCGATGAATGTCGCGCAAGCGGTGCTCACCCGACACAGCGCAACCAGGCTCACCGGCCCTGGACCGACCGACGAGGACCTGGTGCAGCTGGTGGAACTGGCGATGACAGCCCCCGATCACGGGAGGATTTCGCCGTGGCGGCTGGTAAGCGTGCGTGGCCATGCGCGGCGTCTGCTGGGCGAGTCCATGGTCGAGGCCATGGATGCCGGTGTGGCCCGGGAGAGGACGATTGCGAAGGCACTACGTGCGCCCTTGCTGGTCTCCATAGTCTTCTGCCCCGAGGATCACCCGAAGGTCCCGGAATGGGAACAACTCGCGGCGACCGCCTGTGCCGTGCAGACACTGATCCTGCTGATCCACGAACGCGATTGGGGCTGTATCTGGCGCACAGGAGCCGTTGTCGACTCCGCGGAGGTTCGCAAGACCCTGGGGGTGGTCGACGGCGAGCAGCTACTGGGATGGCTCTACGTCGGAACGCCGGACCGGCGGGGGACCACCGTCGCACCTCGCCCGCTCCCGGATCCCCGCAGGAAGCTCACGACACTGGGCATCTCCGCCACCGAGAACCTCGACGACGAGCTCGTGCACCGTGTGACCGCGCGTCTGAACCAGACGAGTTGACTCTCTGATCCCCCATCGATCAGCCCACTGACGGCACGGCGCCGACGCAACCAGACCACTACTTCGCCATTGGCTCGGGAGGCGATGGGACCGGCCGCCTAGCGTTGAGGCGGGTCGCCTCCCCCCCCGCCGGCACGTCATCTTCCCCACCCCTGTCGCTGCCCAGCTCGGCAGTGCAAGAAAGCAGGAACATGTCATCTCCCAGCCGCCTACCCAGGTCCCGTCTGCCCTTAAAGTCGCGCATTGCCTCAGCCGCGGCGTCGGCCGCCCTGGTGGGATACTGCGTGGCCACCGGAGTCTCGGCCACATGGGTGTCCTTCTCATTCGTGCACATCAGTGGAATGGCGCTGGCGTTCGTGACGTTCGCCGTGGCCCAGCTCGTCTACACCACGCGGGCGGGGAAGAGTATCGGCGTCGCGGTCCGTTTCGCCCGGTCGCATCCCAGGGAAATCGTCGTTCTCAATGTGCTGACACTGTCCAGTTGGCTGTTCATGTTCATGGCCTTGCAGCGGATCGAGGCGTCCGTCGAGTCAGCAATCTTCCAGGGCGTAGTCGCCCTTGGCGGATTCCTGCTGGCAACGGTCTGGTCGGGGCAACGTTTCGGCGTGGCGGCCAGGGTAGGGGTGCTCGCCGCCACCGCTGCACTGGGGCTGCTAGTTCTCGCCCGGCTGTCCCAGACGCTGTCGGCTCCCAAGCACGACGCCTCCGCGCTGGTGGGAGTCGTTCTGGCCCTGATCGCCGGAGCGAGTGGGGCCCTCTACATTCACTACTCGTCCGCGTTGCACAGCAGGACCGAGGTGTCGGCGAACACGGTCCTGTGCCTGCGGTTCGTTCTGCTCCTCATGGTCACCGGAGCAGCCAGCGCCGGCGAGACACTGAAACTCCTCGAATCGGATCAGGGCACGATCCTGCGTTTGCTCGCACTGTCCGTTGCCTTCGTGGTGGTACCGACGTTCCTCCTTCAGTTCGCCATAGCCCGGCTGCCGTCGGTCCGGGTTTCCGTGGCGACGCCCTTCGTAGCGGTCATCGCCCTTGGCTCTGAGTACGCCGTGCGGCCGTGGGGGAACATCGCCGTGCCCGTGCTTGTCCTGGCTGCCTCCGCAGCGCTCGTGTTCACGAACGTGGCACTGTCGTCCGACCTCGCGCGGAGCGCCTTTCTGTCCCCACGCAACGAAGAAAACCCCGCCCCGGCACCGGCGATGGTCCCAGACACTGAGGGAGAAACTCGTTCATGAAGGCCAGGTCATTGGGAAAGGACGGTTTCGTCGGTGAGATCGTCGGATTCGACTGCACCAAGAAATCCCCCGCACAGATGGCACGAGTCAAGGAACTGTTGTTCGAGAACAGAGTCTTGGTGGTGCGCGACCAGTGGTTGTCCCCGCAGAGCTACCAGGAGTTCATGGAGGGCCTCGGTCTCACCGTTTGCCACGTGCTGCAGAACTTTACTGTTGAGGGCTACCCCTCCATTCTGAAGATCTCTGACTACGTGGCGCCGGACGGCACCCCACTAGGGGTCCTCGACGGCGGAACCTACTGGCACAGCGACATGTCCTACCTGCCTGATCTCGGTTTCGCCACGTCGCTGTACGCCGTGCGTTCCTCCGCACGCTCCGGCGGTACGAGCTTCGTCGACCTGTCGACCGCGTGGGACCTCTTACGCCAAAACCAAGACATCTTGGCGATGTTCGGCTGTGCATCGGCAACCGATGCCCTCACCCTTAACGTCGTACACCGATTCGGAAACCGACAGACCCGGCTCGACCGCGGGGCCGCTCGGCAAGAGCTGTCGCAAGAGCAGCAGAGCCGCGTACCCGGCACGGTACATCGGCTGCTGGAGCGCCACCCCGCGACGGGACGGATCGGCCTGTTCGCACCGTCGGGGTCCGCCATGGAGATCGAAGGATTGAGCGAGGAGCAATCGGTGCGAGCACTGGACCAGTTGGAAGATGCCATCCTCGGCAACTGCGATGTCTACACCCATCACTACGACCCCGGCGACCTCGTCATCTGGGACAACATGACCACTTTGCACCGGGGTACGGGCGTGCATCCGACCGAGAACCTGGAGGAGTGCCGTCTCCTTCACCGGATCAACGTGAACTACGTGGCGGTGACCCTGTGATCAACAACCTGGTCTTCGTATCACAGGCCTACCTCGGGTTCGCCGGCACCCAGGTACTGGAACGGGCGGCAGAGCAGGCGCGGTTGTCCATCGTGCTCGAAACGGACGAGGAACTTCACCCCAGGCTTGTCCCCTACATCGCCACGATTCATCGGCTCCCGGGGAACAGCAAGCACGGCCTCCAGCCATCGTTCGACGTCGTGGACCTGACCGGGGTGGTGCGCCGCGAAATCGATGCCGCGGGCGCTGATCCCGCCACCGTCGCGCTCTTCTGCCAGCACGAGGACAACGTCCTCCCCGTGGCACACGTGCGCCGCCTCACGGGAATCCGCGGTGACGGGCCGGAACTCGTGACGCAGTTCCGGAACAAGGTGGCGATGAAGCAGGCGGTCGCGGAGCGGTTGCCGCACGCGCTGCCCAGGTACCGGAAGCTGTTGGCCGAGCGTGCCTCTGAGGACCCGTCGGGGTACTACGACGAACTGGTCGGTGCTCTGGGATCCGAACGGCTGATCGTCAAGCCCACCACGGGCGCGGGCAGTCTGAACGTCGCCACGGTGTCCAGCGCCGAAGACCTTGCCCGGGCCGCTCGGCAGATTCGTTCCGATCTCCGGGAATTGGAATACGAAGTCGACGAGTACATCGACGGAACGCTGTACCAATGCGACTCTTTTGTCCGCGAGGGGAAGGTCGTCTTCTCCGGCATACTCGAACTCGGCTGTGCCAACTTCGATTTCGTGCAGGGACGTCCGCTGTCTGTCTACCCGGTCACGGACGAGGAGCTCTACAAGGAACTGTTCGCCTTCAACCAGGAAGTCGTCACGACACTCGGGTTCCAGTCGGGATCGACGCATCTTGAGCTCTTCGTTCGGCGCGGGCAAGGCGGAACCACGTCTGTCACATTCCTCGAAATCGCGGCACGTGTGCCCGGCGGACTCGGCGTTCCGTTCCACGAACGGAACGCGGGCATCAACCTGATCGACGCCAACATCGACCTGGCGCTCGGCCACGACGCGAAGCACGAGAGCTCCGTCGTCCGGCGGAACAACGTCGTTTCGGCGCTCCTTCCCGTGGGTCACGGAAGAATCATCTACCTCAACGAGCCGGACATCATGAGCGCCTATTCGATCGACTGGCGGGTCAAGGTGGGTGACATGGTCGACGTGAGAACACTGGTCGACACCGCTGGCATCCTCACTCTGGTCAACGACGACCCCGTCGTCCTTCGCCGGGATTTCGAGAGCCTCCAGGGCTACACTCCCGTAACCTGTGTGGCTGAAGTTCCCCCGAGTTGCGGCGTGAGGTGACAGCGGGTCAGGTGGGTCTCATGAGAGGACCTGTGACCATGGCTGCCCCGAGGTAATGCCCCGTGGAGTTGCGTGAGCGTGCGGTCCGGATGTGCTGAACCACCGAGCCCAAGCCAGTCTCCCGCACATCGGGGGAAGCTCAGGCGTAGCGGCCTGGAACGGCGCAGAGGCCACCCGTCAGCGAGCCTGGTCGTAGCTTTCGGCTTGCTCCTCCTTCCGCGCGGCTATCTGCTCGGCCAGGCCAAGCAGATAGCCGGCCTGGAACCGGCTCTCGGCTCCAAGGCGCTGCATCAGCATGGCGATGTAGCGCCGACAGGTGCGCACCGCAATGCCCAGACGCCGGGCGATGACCTGATCCTTCTCTCCTGCGGCGAGGAGTTGCACGATCGCCCGCTCCATCTCCTTGGACGTGGTCGATGTCGCCCGCGATGCCGACGTGACCGAAGCCCTTGCTTCCCGGAACGGCCTGGCGAAGCGCCACGCTCGCTCGAAGGTGTCACAGATGAAATCCACCACGGCTGGCTGGCGCACTACTACCGTCGTGCCGGGATGGCCACCCGGTAAGAAGGCGATCCTGCGGTCAAAGGCGATGAGCCAGCCGTAGACCTCCTCTGTGGTCCGGACCTCCGCGCCTAGACCGGTCGCCCGCTCGGCGAAGGCCCGGGTGCCTTGGTGGCTGCGTGCGGTGTGGTGGTGGAGGCTCCGTATCCGGACGCCGCGTTGCATCATCGCGGGGTCGCATTCCGTGAGCACCTCCGCCGGACAGTCTCCGCCGAAATGCGCGATCACGACATCGGATTGGCACTGGCGTGCCGATGCCGCCAGCAGCGACCGTACCGCTCCTGCGTCATCGACAAGTTCCACGCTGAGAAGATCACTGCCGGTCTGCGCCGAGAAGTAAATGGGTATGAGCCCTTCCAGCGCTCCTTTGAGCACATCAATATACTTCCTGCGTTCCCGCAGTTCCTCCTCCAGGGGTGTAATCAGTGCGGCCGCCGCCACTGATGGGCTGGAGGCCGTCCATTCCGCTCCCGCGGTCGATGCCCGGCGAATCAGGTGAACACTGAGGAGGCTGCGAAGCGCACTGTCGATGCGACTGGCGGGTATATCTAGTCCTCGATGAAGATCGGCGGACGATATTCGACCCGAACGCACAATATGCTCGTAGATGCGCACCTGGTTGGCGTCGAGCGACGGCGTATCCTCCGTCGCTCCCGGGAAAGAATCCACGTCCGCTCCCTCGCCACCCGCTGCGGCTTCCTCTAAATCTCCGACGGATAAAGATGTGTCATCCATTCACCGGAGAACTCGACCGTTTCCATGATCATCGCATGCAGAGGCCATCTCATCAAGAGTGACTGCAGTAAATATGTCCAGTAAGGCACATTATGCTCCTGTAGAGACACGGATCACATTGTCGGGTGGTGTGCCAGGGTCGGGGCAACTTGCTGCCAGGCAACTTCCTGCATTACTCACCGTTTGACTTTCAGCGGCATACATTGTCAATAGACTGGATAGGTATTCCAATGCGGCCGGAATCCGGGCCGACTACCTGAGAAGAACCTGTGGAAAGTCAAACCTAAGACCTGCCGCGCCACCGTCGCCGCGAGCACAGTCCCGTTCGGCGTATTGCCGAATTTTTGCCACCGCGCGACCTTTTCCATGCCCCGGCGACCTCCGGTAACACCCAATCGGGCGCCGGCGCTACGCATGCCATTACCGATGGCGCTCACAGCCTGGCATCAGCCCTCACTACCCGGCTCGGGTCGTCCGGCGGGAGGTGGCGGGAAGGTCCGTTGGCCAGACAACACCTCATCAGATCCTGTTCGGAGGCTGCAATGTGGGTTGCCCAAGAGGAGACTGTAGATGTACAGGCCAGCCGCGAACGCGCTCTCACCGTCTACGCCGCCGCCCTACGGGACACCGCATGGCGCCCAGAGGGCATCCAGGCCGCTGAAGGCTGGACGGAATCGGACATCACCAGTGCGATCGACTGGCTGGTCGACATGGGGCTGCTGGTCCGCACCAGCACCACCGCCAGCGGCTGGCTGGCTCTGCCCCCGGAGGGGGCCATGGGCAATCTACTGCTCGACACTTATCAGGATCTGGCCTACCTCCTCGATCGCACGCGACACACCCGTGAGTCGTTGCCGCTGGTGCTGACGGAGTTCCAGGCTGTGCACAGTCGACACCAGTCCGAGGCACGACTGCAATTGGTCACGGGCGAGGAACAGGTCAAGGCAGCCTTAGAGGGAGCACTGCACAGTGCCCGCCGGGAAATCGTCGCCATGCACACCGAACGCCCCCGGACCCATGCCTTCAACGAGCCGTACCTGTTGGCGCTGCAGCGCGGCCTCTCGGTGCGGTCCATCCACCTGGATTCCTCAGCGGCGATCCCTACGGTGTCCGGATATCTGCACCAGCTCAGCGCCTTGGGCGGAGAAGTCCACACCGCGGCGACACTCCCTCTGCAATTGTCCGTGATTGACCAGGGCCTGATTCTGCTGCCTGCCACGGACGACTTGCTTCCCAACGGCGAGGGCACCGGGCTGGTGGTGCTGCGCAGCAGTGTCCTGGGGGTCGTACTGCACGAACTGTTCGCCCACTGTTGGACGAACAGTTCGTTATTGCTTCCGCCCCTTCTGGAGCAGATGAACACCGGGGTGAAACCGCAGGATCGCGCCGAGCCAGCGACGTACAGTTCGCGGCAGCGTGACACGCAGTCGTTGCGGCAGAGACACCAGGCCCTGCTGCGCATGCTGGCGGCGGGAATGACCGATGAGGCGATCGGTCGCAAACTCGGTGTTCACGTACGCACCGTGCGCCGCAGAGTCTCCGACCTGGCCGCGGCCCTCGGTGCGGACAGTCGGTTCCAGGCCGGAGTCAACGCGGAGCGGGCGGGCTGGCTCGGCGAGCCAGACTGAGGGGATGGCCCATCCAGCTCGCTGGTCATTTTCTGGGCCACCTGGGAACCTGCGCGGCGCGATACCCATTATCGCCGTCGCGGTGGCCTGGTATTGCGCGGCGGGGGCTGGCTTGTCGTGTACGTGGCGCTGATGCGCGGCATGTCCTATGTCGGCAGCTACGGTGGCAGGAACTGGGTCTCCGCACCATGGGACACCGGCGTCACGGTCGTCCTATCCCTCGTGTGTTACCTGTGGGGGTGTCCGCGCGGGCAGACGGTATATAGACGATGCGTCCGGGATCAGTGACGAGGGAGCGTTGCCGCGGTCCTGACGCCCAATTCGTTCCTTTCTGATCGACGCGGCGGACGATCGCCGCGCAATGCAAGTCTGACGTCACACGTGGAGGGAAACAGTGGTTCATGGGTCAGCGGGCGCACCAGTGATAGCGGTCACCTACAGCTCTTCCGATCTCAGGGACGCGGTGCAGTGGAAGCTGATGTTCCGGGGAATTGTTGCGGCTGGTGCTGTGCCGTTGGCGATCGACTGCGGCCTTCCACAGCCGAGAATCAGTGAACTGGTGCGGATCACGGATGGCCTGCTCGTCTACGGTGGCGGCGACGTGAGCCCGGCACTGTATGGCGGTGATCCCGATGATCCCCTCCTGGCCCGAGTCAGCCCCTGCCGGGACCGCAACGAGTTGACTGCGTTGGGCACGGCGCGTGACCTGGGGCGGCCCACCCTGGCGATCTGCCGTGGCATGCAACTGCTGAACGTCGCTTACGGTGGCGAACTCCATGGCGATCTCGGCCGGGACCGGCCCGGCGAAGTCCGGCACCGTCAAGGTGTCCAGGCGCTGGTCCATACCCTGCACACGGTGGCGGTCGAGCCGACGTCGCGTATCGCCGAGTGGATGGGGGCAAGCGGCCGGGTTGAGGTCAACAGTGAGCACCACCAAGGAATCCGCGTCGTGGGCAAGGGCCTGCGTGCCACCGCACACGCCGCTGACGGCCTGGTCGAGGCTGTGGAGAGCGACGATGCGAGGGCCGTCGGTGTGCAGTGGCATCCGGAGTTCATCTGGCCGTCGGAAGCGCACGCCATGAATTTTTTGTCAGGTTTCGTCAGGGAATGTCAGGGTGCTCTCACTGGTGCGGGCGTGGAATGACACCACCTCCCGGCAGGGGAGCCGAGGCGCTGGGTACCGCTGACGTTGGCTCCGACCCGGCCGACGAGTGCTGGTTGGATTGGTGCCGGGTGAGGGCTCACGGACACCGCGGACCCCCACCCGGAGATGATCTGTACGCGAGCTGGCAAAGGCGCGGGAGTGGTCCCGACACCTGGCCGTGACGTTGTGACGACACACGCCGGCCGCCATGGGGAAGGCCAGCATCACGTCCTGGACGTCGACGGCCGGGTGGACGAGTCCGGCACGGCGGCCGCGTTCGAGGTGTGGCTGGAACGCCGCGATGGTACGGGCGGCCAGGCCGGTCAGTCATGCGAGGTCCGCGCTCGAGAGGACGCGGGTGAGGCTGAGGTTGTCGCGCTGCATGTCGAGCACGAGGTCGAGGAGGCACACGACGCCGTCCGGGCGCTCGCCGAGCTCCGCGGCGTAGTGCTCGATCCGCGTGACGTTGTCCTCGAAGACCGTCGCCGCGACCTCCTCGGAGGGCCAGCCCGCCCTGCTTCTCGGGTGTGTAGATCCGACAAGTACCCCCGCTATCCGTCTGACATGCTAAGGAGAGAAGATTCTGGCCCCAGCTTCGCCCTCTCGGTCTCCCGCTCGGTGGTGCCGCCGGTGGACAGCCGGTGGACAGACGCCTTTGGACGGTGCATCACGGGGTGGCACGGGCCAACCTGCTGCACATGCTCTGATCAGGAAAAACGTCACCGCACAACACGGCGCGGCACCAGGCAACACGAACGCTCATGGTCTCGTAATGCGTAGGTCTGATTCCGTTGGCGAAGTCGGCTGGTTGAGGTCAGGCCGCTGCGAGGCCGTGGGCGGTGCACAGTTCGCGGATTCTGC
>NZ_JBEXFG010000075.1:0-21551 GCF_040606675.1 Streptomyces sp. NPDC005393 | reverse complement strand
CGTTGCGAGGGTGTCCAGGTCTTTCGTCACACATTGACATTGGGCGCCCTCGTGCCATGTCCGCAGGCGAACCCTTGGACTCATTCATCTAGCCCAAGAGCTCTAGCAAAGACCTCGTCTGGCAGCGCCGTGGCGCGGCTGGCCGGGCGCCACCACTCGGGGAATGGCAAGTGCCCTTCCATCACACCTGTTGCTGTACAGAACTCTCTTAGCCGGAGTAGTAGGAGTTGCCGAGTGCACCTTGGGAGTGTCCCCTGGAAGCCAAAGACGTCTCAAAGAGAAGGCAGAAGCCGTGGCCTGGAACAGACGTGACCCGGCGTGTGGCGGGTGGAATGCGCCCAGCTCGTACGACGACCCCGAGGGCTGGTTCGAATGGTGGGACAGCTGCATCACCGACGAAGTAGAACCTCCAGAGCCGCCGGAGCCTCCAGAGCCCTGCATGCCGTCCGAATACACGGATGCCCAGGGACGCTGCTGGGAAATCATCTGCACTCCCAGCGGCAAGGAGGTCAGAAGAGGTTGCGACGAACCCCCTACGAAGATTAAGGGAGTGATCATCGGTATTCGGTTTAAGCAGAATGGGTACTCAGTTCGAGTAGACACTCAGGACGGCGTTCAAATTCAGCTGCTAACCGCAGGCAAGGTGAAGCTCATCCATCTGATCCGCGCCATGGTCAACGAGGTTCCATTGCCGGCGGGGGACTGCAAGAAGGTTCCCACTGCGTTTTGGGAGGAACTACCCAAGGCCACGTTGGCCTGGAAGACCACTTTCTATCCAGTCGCTCTGGTCCGGGAGCCGGGGCACGCATCAGAGGGGACTGAGATGGGCGCTTGAGGGCGCCACCGATCTGCGCCGGCGTGCCGGGATCTGCTCGGCTGCACCTGGTGGCTGGCCTGCCGCTGCTGCGGCCGGACTCCCGGGGCAGAACACCTAGCCCGCGGCGGCGAGGTGGGCGTCCACGGTGACGACACCGTCGACGCCCTGGCAGAGGCCCACGACCACCGGGATGAGACGCGGTTCCGGGACGTGGCCCCGAAGGGTGACGTCCCCGTCACGGACCTCGACCGCGACGGTGCCCTCGTCCATGCCGAGGATGCGTCCCAGGACGTCCTGCTCGACCTCGCCGCGGATCTCGACGTCGGAGCGGATGAAGGCGTCGAGCAGGTCGCTGCGGCTGACGATGCCGGTGAGGAGCCCGTCGTCACCGATCACCGGCAGCTGCTTGACGTGCCGCCTGCGGAGTTCCCGCGCGGCCCGGGGGATCGTCCAGTCGGCGCGGGCGGTGAAGACGGGGCTGCTCATGAGCGCGCCCGCGACCCGGGCCCGGGCCTTGCCCCAGGCGCGCTCGTCGTTCCCCTCCTGCCCCTGCGGATCGGGCATGCCGGTCTCGTGCCGCAGCACGTCGGACGCGGACACCACGCCGACGGGGACGCCGTTGTCGTCGACGACCGGGGCCGCGGCAATGTCGTTCGCGTCCAGCAGGGCGGCGACTTCCTGGAACGGTGTGTTGGGACGGAGGGTGACGACTTCCTCGGTCATCACGTCACCGACCGTGCGGCGGCGCAGCATGGCATCGGCCTCCTCCGCTTCGCGACGGGGCGGCCGCGGTCGGTCCGCCCGGGCGGACCACGCGCGGCGCGCCGGCCTCCGTGGCCCTGCTGGCTCGTCCACGCCGTCTTCCCTACCCATGACAGCACCGCGCCGCTCCGGCGACCAGTGACGTTCGGCCTGACGGGGAAGGCCGGCGGTCCTACGGCCAGGAGTGCGGCCGAGTGCGCGGTAGATGCTGGCAACGCTGTCCGAGACGGGTGCCTTATGCGGAGTCGCTTGTCCGGCTCATGAGGCGTGCACGGTGATGTCGTCGTAGGACTCCAGGAGTGTCCATTGGCGTGCGGTGCGCACCCCGATCGGGAGGCGGTCAGCGGACGGTAGCGGTCCTAGGTTCAGTCCGGTGAGGTGGGCGATGTCAGCCACAGGCACTTGGAAGAGGGTGCGCTTGCCGAATACCTTGTCCATGCAAATCACGCGGCATGTTTGTATTCGTGGAGGATGCCGCCAAGGCGGTCGCCTACGCAAGCGCCAAGCGCGTGTTCTGGATCGTCGACAACGGCTCCTCCCATCGCGGTCAGAAGGCGGCCGACCGGCTCACCGCGGCGTTCTCGAACACGGTCATGGTCCACACCCCCGTGCACACCTCCTGGCTCAACCAAGTCGAGATCTACTTCTCTGCCGTCCAGCGCAAGGCCCTCTCGCCCAACGACTTCACCGACCTCACCGAGGTCAGGGACCGGCTCCGAGCCTTCGAAGACCGCTACAACGCCACGGCACAGCCGTTCCAGTGGAGGTTCACCACCTCCGACCTGGACGATCTGCTGGCCAGGCTCGACCGGCACACCGCCGATCACCACGAAGAATCCTCTGTCGCACCGGCAGCGTGAACAACCCCCGAAGGATTTACGGCGCCGACCACTAAGCAAGGACGCGGCGGCGACACCCGTCTTACGGCCGATGCGCAGCATGCGACCCGGGAACTCTTCGCGACCAACCAGGTCGTTTCCTTCGCTCTCACAAAGTCCAACGCCTGTGAGGGCTATTGCGGCACAGCCTGTCCCCTCGGGGCTGCGCGGAGCGCGGGGAAGGGCGCATGGGGATCCCGTGCGCGGCCTGTTCATGGCCGGGCGAGCCTGCCAACATCTCCATGTCCGAAGTTGGGGGGTCTCACGTGGTGTCGGCTCCTCCGCAGCGGTTCGGGCGTCCAGTTGCTGCTGGCGGGCGACCCATTCGGCGGCAGTGACGTGGTCGATCGGGGCCTGGGCGAGCGGTACCCGGGAGCGGTGCAGGAACGCCTGCCCGAGCAGCCGACCCGCCGCACGAAGGCACTCTCCGGTGCGAAATACTCTCCCGATGAGCTCACGCACTTCCCCGATCAGCCAGCCGATCACGATACGGAGGGCCGTCGCGCGGGATGCCAAACGGCTCACGCGGCTCGTGCGTGGCTCAGGCGCCTACGAGGGTAAGTTCGCAGCCGCAGTCGCGGGCTACCGGGTCGGTCCTGATTACATCGAGGCCAACCGCGCCTTCGTAGCCGTCGGCGCTGACGAGCATGGAGGCCGGGTCCTCGGGTTCTACTCGCTGGTCCTCGCTCCACCGGAGCTCGACCTGCTGTTCGTCGCTGACGAAGCGCAAGGACGGGGTATTGGACGACTGCTCGTCGCGCACATGCAGTCCGAGGCCCGTGCCGCCGGGCTCGACCGTGTCAAGGTCGTGTCGCATCTTCCCGCCGAGGACTTCTACCACCGCGCCGATGCAGTGCGGATCGGGACCGCGCTCGCGAACCCGCCTGCCGTGCCGTGGGACCGTCCCGAATTCGAGTTTCGCATTCCTTCGGAATGACGCGGTGTGCCGGTTCGCAGGGCACCGGCTTCGCCTGCATGGTGGCCGGCATGCAGGAGCCGCTGGACGCCGCGCGCTCCGTGTGTGCCGTCGTCTCTGCCCTGGCGGGGGGACCCGTGGTGCGGGAGGAGTTGGCGGGGCTGGGCAACACCGCGCTGTTCCGTACCTGCGCGGGCTTCGGCGGCATCGAGGAGGATGACAGTGCCGGGCAGGACGTGCTCCAGGCCACCCGCATCACACTGTCCTTGCTGGCCCAGCGCATCGAACAACTGACCGTGCAGATCCGTGTCCTCAGCCGGCGCTTGGCCCGGCTCATGGAGCATCACTTCCCGCAATTGCTGGCACCTGTGGGGATCGGACCGGACAGCGCTGCCACCTTGCTGATCACGATGGGCGACAATCCGGAACGCCTTGACAGCGAGGCGTCGTTCGCGGCGCTGTGCGGGGTCAGCCCCATCGAGCACTCCTCAGGGCGGGAGCGATGCTGGCGGCTCAACCGCGGGGGAGACCGGCAGGCCAACGCGGCGCTGCATCGGATCGTGTACGCGCGGCTCCGGTTCGACCCCCGCACCCGGGACTACTTTCAACGGCGCACGGCGGAAGGCAAGACGCGACGGGAAATCGTCCGCTGCCTCAAGCGATACGTGGCACGCGAGGTATTCCACCTGATCCGGCCTGAGGGTACGCAGCGGTCTGGTGAGAATGAATCGCATGGACCATCTGCTGCATCTCGACCGCACGCTCGACGAGCTGGACCCACCCCGCTGGGCACCTCCTGCCGCTGATGCGACCCGTTTGGTGCGCACAGTGCATGAGCTGCGGTGTGTACCCTTGGGCGAACTCGGTCCCGCAGACCTGCGCACCCTCATTTCACAGCAGGTGGCACTGCCCCACGTCCTTGCACTCGCCGTGCGCTTGCTGATCGAGGAGCCGCTGCTCGACGCCTACTTCTACGAGGGCGACCTGCTGCTCGCCGCCGTCAGCGCCCCTGCCTCGGCCTGGGCCCTGCTGCCAGAGCTTGGCGCGCGGCTGCGGAAAGTCATCACCTCATTGCCGGAGACGGCGGTCGCCGGCCTGCCACGCGGTGCCGCAGGGGAGCTTGCCCGCTTCGTCGGGGAGCCCGCACCGCGTCTCTGACCTGATTGGATCTTGGGGCTACAGCCCGCCCGGCGTCGAAGGCTGCCATGAAAAGCGATGTGCCCTGGGAGGTTCCGGCTCTCGTGGCATGATGCAGTCCGCCTTCCTGCGAGCCCCCGGCGACAGGGGCTTCCGTGCGATGACGGTGGTGCGAGTTATGGATGCTTTCGGAGTCCGGGCAGGTTGATGACCCGGCTGTCGCGTCGGGTGTGCGCCGGGTTCCACGGCTCTGGTGGTCTGGTGCTGCTCGCAGGGAGGGGGGAAGCGCTGGTAGCCAGGGTTCGGGAGAGCGCGAAGCCGGTCCAGGGCATCGGTTTCGTTGATCACTGTCCCAAGACGTCACCGCCGCCCAGGCGCGTTCTCGGCGAGCTGGTCCTCAAGCGGGCGTGCGGCGGTGGGAGCTCATTCGCCAGCCCGGTGTGGCAACCCACCGCTGGCGCAGATCCGCAGGCGGTCAACGGGAGTAGTCGCACCCCGGGGTCCGGCCACCAGGACGTCGGTCCGAGCTGCTGGACGCCTTTCGAAGACGTCTTACGGACAGCCGCGTACCGTCGCCCCCTGGCGGTCAGGGTTGCACTTTGTGAGACCGCTCTTCCTGAAACGTAGCACTCCGAGTGGATTAATATCTGTGCTCGCGAAGTGAGACTTTGGCGGACCGTGTAGTGAGAGTTTTTGCCGCAATGAGCAGAGCGGAATTGCGTAATGTGCACGGGCCGTTCCAGTGTGCTACTGTCGATCTCAGTTGCAGTTGTGGTTCCCGAAACTTCAAGTGTCCCACCCAGTTCTGTCGGTTGGGAGCGCTTTTGTATTTCCGGTCATTTCCGGGCGGGGTAATCATCGCGGCGACACGGCGTCCGCGCAGTGCGGATTCCGATGTACTGCCCCAAAGGAGATGTGACATGGCTGCTGGTACCGTGAAGTGGTTCAACGCGGAAAAGGGCTTCGGCTTCATCGAGCAGGACGGTGGCGGCGCTGACGTGTTCGCCCACTACTCGAACATTGCCGCGCAGGGCTTCCGTGAGCTGCTCGAAGGCCAGAAGGTAACCTTCGACATCGCGCAGGGCCAGAAGGGCCCGACGGCCGAGAACATCGTTGCGGCCTGACGCTGACGCACATTTTGTAGCTGGGGCCCGCATCCTTCGGGGTGCGGGCCCCAGCTACACGCATCCCCCGCAGCGGTTTCACCTGCGGGACGACTCGGAGGAATCCGCAGTCTCACCCCGCGCGGCTCCTCCGTCAGTGATGCAGGAGCGTCCTGAAGAGCTGCGCCGCAGCCGATGCCCGGATCTTACGTCCCCATCGCGTCACCCATTTCAGCACCTGTGCCCCCGGATATTTCCGCCGGCCCAAATCTGTTTTCTTTTGCCACCGGTCCATACTTGTAATTCTCCATGCCGCTCATTGCTGCGGGAATTCCTTGATATGTGCCACATCGAGGAAGGTTCCGCATGAACCGCACACGCACGAACGACCGCTTCGACCGCTCCCGTCACGGCAGTGTCGACGCCGGAAAGGGCGGCAGTCGCATGGGCTCGCAGGCACCGCGCCGTTCCGGCGGCCCTGCCCGTTCCGGCGGTTACGGCCGCCGGCCAGCCGCAGTGCAAGGTGAGTTCGCGCTGCCCAGGACGATCACCCCCGCGCTGCCCCCCGTTGAGGGCTTCGCCGATCTCGACATGCCCGAGCACCTGCTGACCGAACTCGGCAAGCAGCGTGTGACCGCACCGTTCCCGATCCAGGGAGCGACGCTGCCGAACTCCCTGGCGGGCCGTGACGTACTGGGCCGCGGGCGCACCGGTTCGGGCAAGACCCTCGCCTTCGGCCTCGCCCTGCTCGCCCGTACCGCTGGACAGCGTGCTGAGCCCCGCCAGCCCCTGGGGCTGATCCTCGTACCGACGCGTGAGCTGGCGCAGCAGGTGACCGACGCGCTCACACCGTACGCCCGTTCCGTCAGGCTGCGGCTGGCCACGGTGGTGGGCGGGATGTCGATCGGCCGGCAGGCCGGCGCGCTGCGCGGCGGGGCCGAGGTCGTCGTCGCGACGCCCGGACGGCTCAAGGACCTCATCGACCGTGGCGACTGCAGGCTGAACCACGTGGGCATCACGGTGCTGGACGAGGCCGACCAGATGGCCGACATGGGTTTCATGCCGCAGGTCACCGCGTTGCTCGACCAGGTGCGTCCGGAGGGGCAGCGGATGCTGTTCTCCGCCACCTTGGACCGTAACGTCGACCTGCTGGTTCGCCGCTATCTGACCGACCCCGTCGTGCATTCGGTCGACCCGTCGGCCGGTGCGGTCACGACGATGGAGCACCACGTCCTGCACGTCCATGGCGCCGACAAGCACACCGCCACGACCGAGATCGCCGCCCGCGACGGCCGCGTGATCATGTTCCTGGACACCAAGCACGCCGTCGACCGGCTGACCCAGGACCTGCTCAACAGCGGGGTACGCGCCGCCGCCCTGCACGGCGGCAAGTCGCAGCCGCAACGCACCCGCACGCTGGCGCAGTTCAAGACGGGGCACGTCACCGTGCTGGTGGCAACCAATGTCGCGGCGCGCGGCATCCACGTCGACAACCTCGACCTGGTCGTCAACGTCGATCCGCCGACCGACCACAAGGACTACCTCCACCGCGGCGGCCGTACCGCCCGCGCCGGCGAGTCCGGCAGCGTCGTCACGCTCGTCACACCGAACCAGCGCCGCGGCATGGTCCGCCTCATGTCGGACGCCGGAATCCGGCCGCAGACCACCCAGATCCGCTCGGGAGACGAGGCCCTGAGCCGGATCACCGGCGCCCAGGCCCCGTCCGGCATCCCGGTCGTCATCACCGCACCGGTGGTCGAACGCCCCAAGCGCAGCGCCTCCTCCCGAGGCCGACGCCGCCCTTCCTCGGCGACCCGGCGCGCCCCCGTACGCCAGCCCGTCCTCGACGCGGTGGCCTAGAACCTTCGTGATCGGGAAGTCGACCCATATCTGCAGGAGACACCTTTTGACGCTGATTCAGATGCAGCCCCGCTCGGCGGACGCCAACCCCGTGCACAGGACGGCGGTGGAGGTCATGGACGCAGCCGGACCGCAGGTCTGTGACGACATGAGCGTCGAGGTGGCGCTGGCCGTCATGGCCGCCGCACGCACGGGCCGACTGGTCGTCTGCGACCAGGACGACCAGCGCATCGGCCTGGTGACCCGAACCGACCTCACCGCCGTCAGCGACAGCGGCGCTCACACGGACCGCGTCCGCCTGCGCGACAACCTCGGCGACCACGGATCGTTCACCTCACCCGTGACCACGATGGCGAAGCCGAGCACGCGATGCGCTCCCGTCGGCTCGGTGCTCTGCGAGTCGTAGACGAGCAAGGCAGCGCCCCGGGCATCCTCGCCCTCTCCCGCTGAAACGCCTCGCCCCTGGTCGGACCGTTCTTCCCTTCTCCCTGTGAGGCCACATGCGCTGCGTCATCGCCCGCTTCCCCTTTGAGCTCACCAAGGGCGGAGTGCTGGAATCGATGAAGGGCATCAAGCCCGAACCGGTCACCGGAGAATCGGTGATCATCGGCCGCCGCCACTACCCCGTCAAGCAAGTCGGCCAAGTCATCACCCGCCAGGACCGCCGTGACTTCAGCGCCGCCGAAGTCCTCCGGGCCATGACTCAGCTCGGCTTCACCTGCCGCGCCCTCCCCAAAGCGGCGCCTCTGGGCATCCACGGCTCGCTGCAGCACGCCTCCGCGATGCTCGGCACCCCCGTGGCGGTCTGACCGGGTAAACAGGCACGAGCCGACATCTGACCAGCAGTGTGGGCCCGACCGGTACGCCGGTCGGGCCCACACTGCGTGCAGCGGGTTCCCGTCGCCGTCGCTCAGTGGTCGGAATAGCTGAAGTCGCCCACGGTCCAGGCGCTGACGTCCTCGATCGCAACCCGGTACATCCCACCCGTCTCCGGGATCCCCAGCGTGCCCTGCAGGATCCGGGCGACATGGAAGTGCAGATGCGTGGGCGGCCCGTCCTTCTTCGCGGGGGAGTCGAAGACGGCGGCGAACTCGCCCAAGCGGGCGGAATCCGTCAGCACATCCGACACTCTCTGCCTCCGCGTGGCTGCGAGAGCCAGTCGACCGGTGATGACAGCGCCACCGGTGACCACGGTCAGGGACATCTGATTGCTCTGGTCGGACTCCACCAGGGCGGCGACGTCAACGAGCAGCTCGTCAGGCTGCGACATGAGGCGGACCATATTCGCGGACCATCCGGCTGCTTGAGCGGTGACGCTACCAGGCAAGGCAGGCGCTCACGGTCTTGCCGCCGGAGGCCCGGCGGGTGACCGTCGTGGTGTGGGCGAGGCGGTTGACCATGGGCCAGCCGAAACCCCCGGTGCCGCCGTTCAGGTCAGGGGTGCGCATGCGCGGCGCATGCCGACTGCCGTCGTGGACGGCCACCTCGATGGCGTCGGGGTGCGCAGTCAGTTCCAGTGTGCAGCGGCCCCCGCCATGGCGCAGGACATTGGTGACGAGCTCGGACACGACCAAGACAACAGTGTCCGCTGCGTCAGGGGCCACGGCCGGCTGCCGCAAACCTTCGAGGGCCCGTGCGTACCCAACCCCTGTGCCTCGCTCCTCCACTCGCCAACCCCGCAGAGCCAAGTGCTTGCCTGAAGGGGACTGAGGAGCACAGTCGACGCATGACGGCACCTGCTGCCGTGAGCCCGTGTCTCGGCGGCCCACGGTCTGCTCGAGTCGGGGGCCGTGCCGGTTCGAGCAAGCGGCCCATTCGCGGCGATGCCACCGGCTGGGCGAGCACGAGAGAGTGACCGCGGGACGAGGAAGCAGATCCTCGTCAAGGCACTGAGGTGGCAGCAGGAGCGTCGACCCGCGGATCGCGGCACCCGCGTGCACACTTCCACGAGCTGCTCGATCATCCCGGGATCGTCGAGGGCGGCGCAGACCCCCGTGCCGCGCCCGTCAACCGGCCGACCTGCGGGGCGTCACGGCTGGAAGCGTCCGTCCCGGTCGGTGGTGTTCTGCGCGAGACGCAGTGTTGGCCGGTGCCCGCCGACGGTAGCTGCGGCGCAGTCGGCGACGTCACGCTCAGCCCGACGTGCTGCGCGGCGGTGGGTCACTGTGAGCGCCGGACGGAGCCTCGGAGCTGCTTGAACCATCCATGGACCAGTCGAGGCGGATTACCTCATCTTCGAGCGCACGGAAATCTATGTCAGCCGGAGTAGACATTGGGTCGTGGTGTGGTTATGGTTTCTCTCGTAGCCGAGATCGAGCGAGGCGCGGCAGAGATGAACTGCCGGGCAGCAGTACCGCAGTTGCAGTTCGCAGGACGGTGCGGTGGTGGAGTTCCGAAGCCAGAGCGGTTGCAGAACGGCGACGGGACTGACGACCGGACCGGGTGGCCCGCAGTGATCAGGGGCCGCCGTGAGCAGTACCGCAGTGGCAGGACCCGTAAGTGAAAGTTCGCAGTACCCAGCAGTGAACTCAGTGAGCAGTACCTCGGTGAAGGCGTCGGCTGCGGGCGCGCGCACCGGGAGGTTCGGCAGTGGGGTTCTAAGCCAGAGCAGACGCAGGACGGGCGACGGGGCTGGCTGCCGAAGGGTGGCGCTGTTCGAGGCCACCATCAAGAGGGAAGAACGGAGGAGCCGAGCGCCATCAGGATCGCCCGGGTGGAAGTCTTGGACCCGGGTACCGCAGGACATCGATAGTGAGGTGGTCTCCGGTCAAGCAACCGCGATCCCCGCGCCCCCGACAGTGTCTCGGTCGGGTCTGCGGAAACAGAGGGCCGGTGCAGTATCAGGGTCGGCAGATGGTGTAGTAGTTCCTTCGGGGCCCTGGTGCCAGTACGGCGCCAGGGCCCCTCCGCGCGTTCCACAGAGAGGTGCAATGACAGCAGACGACACGTTCGGCCGTCTCGACGACGACGATTACCCCGCCTACACCATGGGCCGGGCCGCCGAGATGCTCGGCACCACACAGGGCTTCCTCCGCGCCATCGGCGAAGCCCGCCTCATCACCCCACTCCGCTCCGCAGGCGGCCACCGCCGCTACTCCCGCTACCAACTGCGCATCGCCGCCCGCGCCCGGGAACTCGTCGATCGGGGAGGCCGCCTGCCGGATCGTCATCCTCGAAGACCAGCTCGAGGAAGCCCAGCGCATCAACGCCGAATACCGCCGCGCCGCCGAATCAGCGAACCCAACGGCAGCAGCATGAGATGAGCGTGCCCGTCAGCGTCGGCGGGCACCGCACGCACGGTCTCGTGTGCGGCGTGATCATTTCCTATGGTGACGCGGCGTGTGGGCGTGTAGCGTCTGCGTCAGCTGTCGTGGTTCGGAATTCCCTCTTGCCCACGCCTCTGGTGTGGGCGTTTTGCTGTGCTGTGCCGCAGGGACCAGGGCGATCACCTCCGTCTGCCACATGGAGTGGGAGGCGTTCATCGACTGGAAGGCATGAGACATGGCTACGGGAACTGTGAAGTGGTTCAACGCGGAGAAGGGCTTCGGCTTCATCGCCCAGGACGGCGGCGGCCCGGATGTCTTCGCGCACTACTCCGCGATCAACTCCACAGGCTTTCGTGAGCTCCAGGAGGGCCAGGCCGTGACGTTCGACGTCACCCAGGGCCAGAAGGGTCCGCAGGCCGAGAACATCAACCTGGCCTGACCTCGCAGACCTGCCCGAGGGATCGCGCAAGCCGCGTCCGGTGGCCGCCGCCCGTGCGGGCCTGCCGCCCACCTGGACGAACGCGCCTGCCCTCGTGCCGGACCGGACAGGATCAGGGGTCGCGCGGCAATGGCTGCGTGGCCCCTGATCTGTGGAGGCCCGGGGCCGCTGCGACTTCGGCTTGAAACTTCCTGACCTCAGTCGCTGCAAGCGTCGTCGGGCAGGGGAGCCACATGTCCTGCGCGGCTGCCGTGCAGCTTGGAGGAGCCGACGTTCAGACGCTCGTCCAGGCGTCGAGGAAGGCTTTCCGTCCAGCCGGATCGTCCGACCTGCGGTCTGCGTGCAGGACGCGCCAGGCGGTGAGTTCGAGATCTCGGAGCCACAACTCTCCGATGACTTGACCGATCACCTCCCCGGCTGCGACGCGCTGGGGCGGGGTCATCTCATCGACGGCCGAGAGGATCTGTCGGGCCAGTGGGGTTCCTTCTCCTGCCAGGGAGCGCAGCACCAGAGCCTTGATGTTGCCGGGTAGCAGGTACGCGGTGCCCGAAGACCTCCACAGGTCCGACCAGAAGCGTTCTCCTGCCTTGGTGGGGGCAGGCAGTGCGGCCAGCAGCCCGAGGAGATGGCCGGTGGCCGCATAGCCATCGGAGTGGGCAGCTGCGACGACTGCGATGCCGGCGACGCCCTTTACATCGAGATGGCTGGCTTCGAGACGCGAAGCCAGAGCCAATTGATGTTCCAACTGGTGGGCCAGGGCAGCGGATACGTGGGAGCGGACCTCAGGAAGCATCGGCCATCCTTGCGCGTAGGCGAGCGGAGATGCCCGTTCGTAAGCCCTGATCGTTCCCACGACCGGCCGATCTACTCGGCTTGGGCAGGCCCAATCGGCGGCAGTGTCCACGGGGCTGGAGTTCACACGGTGGCGAACCAACCCATGCCCGGCGACGTGGCTCTGGGGTTCTGGACCGACCTCACATAATGCTGTCGGAGTGAGGTCTTTTAGCATTACCGCATTGCTGCCAGTGAAGCCCAGTTGCCCGAGGGAGGACGAGAAGCTGTGTCCCCCGACGCCGCTGAAGTTGAATACGGTCACGTCGCCTCAGCGCGTGGAATACGCCGCGAAGACGGGCTGCCCGGCGGAGCACAAGGCGACAACGCAGGGGAGAGGGCTCACTCGGTTGCTGCTCTGGTGGAGCGGGCGGCCGACCTGGCCGAACCGATCAAGCCAAGGTTGCGTGGCTGGCTCCATGCCGGAATGGTCCCCGCCGCATTGATCGCGGGCGTCGTACTCATGTGCCTGGCCCGTACTCCGCAGGCAGTCCTGGCCTGCGCTGTGTACTCGATCACCGCCTGGCTGCTGTTCGCGACGAGCGCCATCTACCACCGTGGCACCTGGGGACCGCTGGGCGAGGCTCTTCTGCGACGCCTCGACCACGCCAACATCTTCCTGATCATCGCCGGCACCTGCACCCCCCTGGCCGTGCTCCTCCTCCCGCCGGACCAGCGGTCCGTGCTGCTGTGGATCGTCTGGACGGGAGCGTTGGCCGGCATTGCGTTCCGGGTCCTGTGGGTCGGAGCTCCGCGCTGGCTGTACACCCCGTGTTACCTGGCCCTGGGCTGGACGCCGGTGAGCTACCTTCCCGACTTCCTGCACACCGGCGGAGCAGCCGTAGTCGTCCTGATCGTTGTCGGCGGTCTCCTGTACAGCGCGGGCGCGGTCGTCTATGCCCTGCAGCGGCCCGACCCCTCGCCCCGCTGGTTCGGCTATCACGAGGTTTTCCATGCCCTGACCGTGGCAGCGTTCACCGCGCACTACGCCGCCGTCTCCCTCGCCACCTACTGACCGCGACAGCGTTCGGGCTTGCGCCGCTCGTCACACACGTTGCCGCTTGCTGCTCCGCGACGGGCCGGGCCGTCGCCGAGGCATCCCCCCCTGCTTGAAAGCCGTCCGCCGTCCGGTCTGCAAGTCGGCTGCTCTCCAGGGTGCGGCGCTCCGTGAGCAGGTAAGGACGGATGAGCGAGAGGAAGACGAGACAGCGGTCTTCAACCGACCTGCGATGGAGGGGGACCCGTGTTCGAGGCGGAAGACATCAGGGGATGGCGAGGCCACGATGTGCTCGACCATGAGCGGCACACGATTGGCGTCCCGGCTTCATCCCCCTCGGCCTGCCCCGGTGACGCAGTCGCCTGGGGCAGAGCACCCCGTTTCACCTGCCCAAGCCCGCAGAAGCGGGGTACCGGAGAAGTTCCCGAGTCATCGCCCAGGAACGGTCCGCCCCGTCCGCCGGGCGGAGGCGTCGGCGAGGTCGGCTCCGGTATCGGCGTCCCGCTGGGAGTGGCCGGCACCGTGCCAGTCCAGGCACATGACGGTCGGAGGAGAACGAGTTCCTGATCCGCTTCGGGCGGCGGAGCAGGAGGTGACGACCAGCGGCACCAGGCGGGCGTTCGCCGCGCTCAGCGCCCCTCGTGCGGCGGCCGAGCTCGGCGAGCGGTCCGTCCTCTGCCTGCCGCTCGGATCGGTCGAGCAGCACGGCCCGCACTTGCCCCTGGACACTGACACCGTCATCGCCGAGCGCTTCGCCCACCGCCTGGCCGCACACGTGGCGGGCCGACACGACCTCTGGGTAGGGCCGGCCGTTCCCTACGGCCTCTCGCCCGAACACGCTCGCACGCCGGGGACCATCACCCTGGACCTCCACCTGTACGCGACGCTGATCATCACGCTCGTCACCGAGTACGTCCGGTCCACACGCGTCCAGTCCGTGCTCATCATCAACGGGCACGGCGGCAATCGCGGCGTCCTGGAGGCGGTCGTCCACCAGCTCCGACACTCCCACGGCGTCACCAGCCGCGTCCTCCACCCGTCCGCACTGGCCGCCAGCCGCGTTCCGACCGAGAGCGAGTTGCCCGAGGTGCACGCCGGCGTGCTGGAGACCGCCCTCATGCTCGCCATCGCCCCGGACCGGGTCCGGCTCGACCTCCTGCCGAGCGAGACACTGCCGGACCCCGGCCGACGCCGGGCGATCGGCCACCTCGTACTCGACCGCGGCGTCACCTGGCCCTGGACCTCCGACGACCCCGCTCTCTCCACCGACGGTGTCATCGGCGGCGACCCGCGCAAAGCCACCCCGGAAGCCGGTCGGAAGCTCCTCGCCGCAGCGCTCGACGCCGGCACACACGTACTCGACCGCGTCGACACGGCCACGCCCCACGAGCCGTCGCAGACCTTACGGAGGCCCTATGCCCCTCACACCTGAGGAGAAGGACACGTTCAAACGCGACGGAGTCCTCATACGCCGCGCCCTGGTAGCCCCCGCACTCCTCCAACGCGCCACCTCCCTCGTCGGGACCTGGTACCGCGACCTGAAACCCGGCGACATCCTGGCCTACAGTCGGCGCACCTTTGCCCCCGAACTCGGCAGCCACCCCGACGTCCTCGCCCTGTACGGGGAGACGAGCGCGGCCGAACTCGCCACCGACCTGCTCGGGAACACCCTCCC
The DNA here is from genome assembly GCF_040606675.1 of Streptomyces sp. NPDC005393. Classification (NCBI taxonomy): domain Bacteria; kingdom Bacillati; phylum Actinomycetota; class Actinomycetes; order Kitasatosporales; family Streptomycetaceae; genus Streptomyces; species Streptomyces sp. NPDC005393. Next base: position 6,870 of record NZ_JBEXFG010000075.1, on the reverse strand, counting down.
CGTCACCACCGCCCAGATCCAGATCCGCGTACCCGAGTCCGAGTTCCCCGACGCGCAGCCCGAGAAGGCGATGCACGTGGACGGAGTCTCCTGCCCTCACCTCGATCCGCGAGAACTGCGCACCTTCTCGCTCCTCGTCGGGGTCGTCCTGTCCGACGTGAGCAGCGCGCGGGACGGAGCACTGCACTACCAGCCGGGCGGTCACCACACCATGGCGGACTGGTTCCGGACCCAGTGGTCGCTCGGCATGACGGAGCAGGTGCCCCCTGAAGTCGACCAGGCGAGCGGTGTCCCTCTGCTCGGCGCTCCCGGCGACGTCCTGCTCATGCACCACCTCGTCCCGCATTCGGTGGGACGGAACCTCACCCCGTTCCCCAGGGTGATGGCCTACTTCCGCGTCTCCCACCCGGCCCACCCGCGCCGCCGCCTCGAAGCCCTGCGCGACCCGTTGCTCGACTATCCGGCTCTCACCGCAGCTCCACAGCCTGCGGCCGACAAGGAGTAGCACATGCGTGTCATCGGTCCCGAGGACCTCGAAGTCGCAGCACAGGCGATCGAAGACGGAGGTCTCGTCGTCGTCCCCACCCGCCGCTGGTACATGGTCTGCGCCGACGCGAGCAACGCGCGGGCCTGCGACGACATCATCACGGGCAAGCGCCGCCCGAGCGGCAAGCCCCTCGCCTAGGTAGCCACCTCCACCGCCTCCTGCGAGGAACGCTTCGTCCTCAGCCCGGAGGCCAGGCGCCTCGCGGCGGCCTTCTGGCCCGGCGATCTCGCACTGCTGCTGCCGTGGAAGAACCCGGAGGTCGCCGCCCAGTTCGCGGCAGTCGGATCACCCGCCCTGGTCACCGTCGCCCCAGGCATCCTCGGGGACCTCGCGTCGAAGGTGAAAGTGCCTCTCGCGGCCACGACAGCGAACATTTCCGGGGACGCCGGCCCGAACGACCCCGGGCCGGCCATCACCCTCGACCAGGTCCACGCCTTCCTGGCTGTCTCCGGGTTGGAACCCGACTTCATCGTCGACGGTGGAGTGTGCCCGGCGGTGAACCACTTGACCATCGTCGACTGCTTTACCTCCGAGGCCCGGCTGGTGCGAACGGGCCTCGTCCACCAGCGGGCCGTCTCGGCGGCGCTCGGCACCGAGATCCGGACCGCCTGACGACCTCGCCTCCTCCTGCTGAGCAGACAGGAGCGGGCTACCGGAGCCAACATGATGCCTACGACCGGAGGTCAGTCATCTCTTGACATGCGCCCAGCAAGAGATGACGACGCGTTACGACGGGTCCTCGAAGACGCCTCGATGGGGCGGTGGGAAGGCCCCCGAGACTTGCTGGCCACCACCGGCGCCGACTGGGACCGCCGGATCTTCCGCCTCCAGGTGCTCGCCGAAGCGGGAGCGCGGCTACGGTTCGCCGACACCTGGGCGAAGGCGGAACCGCGCTCGCCGCACGCACTGGCCCTCCTCGCGAACGTACAGGCCCTCCGCGCGATGATCGCGGGCCGGAGCGGCGGCCGGTCACTGATGGAGGAAGCCTGGGCCACCTCCCGCACCGCGCTGGACGTGTGGCCGTACGACGTGGCGCCCTTGGTGGTGATGCTCGCGTTGCTGCGGACGCACCAACCGGACCGGGCGACCCTGCGGCAGGTGTGGGCGGAGATCGAACAGCGTGACCCGTGGAACCGTGAGGCCCACCACGAAGCCGCCACCTACCTGTTCCAGCGCAACCACGGCAGGCCAGGTGAGGCGATGTGGTGGGCGGAGGAGCAGGCGTCCGTCGCCCCTCAGGGACTGCCTATCGCGGTCCTGCCCCTGGTCGTGATCGCCGAGGCCCACCGATCCCGCAAGGAGCGAGATCAGACCGCCTACGGGCTGACCATCCACCCCTGGATCGACTGCCCGCAGATCGACCACGTGTTGGAACGCTGGTGGCGCTACCGCGCGCCTCGTCCGCACGCCTGCTTCGCCGACGACGCCAACTACCTCGCACACGCGCTGTCGTTCGCCAACCGCCACAGCGAAGCGGCGGAGGTCTTCGACGCGATCGGAGCCTACGCCACCCACGTCCCGTGGTCCTACTGCGGCCAGGCCGAAGGCCTGTTCCTGCGGCACCGGGCCTGGGCTTACAGCCCGCCGCGCCGCCGGCACCCCTGACCACCCCGACACCACCCCTCGATGTACGAAGGACGGCACACCCATGCCTCTTGACGTCTCCCGCGTCTCCGACGAGGAGCGCCTGAAGCAGCTCGGCTACCAGCAGACGCTCGCCCGTTCGATGTCCGGCCGGGCCAACTTCGGCGTCAGTTTCACGATCATCTCGATCCTGTCCGGCTGCATGACCCTGTACGGCTACGGCGTGAACACCGGCGGCCCGGTCGTGATCATGTGGGGCTGGCTGTTCGTCGGCCTGATGACACTGTTCGTCGGACTGTCGATGGCCGAGGTCTGCTCCTCCTACCCGACCAGCGCCGGCCTGTACTTCTGGGCACACCGCATGGCGCCCGCGAGAACGGCCGCGGCCTGGGCGTGGTTCACCGGCTGGTTCAACGCCCTGGGCCAGATAGCGGTGACCGCGGGTGTCGACTTCGGCGCCGCCACCTTCCTCAACGCCCTGCTCGACCCTCAGTTCGGCTTCACCGTCACGTCCAGCCATACCATCACACTGTTCGGGATCATCCTCGTCCTGCACGGCGTACTGAACACCTTCGGGGTTCGCATCGTCGCTTTCCTCAACGAGGTCTCCATCTGGTGGCACGTCCTCGGTGTGGTCGTCATCTGCGGGGCCCTGGTGCTCGTGCCCGACCACCACCGGTCGGCCGGCTTCGTCTTCGGTCACTTCGTCAACAACACCGGGTTCTCCTCCAGCGCCTACGTGGTGCTGATCGGGCTGCTGATGGCGCAGTACACCTTCACCGGCTACGACGCCTCGGCCCACATGACCGAGGAGACCATCGACGCCTCCACCGCCGGCCCCAAGGGCATCGTCCGCTCGATCCTCGTCTCCGTCGTCGCTGGCTTCGTCCTGCTGTTCGGCTTCACCCACGCCATCCAGTCCTACGCCGACGCACTCGGATCCGGGGTGCCGCCGGCGCAGATCCTCGTGGACGCCCTCGGCGCTGCTGCCGGAAAGTGGCTGCTCCTGGTCGTCATCATCGCCCAACTCTTCTGCGGCATGGCGTCCGTCACCGCCAACTCCCGCATGATCTACGCCTTCTCCCGCGACGGCGCCCTGCCCTTCTCCACGACGTGGCACAAGCTCGACCCCGCCACGCGCACGCCCACCAACGCCGTCTGGCTGGCCACCGGCGGCGCCTTCGCCCTCGGCCTGCCCTACCTGTGGAACACCACCGCGTACGCGGCGGTCACCTCGATCGCGACCATCGGCCTGTACATCGCCTACGTCATCCCGACCTACCTGCGGCTCCGCCAGGGCGACCGGCACGAGCGGGGCCCTTGGCACCTCGGCCCCTGGTCTCCCGCCGTCGGCACGATCGCCGTCGCCTGGGTGCTGGTGATCACCGTGTTGTCATGCTGCCGCAGACCTCGCCCGTCACCGCGCACACCTTCAACTACGCGCCCGTTGCGGTCGGCGTCGTCATCGCCTTCTGCGGCACCTGGTGGCTGGCTTCCGCCCGCAAGTGGTTCCTCAACCCCGCACACCCGCGGAATTCCCCGCTGGACCGGAAGGGCGCCGGTGGAAGGGCCGTGGTCCGCTGAAAGGACCGTCCGGGATCCGGGCCGTGTCACGAAACGGCTGAAGTGTGTCGAGCGGGCACCGAAAGAACCTGGTCATCCGTCTCCCGGCAGAGTGGTCAGCGGTCCGTGCTGACCGAAAATCCTTCACACATGGTGATCGATTTTCGACCCACAAAGGGTGCACGCTCGGCTTGCTGAACCCAGTCTGTTGGTTGAACTGGGTGCGGCCCGATGAGCGGCCGTCGCCCAGCGCGGCGTCCCGCACGGCGCCGCTCGGTCCGCCGTTCCAAGCAGGACGAGCAGCTGGCCCTGTTGGCGGCTGGGGTCGTGGTGATCGGGGTGGTGATCACCGTCGTGCACTGGCTGCTGGTGCATTGGTGGATCCTCCTCCTCGCTGCCGTGGTCGCCGCGGCGGCCGGCGGCTTCTGGGCACAGCAGATGCGGCAGCGTGCCGAGTGGGAGCGTGTGCGTGCTCGCGCTCTGCGGCTGCGGATGGCGGAGCTGGACGCCTTGGACCACCGTGCGTTCGAGTTCGCCGTACGGGACCTGATGCGACGGGACGAATGCCGGGCGGAGCGGCTCGGCGGTGCCAGCGACAACGCCTGCGACGTACGCGCAGTCGATCCCATGGGGCGCGTCTGGGCCATCCAGTGCAAGCACCGTCGGGACGGAGACCGCGGCTCCGCCGTCGGCGTCGGTGTGCTGCAGCAGGTCAACGGCACCGCACGGCAGATCCACGGAGCGGACGTCGCGGTAGTGCTCACCAATGGCCGTTTCTCCTCCAAGGCCATCCCCTGGGGCGCGGAACACCGGATACACCTCGTCGACCGCCGTCTGCTGGGCGAATGGGCGGCCGGCTCGCGCCCTCTGTGGGACCTGCTGGACCGCATCCCTCCGCCCCGCCGTCCAACCGCCCTGTCCTGACCCGTCCGGCAGGGCGGCCAGGACGAGGAGGGTACGGGTCGGGGATCGTCGGCTCCCGTGGGCCGCGAAGGGGGCGGTGACGCTGCTGTCCGCTCGGCGCAGCCGCCCCAATCCGGTCATTGACCAGGCACTTCGTCGCCATTCGCTGGTGACGGAAACGTGGCGCCGCCGAGTTCGGGCTATGCAGGAAGGCGGGACGTCAGAGGTGTTGTGTACGGGAGGGCTGGCCAGGTGATTCTGAGCATCAACGTGGCGGTTCTGCTGGCTGTCGTCATTGTCGTGCGGCTCCGGCGGCGCACGGAGGCACGGAGCCGGTTCGATGAAAAGCTGACCGTGGTCATCGTGTTGGTGTTCGGCGTGCTGATCGCGCCCACGAGCTTCGGGCAAAGCGTTTTCAACGCCGTGGGCCAGCTCGCCCACAGTCTTTCGCAGACCAATAGCCCTTGATCTCGTGCGCCGTGTGCACGTTGCGGGATCCGCTCACAGCATCCTGGCACGCTCGTAGTCACCATGCAGTGACGCAAGCTCCTGGTCAGAGGGTGCACGGGCAAGGGAGCGCTGCAGAGCCTTGGGCACCTCGTCCACCTTGCGCCGGTACTCCCGGTATCGCTTGAATGTTTTTGTCTCCAACTGAGTTCGATGCGGGTGACCCTTTGGCGTGGGACAGCGTCGAGATCACCGGCGCGCAGGTGCCGTCAGACCAGGCTGTGTCAGCCGTGCTGTCACGCCCGTGCGGGTTTGGGCGGCTCGTGCTCGGGCGCCGGGAACCTGCCGGGCGGCGAGGCGTTGGATGCGCCAGGTGAGGGTGCTGGCGGTTGAGCGGGTGTCGTCCAGGGTGCGCTGCCGTGCGGCGTGCTGGAGGAGCTTCTCGGGGTCGTGGCCGACGTTCTCCGCTTCGGTCAGGACGGCGGCCAGTGCCGGCCAGGCGGGGTCATTGAGGATCTGCTGGGCGTGGTCGGGCACGATCGCGAGGATCCGCTGCGCGTGCTGTTACACGGTGCGGGCCGGTGGTTCGCGCTGGGCCAGGGCGGCCAGCGGCCCGGCGGCTGCTTGCTGGTAGGCGGCCTGCAGATGGACCAGGGTCTGGTGGGCGGCGGCGACCTGCTGGTCGTGCCGGCGGACTTGGTGCCAGCGGGCTGCGGCGATGACGACGAGGATGGCGACGTCGAGGAACATGGCCAATCCGGAGCCGTCGCCGGTGACCGGGGTGGTGCGTAGGGCGCGTACGGCTCCCCGGAGGGCGCGGGCCTGATCCTGCTGGGCGCGGACACGGGAGCGGGTGGCACGTTCGAAAGCGATGGCGGCCTGCTGCAGATGTGGCCGTAGATGGCTGGGAGCGAGCAGCGGCAGGACGTCGACGGCCTCACCGAAGGCCGCGATGTGGGCTTGGGCGGCTGCGTCGTCGCCGTGGTCGAGGCGGTGGGGGATGCGCTCGGCTGCGGCGGTGGTCCGGTGCCAGGGGTTGGGCCTGTGCCGACTACCCGGCTCGGTGGCGGGTGGGGCCTGAATGGCGGTGAGGCGTTCGCGGACCTTGGGGAAGGACAGGTCGGGGGCGAGTTTGGCACCGGAGAACCAGATCGGCTCGCCAGCGGCGTTGGTGTCGCCTTCTACGGCGACCTTGTACCCGCGCACGTCGCCGGAGGGGAAACCGCTGCTCCTCGCGCTGCGGTTCGGCGGGGGACCGTTCCGCGCATCGGTGACCTTCACCCCCAGATGTGGCACCGGGCCACCGTCGGCTTGGCGGGCGCGCTACCGGACCGCCCCCGGTTGGTGCGGCACTCGGCGGCCGCGCTCGTCGAGTGGATGAGCGCCAAGGACGTCCACCCGGCGGGGGCGGTCCTGGCGGACCGGTACTACATCGAGAGCCTCTCGGACCTGTACCTGCGGTGCTTCGTCGCCGGGGCCAAGCGCCTCGCGGAGCACGGCGGGCGAGCTGCGACCGGCGGGGCCGGAGGGTCGAGCGAGGGGAAAGGGGCGAGCGGCGTTCATCGCCCGCACCTCCGGGGCGAGCGGCCGGCACCGCCGCGTCGGCCGGGAGGGTTGACCGACGAGGTCCGCTTCCGTCCGCTCCCGCCCGGTCGCGGGAGCGGGAGCGGGTCGGTCAGCGGATGCGCAGGGGAAGGGCCTTCGGCCCGCGGGCCTGGGTGCCGCCCCACGCCACCGTGGACGGGTCCTGGAGGCTGAACTCCGGGATCCGCTCCAGCCAGACCTCAAGTGCGACGCGCAGTTCCATCCGGGCCAGGTGCGAGCCC
>NZ_JBEXFG010000074.1:0-22151 GCF_040606675.1 Streptomyces sp. NPDC005393 | reverse complement strand
ATTGCCCGACCTTACCCAGATGGTCCGCTGAGGCCACCTGGTTTTGCAGACAGCTCCAAGACCAGGGCACATAACGATCTACGACTGGAGTACTAGGAGGGCATGACCGCGGACATCGAGGCGGGCATACGCGCCTTGAGGTCCTTCCACTCGCCCTCGCTGACGTGGTTCTCGAGGACATGCAGGACCGTGCGCACCAGTTGCTCGGTGTCGCCCTCGATCGCGTACGGAAAGTCGTGCCGGACCCGCCGGAAGAATTCCTCGCTGTTCATTTTCACGGGCGTCTCCGCGGGTTTCCACCCGTCGTAGTAGACGCCGCGCAGCAAGGTCGGAAGCTGCGCTCCGAACTGCACGGCCTCATCGACCGACAGCCGGTCCCGCAGGTGGTGCAGGACCGCGCGCAGAGCGGCGTACGACTGCTTCCGGCGCTCTTTGGGCCACCCATAGGCGTGCTCGATCTCCTTCAGGACATGGTTGGCCTTGTCGACCATGGTGTCGAACGAGGAAAAGCCTGTCGCAACCATCATGTAGTCCTTCCGATGCCCGCGGCGGCACCCGGCGGAGCGGGGCCGCCGCGGGAGAGAGCCGGATCCCGGCGGTCTCAGCCGCCTTGGCGTTCGCTGCTCTCGGTTATCTCGATGTGACGGGGCTTGGCGGTCTCCGCCTTGGGGACGGTGATCGTGAGCACGCCGCTGGACATGCTCGCCGTGACGCCTTCGGTGTTCACTTCGCTCGGAAGCAGCAACCGGTACTCGAAGCGACCGGTACGGCGACTGCTGTGCCGCATGATGCCTTTGCGCTCCCGTTCCTTGATCTCCCCCGTTACGGCCAGCTCCTGGCCATTGATCTCGATGTTGACGTCCTTGCGGTCGACGCCGGGGAGCTCGAGTTCTATGTGATAGGCGTCGTCGGCTTCGGTCACATCGGCGGACGGCGTCCACGCCGCTATGGCGGGAGCCGCGCTTCCGACCGTGGATTCGAGCAGACCGCCCATCTGGTTGATGAGGTCGTCGAATTCCAGAAGTGGATTGCGCGCCCAGCCCCTGGGACGCTCCACCGTTCCCTGGCCTCGCTGTCGGCGAACCGGCATGTTCATCGTCCGTCACCTCCGGTCGTGTCGGTTAGTGAGTAGCGGATCTGGTTCTGTGACCACCGCCCGGCTCGGCGAACCGGCCGGACGGAGCTGTGTCATCGGGGTGGCGCGCGACGTCGACGGTGGTGTGGCCGAGGTGCTCATGGACCTGATGGATGGCCATCGCCCCTTCACCGGCGGCGGAGGCCACCCGCTTGACCGAGCCGCTGCGCACGTCGCCCGCCGCGAAGACCCCGGGCAGGCTGGTCTCCAGCCCCAGACAGGCACGGCCCTGGCCCTCCCAGACCGTGCCACTCGCGCGGGCCTGCGCCGGGGCGCCGGTGAGCACGAAGCCACGGTCGTCCAGGGCGACCACGTCGCCGAGCCACGCCGTACGGGGCTGGGTCCCGATGAAGACGAACATCGCGCGCACGACCAGCTTGCGGCGCTCCCCCGTGCGGTTGTTCTCCACCACGACGGCCCGCAGGACACCGTCGCCCTCCACCTCGCGCACCTCGCTGTTCAGCAGCACATTCACCCGTGGATGGCGTTCGATCTGGTCGACGAGGTAACGGGACATCTTGGAGCCGAGGTCCGGGCCCCGGATCAGCAGATGGACGCGTGGGACGCGCTGCGCGAGGAAGAGGACGGCCTGGCCCGCGGAGTTACCGCCGCCGACCACCGCGACCGGATCCGCCCTGCACTGCTGCGCCTCGTACACGGTCGCCGCATAGTAGACGCTCGCCCCCTCCACCCGTTCGATGCCGGGCACTTCGAGCCTGCGGTACCAGGCGCCCGTGGCCAGCACGACGGTATGGCTCACCACATCGCCGCCGTCGGCGAAGGTGACGCGGTAGTAGCCGTCGTCGTCGGGCTTGAGCAAAGTCGCTTCCGCGGGAACCCACACCTGGGCCCCGAACTTGCGCGCCTGGAGCTCGCCCCGTTCGGCGAGGTCGGAACCGGAGATCCCGGTCGGAAAGCCGAAGTAGTTCTCGATGAGGGACGACGTGCTCGCCTGGCCGCCCGTGGCGATCGCGTCCAGGAGGGCCGTGGTCAGTCCCTCGGACGCGCCGTAGACGGCGGCCGCCAGCCCGGCGGGTCCGGAGCCGACGATGATCAGATCGCTGCGGGTCTCCTCGGCGGACGGAGGGGAGAGACCGATGAGCCGCGCCAGTTCGGCGTTGCTGGGGTTGCGCAGCACCCGCTGATCGCGCCAGATGACGATCGGTGTCTCCTCCGGGGGGACGGAGAAGCGGCGCAGCAGTGCCTCGGCCTCCTCGTCCGACTCCAGATCGATCCAGCGGTGCGGCAGCCGGTTGCGGGCCGCGAACTCGCGCAGCCGCCGGGTGTCGGGTGAGTAGCGCGAGCCGATGATGCGGAAGCCCGCGCCGGCGCCGACGAGCAGCGCGCGGCGGCCCAGATAGGCGCGGAGAATGAGGTCGCCGAGGATCGGATCGCGGGCGACCAGCACCCGCAGCCGGTCGATCGGAAGGGACAGCACCTCTCCGGGATCACGGGCCCGGGCGGTGTAGAAGGCCACCTGTCCCTGGAGGAGCCCCAGCTCGCCGAGGAAGCGCCCCGGCCCGTGCACCCTCAGGACCCGCTCGCCGGGGGTGCCATGGGCCTCTACGATCTCGATGGAGCCGCTGAGGATGACCAGGAACTCCGCACACCGCTCCCCTTCCCGGAACAGCACCTGGCCCGGATCGACCCGGTGGCGCTCCCCGTGTTCGGCGAGGAACGCGATCTGGTCGTCCGAGAGCCGCGGGTACGCGCCGTACAGATCCGGGGTCTCGAACGGCACCGCCTCGTCGGAGGCGGCGTCGGGGGGCCGGTCGTCGCCCGCCATCAGGCCAGGGCCTCGTGGGCGTAGCACCACCGCCAGTTTTCACCCGGCTCCATGGGCTCCACGATGGGATGCTGCTCGGCGTAGGCGTGGGCGCGCGCGTGCTTGAGCGGAGAGGAGTCGCAACAGCCGACGTGGCCACAGGTCAGACAGAGCCGCAGATGAACCCAGGGGGATCCCAGCCGCAGGCACTCCTCGCACCCCTCGGGGCTGCGCGGGCTGACCGGGCGCACCATGGACAGGTGCGGGTCGGGTTCGATGGCCATGGAGTTCACCCTTTCTTGCTGTTCTGCCGGCCCGCCATCACCTGCTCGATCCACGAGCGCAGCGTGCCCGCGGGGGCGGCACCCGCTCGGCGGGCGACTGGCTCTCCCTTGTCCAGGATGAGCAGAGTCGGCACGGCCTGCACCTCGAACCGCTGGGCGAGGTGCGGATTGCGGTCGATGTCGACCTTGACGAGCTTGACCTTTCCCGCGAGCTCTGTGGCGACCTGCTCCAGTGCGGGGCTGACCATTCGGCAGGGTCCGCACCAGGTCGCCCACAGGTCGACGACGACCAGTGGCGTGGCCTTCTCGGCGACCTCGGCGAAGTCGTTCTCGTCCGCGTCCACCGTCCACGGCAGCGGCGACTTGCAGTTGCCGCACCGCGGAGCGCCCTCGCCCGCCGCGGGGATCTTGTTCTTGCGCCCGCACGTGGGGCAGGTGACGGTCTGGGTTTTCAGGGTCTGGCTGGTCATCGCTCTCACGCCGCCAACTCGTGCTGCTCGTAGCTGACCACCAGTTCGCCGTGCTGGGCGTCGACCCGGACGGTGGCGCCCTCCTGGACGTCGCCCTTCAGCAGCGCGCGCCCGATGAGGGTTTCGACCTCATGGGAGATGAAGCGGCGCAGTGGCCGGGCTCCGTAGATGGGGTCGTAGCCCTCGTGGGCGATGACCTCCCGGCCCGCGGGGGTGAGTTCGACCGTGATCCTGCGCTCGGCGAGGCGCTTACGCAGCTCGTCGAACTGCAACTCCACGATCCGCTCGATCTGGCGCTCGCCCAGCGGCTTGAACAGCACGATGTCGTCGACCCGGTTGAGGAACTCGGGGCGGAAGTGCCCGCGCAGCTCGCTCATGACCAGGCCCCGGGCGTCCGGCTTCAGCTCGCCCTCGGAGGTGACGCCGTCGAGGAGGTGCACGGAGCCGATGTTCGAGGTCATGATGATCACGGTGTTGCGGAAGTCGACCAGGCGGCCCTGGGCGTCGGTGATCCGCCCGTCGTCGAGAACCTGCAGCAGGGTGTTGAACACATCGGAGTGTGCCTTCTCGATCTCGTCGAAGAGCAGCACCGAGTACGGCTTGCGCCGCACCGCCTCGGTGAGCTGGCCGCCTTCCTCGTAGCCGACGTATCCCGGAGGGGCGCCGACCAGCCGGCTGACGGTGTGCCGCTCCTGGTACTCGCTCATGTCGAGGCGGATCATGTTCTCCTCGGTGTCGAAGAGCGCCGCGGCCAGCGTCTTGGCCAGCTCGGTCTTGCCGACGCCGGTGGGGCCGAGGAAGATGAACGATCCGATCGGCCGGCGCGGGTCCCGGATGCCGGAGCGCGCGCGGATGATGGCGTCGGAGACGAGCTTGACCGCCTCGTCCTGGCCGATGACCCGCTCCTGCAGGATCTTGTCCAGGCGCAGCAGCTTCTCCCGCTCGCCCTCCTGGAGGCGGGTGACGGGGATGCCGGTCCAGGCGGCGACGATTTCGGCGATCTCGTCCTCGGTGACGACCTCGCGCAGCAGCCGGTTCTCGCCCTGCTTGGCGGCCAGTTGCTCCTCCTCGGCGGCCAGCCGGCGCTCCAGCTCCTGGAGCTTGCCGTAGCGCAGTTCGGCGGCGCGGTTGAGGTCGTAGTTCCGTTCGGCCTCCTCGGCCTCGCGGCGCACCTCCTCCAGTTCCTTGCGCAGCTCCTGCACCCGGCGGATGGACTGCCGCTCGGCCTCCCACTGGGCGTGTTTGGCGTCGGCCTCGGCCCGCAGGTCGGCGAGTTCCTTGCGCAGTTCGTCCAGCCGTTGCTGGCTGGCAGGGTCGGTCTCCTTGGAGAGCGCGGCCTCCTCGATCTCCAGCCGGGTGACCCGGCGGGTGATCTCGTCCAGCTCGGCCGGCATGGAGTCGATCTCGGTACGGAGCCGGGCGCAGGCCTCGTCGACGAGGTCGATGGCCTTGTCCGGCAGGAACCGGTCGCTGATGTATCGGTGGCTCAAGGTGGCGGCGGCGACCAGGGCGGTGTCCTGGATCTTGACGCCGTGGAAGACCTCCAGGCGCTCGCGCAGGCCGCGCAGGATGGAGATGGTGTCCTCCACGCTCGGCTCGTCCACCAGCACCTGCTGGAAGCGGCGCTCCAGCGCGGCGTCCTTCTCGATGTACTTGCGGTACTCGTCCATGGTGGTCGCGCCGATCATGTGCAACTCACCACGGGCCAGCATCGGCTTGAGCATGTTCCCCGCGTCCATGGCGCCCTCGGCCGCCCCGGCACCGACCACCGTGTGCAGCTCGTCGATGAAGAGCAGGATTCTCCCCTGGGCGCCCTTGACCTCGGCGAGCACGGCCTTGAGCCGTTCCTCGAACTCACCGCGGTACTTGGCGCCGGCGACCAGGGAGCCCATGTCGAGGGCGAACACGGTCTTGTCGCGCAGCCCTTCGGGCACATCGCCGCGTACGATGCGCTGCGCCAGGCCCTCGACGATGGCGGTCTTGCCGACGCCGGGGTCGCCGATGAGGACCGGGTTGTTCTTCGACTTGCGGCTGAGGATCTGGGTGACGCGGCGGATCTCGGCGTCCCGGCCGATGACCGGGTCCAGTTTGCCCGAGCGGGCCTCGAGAACCAGGTCGCGGCCGTACTTCTCCAGCGCCTCGTACGCCACTTCCGGGTTGGCGGAGGTGACCCGCTGGCTGCCGCGGACCTGGGTGAGGGCGTTCAGGAACGCCTCCTTGGTGACGCCGTGCTCCTTGAGCACACGTCCGGCCGCGGTGGAGGACCCCTCGTCGGAGAGGGCGAGGACGAGGTGTTCCACCGATACGTACTCGTCCCTGAGCCGCTTGGCCTCCTGCTCGGCCTTCTCCAGCAGCTGGGAGAGGCGCTGGGTGATGAAGACCTGTCCGGGGGCGGCGCCGGGGCCGGTGACCTTCGGCTTACGCGCCAGCTCGGCCTCCAGCATCGAGCGCATCGCGTCGGGGTCGGCGCCGACCTGGGTGACCAGCCGCGGGATCAAACCCTCCGGCTGGTCGAGGAGGGCGAACAGCAGATGCTCGCCGTCGACTTCGGTGTGCCCAAACCGTACGGCGGTTGTCTGGGCGTTCTGGAGGGCTTCCTGGGACTTCTCGGTGAGACGGTTCATATCCATGGCGGTTGATCACTCCTCGCGCCGCTACGGCGCAGTGCGGCTTCGAGCCGGTCGATGCGGTCGAGCAGATCGAGCACCAGACCGATGGAGGCGTAGTTCAGGCACAGTCCGGCGCGCAGCCGCTGAACGCGGGCCAGCGTCGCCGTGGCGGAGGGGGCGAACACCAGCCGCCCCGCGGCGTCGCGCTCGGCATCGACGAGGCCGAGGGCGACGAACCGCTGCACCAGGTGGGGATGGAGCCCGGTGCGGCCGGCCACGGTCTCCAGGGAGAGCCTGCGGGCGGGCACCAGGTCGTAGTGGACGGACGTGACGGGCGCGTACCTCGTGTCTGTCCGCGTCGTCGTGGGCGAGTGGGTGCTCATCGCTCCCTCCTGGGATCGAAGGAGGAGGTGGCGGCGAGCTCTTCGAACAGCTGCCGCTCCCGGTCGGTGAGTTCAGGCGGCACCACGATGCGGATCTCGGCGTAGAGGTCGCCGTTCGGGCCGCGGGGATTGGGCATGCCCTCGCCGCGCAGCCGCAGCCTGCGGCCGCTGGAGGAGCCGGGGGGAACCGTCACCTTGGCGGTGCCGCCGGGGGTGGGCACGGGGACGGTCGCGCCGAGCGCGGCCTCCCAGGGGGCCACCGGGAGCTGGACGTGGATGTTACGGCCGTCCAGGCGGAACCGCGGGTGGGGCAGGATCCGCACCCGCAAGTACAGGTCGCCCGCCGGGGCGTCACCGGTGCCGCGGCCGCCCTGTCCGGCCAGCCGGATGCGCTGCCCGTCCACGACGCCGGGCGGGACGTCGACCTCGAAGCTGCGCTGGCCCGAGGGTCCGGCCAGGGTGACGGTGCGGCGGCCGCCGTGGTACGCGTCCTCGACGGTGAGCGGCAGTTCGGCCTCCTGGTCGGCGCCGGGGATGTCGATACGGCCCCCGCCCCTGCCTCCCACGCCGCCGCCGAAGAACGAGCTGAACAGGTCCTCGAAGTCCACGCCGCCTCCCCCGACATCGTCGCCGAAGCCACGGACGAACCGGACCCGGTCCCCGTCCCCGGAGGTCGTCCAGCCGCGGAATCCGCCGCCTCCGCCGCCGACACCGGCGCCGACACGCTCCTCCCAGTCCTCGGGGATCTTGCGGAAGTCCTCACCGAACCGGTCGTAGCGGGCGCGGGTCTTGGGGTCGGAGAGCACGCTGTACGCCTCGTTGAGATCCTTGAAGCGCTCCTCAGCCTGGGGGTCCTTGTTCACGTCCGGGTGGTATTTACGGGCCAGCTTGCGGAACGCCTGCTGGATCTCGTCCTGGCTCGCGCCCCGCGAGACTCCGAGCACTTCGTAGTAGTCCCGTGCCATGGCCGGTCACTCCCGTTTGGCGACGGCGACGGAGACCGGCCTCAGTTGCTTGTCCGCGACCCCGTAGCCGGGGCGCAGCACCTGGACCACCGTCCCCGGTTCCGCCTCGGCGTCCTCGACCACGCCCACCACCTCGTGCCGGCTCGGGTCGAACGGCACACCGGTCTCGGCCTGCCGCTCGTAGCCGAGCCGGGCGAGGGCGTTCACGGCCTGGTCATGCACGGCCTTGACACCCTCCAGGATCGCGCCGGGGTCGGACCCGGCGTGGGACAGCGCGAGCTCGAGGTTGTCGACGATGGGCAGCAGCGCCGAGGCGGTACGGGCCCGCTCGGCGGCCAGCTCCCGCTCCAGCTCCCTGGCGTGGCGCTTGCGCAGATTGTCCAGGTCGGCCAGGGCGCGGCGCCAGCGGTCCTCGAGCTCCGCCAGGGCCGCCTCGTGCTCGGCCCGCTCGCCCTCGGGCGGGGCGGGGCCTCCGGCCGCGTCCGGGCCGGGCTCCTTGGGCGGCTCCGCCTGCTCCCGGACCTCCGGGGCGGGCAGGTCCTGCTCGGGCTCCGCTACGGCGCCCTCCGGCACCGGTTCGGGCTCCTGGGGATGAGTGGACACGGCAGCCGCCTCAGCCCTTGTCGAATTCGGCGTCGACGACGTCTTCATCGGCGCCCTCGCCGGCTTCGCCCGGCCCGGCGCCCCCCGGTCCGCCGGCCCCGGCCTCGCCGCCCGCCGCGCCTGCCGCGCCCGCAGCCGCCGCGCCGTGGGCTGCCAGCCCCGCATAGACCTGTTGGAGCTCGGAGATCAGCGGCCTGACCTTGTCCACGCCGGCCTCGTCCTTGACGGCCTGGCGGGCCTCGGTCACCAGCATCTCGGCACGCGACTTCTCATGGGAGGGTGCGGCGTCGCCCAGTTCCTCCAGCCGCTTCTCGACCTGGTAGGCGATGGCGTCCAGCTCGTTGCGGGCGTCCACGGCCTCGCGCAGCGCCTGGTCCTCGCTGCGGTTGCGCTCGGCCTCCTGGACCATGCGCTCCACCTCGTCGCGGTCGAGGTTGCCGGTCTCGGTGATCTGGATGGACTGTTCCTTGCCGGTGTCCCGGTCCCGGGCGGTGACGTTGAGGATGCCGTTGGCGTCGATGTCGAAGGTGACCTCGATCTGCGGCTCGCCGCGCGGCGCCGGGCGGATGCCGGTCAGCTGGAAGCGGCCGAGCACCCTGTTGTCGGCGGCGCGTTCCCGCTCGCCCTGGAGGATCACGATGTCGACGGCTCCCTGGTTGTCCTCGGCGGTGGAGAAGGTCTCCGTGCGGCGCGCCGGAATGGTGGTGTTCCGCTCGATGATCTTCGTCATCACGCCGCCGCGGGTCTCGACGCCCAGCGAGAGCGGGGTGACGTCCAGCAGCAGCACATCCTTGACCTCGCCCTTGAGCACCCCGGCCTGGATCGCGGCGCCCAGTGCCACGACCTCGTCGGGGTTCACGCTCATATTGGGCTCCTTGCCGCCGGTCAGCCGGCGCACCAGAGCCTGGACGGCGGGGATCCGGGTCGAGCCGCCGACGAGGATGACTTCGTCGATGTCGTTCTCGCTGACCTTGGCGTCGCCCATGGCCTGCTGGACCGGGCCGAGGCAGCGCTCCACCAGATCGGCGGTGATCTGCTCGAAGGTGGACCGCATGATCGATTCGGTCAGGTGCTTGGGTCCCGAGGCGTCCGCGGTGATGAACGGCAGGTTGACCTGAGCCTGGGTCACCGAGCTCAGCTCGACCTTGGCCTTCTCCGCCGCCTCGAAGAGCCGCTGCAGCGCCTGCGGGTCCTTGCGCAGGTCGATGTTGTTCTCCTGCTGGAACTTGTCGGCGAGGTGGTCGACGAGGCGGCGGTCGAAGTCGTCGCCGCCGAGGTGGCTGTCGCCCGCGGTGGAGCGCACCTCCACCACCCCGTCCCCGACATCGAGAATGGACACATCGAAGGTGCCGCCGCCGAGGTCGAAGACGAGCACCGTCTCGTGCTCCTTCTTGTCCATGCCGTAGGCGAGGGCGGCCGCGGTCGGCTCGTTGATGATCCGCAGCACCTCCAGACCCGCGATCTGGCCGGCGTCCCTGGTGGCGGTGCGCTGTGCGTCGTTGAAGTAGGCGGGCACCGTGATGACCGCTTCGGTCACCTTCTCGCCCAGCTGTTTCCCGGCGTCGTCGGCGAGCTTGCGCAGCACCAGCGCGCTGATCTCCTCCGGCGAGTACAGCTTGTCGCGCACCTTGAAGCGCGCGAGGCCGTGCTCGCCCTCCACGACGTCGTAGGCGACCGCCTTGGCCTCTTCGGATATCTCGTCGTACTTGCGGCCGATGAACCGCTTGGCCGAGTAGATGGTGCCCTTGGGGTTGAGGATCGCCTGGCGCCGGGCCAGCTGGCCCACCAGCCGCTCACCGGTGTCGGTGAACGCCACGACGGACGGGGTGGTGCGGCTGCCTTCGGCGTTGGGCACGACCGAGGCTTCACCGCCTTCCCACGCGGCAATCACCGAGTTGGTGGTGCCCAGGTCAATACCGACTGCCTTGGCCATGGCAACTCCTTACGAGGCGGCCGCGGACATTCGCCCCGGTGCCCGGTCGGGCGACGGGGTCGGGATTACGGGACCTACGCCGCAAGGGTGGCAAAGCGGGGCACATGAACGCCTGCGCCTGTGGGGTCTAATTTCGGCGCCCCAGTCCGCCACCGAGGACAGGCACAAGGGCAGGCCCGAAAGCAGACACGGGCCGGACGGCGAGGGCCCGGGCAGGCCGACGCCCCTCACCAGGCGGACCTGGGAAGGGGCGATCGCCCCGCGCGGCCGGATACGCCCTTACGTCATGGACCTCCGGGCATCAGGTCGGCGGCACCCCGACCCGGGGTCAGCCGGCACCGTCCGGGTGGAGAACGACCTTGGTCCAGCCGTTGTCGCGGCGGTCGAAGTGCTCGTATCCGGTGGGGGCCTGGTCCAGAGGGAGCTCGTGGGAGACGACGAAGCTGGGCTTGGCCTTCCCGCCGGCGATCAGGTCACGCAGACGACGGTTGTACCTCTTCACCGGCGTCTGGCCGGTCCCGACCTTCTGGCCCTTGAACCACAGCCAGCCGAAGTCGAGCGGCACCTTGCCCTGGGCCTCGAGTTCGTTCTGGACCTCCGCGCCCTTCGGGTCCTCGGGTACGAACACGCCCACGACGCCGATCTCGCCGGTGAAGCGCACGGTGTCGACCAGACCGTTCATGGTCAGGCTGGCGTCTTCGTGTCCGTCCGGGTCGTGGGCCTGGTAACCGACGCACTCGCAGCCGTTGTCGGCCCCCAGCCCGAGGGTGGCTTCCTTGACGACCTCGGCCGGGACCTGCTCCCTGGTGTCGATCGGGATGGCGCCGATCTTCTCGGCCAGGCTCAGCCGGTCGCTGTGGAAGTCGGCCACCCATACCCGGCCGGCCCCCTTGAGAACCGCCGAATAGGCCGCCATCAGTCCCACCGGGCCCGCCCCGTAGACGATGGTCTGGTCCCCGGGTTTGACGTTGGCCATCTCGGTGGCGTGGTAGCCGGTGGGGAAGATGTCGGACAGCATCACGTAGTCCGTCTGACGCTCTTCGGCGTCCTCACCCAGCCGCAGGGCGTTGAAGTCGCCGTACGGTACGCGCAACAGCTCTGCCTGGCCGCCCTGGTAGGGCCCCATGTCCGCGAATCCGTAGGCGGCTCCGGCCCAGGAGGGTACGGGCTGCATGGTCAGGCAGTAGTTCGTCAGCCCGCGCTCACACTGCTTGCAGAAGCCGCAAGCGATGTTGAACGGCAGAACCACATACTGGCCGACCTTGACCTTTCTGACCGCCGAGCCGACCTCGACGACCTGTCCCATGTTCTCGTGCCCCAGGGTGCGCCCTGGTTCGAACGAGGTGCGTCCTTCGTACATGTGCAGGTCGGAGCCGCAGATATTGGTGGTGGTGATCTTCACCAGGATGTCGCAGGGGTGCTCGATCTTCGCGTCCGGCACGTCCTTGACCGTCACCGTCCGCGGCCCTTCGTAAACAGCTGCTTTCATGATCACTCCCCGTCTCACCACCACGCGCATGCGCCCACTGTCGTCATCCGGCCCGAAGAGGCCACGAGTGATGGTGGATGGATGGTGGCGCGACCGTCATCCGGGATCCGGCGTCCACGACGCTTGCGATCCCGCGCGCCATGGCCCGGGTTCCGGGGGCAGACGCTGGAGGCCGTCCGTGCGGCCGCGGTGCGATGGCGGCACTCACCGCCTGCTGGGAGACGAGTCGCCTCTTTCTTTCCACCGTCTCATCCGGACTCCCCGTACGCGACCGCAGTCGGCGCGGAGCGATGCTGTGGCCCCGCTCAGTCGGTGGAGAGATCCTGCTCGGCCCAGATGGTCTTGCCATGTGCGTCCAGACGGGTGCCCCAGCGCCGGGCGAGTTGGGCCACCAGGAAGAGGCCGCGGCCGCCCTCGTCGAGCGCGCGGGCCCGGCGCAGATGAGGTGCCGTGCTGCTGGCGTCGGAGACCTCGCAGATGAGCGTGCGGTCGCGGATCAGGCGCAGCCGGATGGGTGGTTGACCGTAGTGGATCGCGTTGGTGACCAGTTCGCTGACGATCAGCTCGGTGGTGAAGACCACCTTCTCCAGTCCCCAGGCCATCAGTTGGTCGGTGACGTTCCGCCGGACCTGGGAGACGACGGCGGGGTCCGCGGGGATCTCCCAGGTGGCGACCCGGTCGGGGCCGAGGGCTCGGGTGCGGGCGAGGAGCAGGGCGATGTCGTCCTCGGGGCGGCCGGGAAGCAGGGTTCGCAGGACGGTGTCACAGAGGGCGTCCAGGGACGGGGCCGGTTGGGCGAGGGCGTCGCACAGCGCGTCGAGTCCCTCGTCGATCGCGCGGTCGCGGCTCTTGACCAGGCCATCGGTGTAGAGAGCGAGGAGACTGCCCTCGGACAGTTCGGTCTCGACCGCTTCGAAGGGCAGGGTGCCCAGTCCGAGGGGCGGGCCGCTGGGGAGGTCGAGAATGTCGGCGGTGCCGTCCGGGGTGACCACGGCGGGCGGGGGGTGGCCGGCGCTGGCGAGCGTGCAGTGGCGGGAGACCGGGTCGTAGACGGCGTACAGGCAGGTGGCGCCGGTGGCCCCGGGGATTTCGGAATCCTCGTCGGCCGACAGGCGGGTGACGAGGTCGTCGAGGTGGGTGAGGAGCTCGCCGGGAGGCAGATCGATATCGGCCAGGGTGCGCATCGCGCTGCGCAGCCGCCCGCCGGCGGCGGACGCCTGGATGCCGCGGCCCACGGCATCGCCGACCGCCAGGGCGGCGCGAGCGCCGGAGAGCGGGATCGCGTCGAACCAGTCGCCGCCTACGCCGGCCCAGGCTTCGGAGGGCAGATAGCGCGAGGTGACCTCCATCGCTGTCAGGTCGGGCAAGCGCTGCGGCAGCAGGTTGCGCTGCAGGGCCATGGCCGTCATGCGCTCGCGTTTGTAGCGGCGTGCGTTGTCGATGGACACGGCCGCTCGGGCCGTGATCTCCTCGGCCAGCAGCAGGTCGTCCTGGGCGAAGGGCACCGGCGACCGGTGGCGCGCGTAGAACGCCACGCCGAAGGTGACACCGCGAGCGCGCATCGGCACCACCATCTCCGAGTGGATCCCGTACTCCCGGATCCGGGCGGCCCGGGCGGGGTCCTGGGCCTCCCATCGGGCCATGAGATCGTCGGTCACCTGGTACAGGGCGGCCCGGCCTTCGGCCAGGCACTCGGCCGACGGTGAGGACTCCGGGTGGATGTCCAGTTCACCCACGTCGGCCACGGCCTCCGGGGTTCCGGGGAGGACGGACCGATGGGCGGCGCGACGCATGGTGATGGGGCCGGACAGCCGGTCCGGGGGCGGTTCTTCGCCACGATCGAGGAAGGTGAGCAGGTCGACGCCGGCGAAGTCGGCGAGCCGGGGGACGGCCACGTCGGCCAGTTCATGGGCGACATGTGCCATGTCCAGGGTGCTGCCGATGCGCTTCCCCGCCTCGTTGAGCAGTAGCAACCGCTGCTGGGCCTGGTGCTGCCGGGTCGTGTCGTGCGCCGCGAAGCACACGCCGTACACATGGCCGGTGTGGTCCTTGAGCGGCGCGAGGGAGACCGACCACGCGTGTTCGCGGCGCTCGCCCGGCACCCGCAGATAGGCCTGCAGGGACTGCCGTTCGCCGCTTTCCACCACGCGGCGCATGGCCTGCTCGGTCTTCTCGCTGTCCGGGTGCGACCAGATCTGCGGCAGCCGCAGACCGCGCATCCGATCCTCCGTGAGGGCGGCGGCGGCCTCCATTTCGGCGTTCGCCCGCACCAGTCGCAGGTCCGTGTCGAAGACCGCCAGAATGCACGGGGCCTGGGCGAACGCTCCCAGCGCCGGCGCGTCGGCCTCGAGCGGCCGCGGTTCCCGCGCCACGGCGGACACCAGGAGCCACCCGGTGGCCCCGCCGTCCGCCACCACGCGGTGCGCCAGCAGCTCCACGTCCACGCGGTGGCCGTCACGATGGCGCAGCGCCACCCGTCCGCTCCACCTCGACCGGCCGGCCAGGCATCGCCCGGCCTCCTCGGCGGCGGCCCCGGCGAGCAAATCGCTCACCGCTCGTCCCACGGCCTCCTCGGGCCGGTAGCCGAGCAGCTGCTGAGCCCCCTCGCTCCACCCGGTCACGACGCCGTGCTCATCCATCGTGGCCGTGGCCAGGTAGGTCACGTCGCGAACCTCGTTCACCACGGAGGACATCGTCTTACGGTCCCGGCGGTTGCCATTCGATCATCAGAATCGTGGCGTCGTCGCTGAGTTCGTTGCGCCGGTGATCGAGGATGGCGTGGATGAGCAGGCGGAGCACCTCCGTGGCGTTCTGCCCGGCGGCGGTCGACCGGATGATGTAGTCGGTGAAACGCTCCAAGCCGAATTCTTCGCCTCCCTCGTTGCGCGATTCCACGACACCGTCCGTGTAGAGCAGAATCCGGTCGCCGGGTTCGAGGGTCGTCTCGTGTATCTGCCGCGGACCGCCGGTCAGGCTGGCGGGCAGACCCAGCGGAGGCTCGGAAGCCCGCTCCAGTTCCTTCTCGAGCAGTCGGTGGCGGCGGATGAGCAAGGGTGACGGGTGTCCGCAGTTGGACCAGCGCAGCACTCCGGTGGGCATGTGCAGCTGGGAGAAGATACCGGTGCAGAACTGATCCGGAAGCCATGTCGACAGCGCCTTGTCCACGGCGGTGACGAGCGCCGCCAGATCGGCGCCCGTGCGCCGGGCATTGCGGGAACCCGCCATGGCCACGGAGGTGGCGAGGCCGGACGCCAGATCGTGGCCCATGGCGTCGAGGATCGTGGCGTGCAGCAGGTCCTCGGTGAACGAGTGGTCGAAGGCGTCGCCGGCCAGTTCGTAGGCGGGCTCCAGGACCGCGGTGGAGACCACCCGGCCGGTGCCGATCGAGCGTGGCGGGAGAAAGGCCCTCAGCATCTCCGTGGGCAGTTGCATGGGCCGGGTCCGTGTCCGCTGCGCGAAGGTGTCGATGTAGGTGCGCTTGGACGTGATCATCAAGCCGAGGAGCGACGCCATCGCCCGGCTCCGCCACAGCTTCAGCCCGTCCAGGCTGTCCATCCGCAGTCGCAGGACTCCCAGCCGCTCCGCCCCGTTGACCAGCGGCAGCCATACGGCCAGCCCGCCCGAGCCGTCCTCTTCCACCCGCAGGGAGTCCGTGCGGTAGGCCCATCCGGCCAGGGACGCGTCGACCCGCAGGTCCGGCTCGTCCTCGGCCAGCGGCATCAGCAGCCTCTGCTGGAGATCGATCAGATAGACGACGGCACGGCCCAGGCTCATGGCCCCGGCATAGCGGTTCAGGACCTCCGGCAGCTCCGCAGGGGAGGCGTGCTGGGAGGCCCTGACCAGCTCCTCCAGCAGTTTCTCGGCGGCCCCGGCAGAGGTCGACACATCCGCGTCCACCATACGAGCAACTCTACGGCCACCCTTCGTCCGACGTCGTCCGCGACCATCCGGACGGCCCACGGGGTCAGTCCTCTTCCGTCGGCGGCCGCCGCGCGGCTTCGCGTTCCCGGCCGGCCACCTCTTTCTTCTCTTCCTCTTCCACCTGTGCGCGCCGCTCCTGCCGGGACGACTCGACGTCCCGTTCCAGTGGCGTGCGGCCTACGGCGGTCGTCAGCTCCTCCAGCGCCCGCACCAGGAGTTCCGCCCCACGCCGCACCACCGGATCCCTTCCGCTGTCGGTACCCTCCCAGGCGTCGAGCGCCTCCTTGACCCGGTGCCAGTCCGGGTCCCGCCGTTCCCGCACATCCCGCGCCGCCTGCGCGGTGTCCGCCTCCAGGGCCTCCGCGAACCGCGCGGCTTCCGGAACAGGGCGCGCACCGCGTTCCGGAAGGTGGGTCTCCAGCAGCATCGCCGCCCGCCCGGACGAGTTGATCGCATCCTCGGCCTCCTCCGCCTCGCTGGGGCTGAGTCCTCGATGACGCACGGGCTCCCGCTTGGCCCGCTCGAATGCCTCGTCCCACGCGGCGTGCGCCCTCCGGCCGGCGAGCAGCGCCCGCCGTACCCGGGCACGGTGCTGCCCGGGATCGGCATAGCCGCCGACCACGGCCGCCGCGTACCGACCGGTCGCGGCGAGCCAGTCAGCGAGCCGGTCGCGCAGCCGCGGTGTCTCCCAGGCCGGGAAAATCACGTAGGCCACCATCGCGAGCACCCCGCCGAGCAGGGTGAGCAGGAGCCGGTCCCGCACGGTCTGGTGCCACTCCTGGCCGCCCATCCCGAGCAGGAAGACGACGTACGCCGCCGTGGAGGCCTGCGAGGCCGCGTACCCGGTGCGCATCAGCAGATACGTCAGCGCGGCCGAGGCCACGGCCAGCCCGCCGGCCAGGTAGGCGTGCGGGTGGGTCAGCTCCACCGCTCCCGTGGCCAGCCCGACGCCCACCGAGGTGCCGACGAAGCGGGCCACGGCGCGGCTGTAGGTCCGGTGGAAGTCCGGTCGCATCACCATCACGGAGGTGACCGGCACCCAGTAGCCATGCCCCAGCGGGAGCTCCGTACCGAGCAGATAGCCGAGGCTGGCCACCGCCGCGAGACGCACGGCGTGCCGGAACACGGGCGAGTCGCCGTGGAGTTCACGGCGCATCGCGCGGAGGACGACCGGCACCAGCTGGAGCATCGTCGGCCGTACCAGTGGCGGCCGGTCCGCCCCACCGGAGGTACGGCCGCTCACCACGTGGGTGTCGCCGCTGTCGGCGATCTCCACCACCTCGGTGAGCAGGTCGGCCAGTTTCTGAGCGGCCTGTCGCGCGGGCCCCTCCAACACCTCGTCCTCCTCGTCGATCCGCAGGACCTCCATGGCCTCCGAGGGCGTCCTGACCGGGGTGCCGCGACGGATCGAGCGGGCGGCGGAGTCCAGGATCCGGGCGGCCGCGCCCAGCAGCTCCCGTGCCCGGTCCCGTCCCGGCCCCTCCACCGGAGCACCGATCCGAGGGTCGGCGAGGGCGGCGACAACGGGGCGGACGCGTTCAGCCAGGCCGCGGGGACCGTGCAGGACGGCGGGCCGATGGCGCGCCTGCCACGGCGTGAGCATGGCGGCGCTCCGGGCGGTCATCAGCGGTTCCGGGTCGAACGGGGCCACCGGGTCCTGCCTCAGCCGCCTGGCGTAGTCCGCCACGGCGGCGAGGGCGTCGGCCAGGGCGTCCCGGTGAGCTCCCCATCTGCGGATGGGGAACAGCAGGATGAGCGTCGCCTGCACCACACCGCCGAATGCGATGACCGCGGCGTGCTCCAGGGCCTGCTCGACCGTGGTGGGCAGGGTGACGGTCACCAGCATGATGCCGACCGTCGCCGTCGCGACGATCCCGGCGGTCGGCCCCGCGGCCCAGGCCATCCCCGCGAGAAACGTCCACGCGGCGAGCAGCAGGAGGAAAAGCACCAGGTGCGCCCCCGCGAGATAGCCCAGGAAGGTGCTGACGGCCAGGCCGGCGCCCGCCGCCAGCGCGATCACCTTGCGCGGCCGCCAGCTCCGCTGGAACGTCGCGGCACCGGCCGAGAAGGCGCCGAACGCGGCGGAGGCGGCATATGTCGGGGAGACGGCCCACAGCGCGAGCCCGATCACGATGGCCACTCCGGCCGCCGCGCGCAACGCGACCAGGGGTTCGAGCCGGTTCCGCTCGATCATTAGCCCGGACCGCACAATCTCCTTCAGCGATTGCGCCCACGTCACGCAGCCGAGCCTAGGCGGAAGCGGCGGCGGTCCGCGCCAGCCGCACCGGGGCTGTCGCGACCCCGGAGAGGAATGTATCGGTGCAATCCCGACATGGGTGAGTAGCCTGGGTGACGGCAGTCGGGGGAACAGTTCTCCAGGAAGGCGCCGGAATCCTCACCATGACCGCGATCTCGGGCAGGGCTGACGGATCTCAGCGGGAGGCCTGGGGGCGGGAACACGTGGCCAACCTCTTCAGCTTGTTCGTGCTTTCCATGATCATGAACGACGGCCAGGACGAGCGTGACATCCTGCGGCTCGCCCTGAGCTCGGTGGGCGCACTCGGTCCCTGCCGGGCCGAGGCGGGCTTCCTCACCCTCGGCGAGCCCCCGGTCCGTACGCCCGTCGAATGGCCGCACGCCATCTCCGACCTGGACGACCAGCTTCAGCACCTGCGTGGCCAGGAAGGGCCGATCCGGGTGCCGGGCCGGAAGTGGGGGTGGGCCGTCGCCCTGCACACGAGGAACGGGGGCATCGGCTATCTGGTGGTCAGCGCGCCGACGCGGCCCGCCGGCGACGATGTCTTCCTGATCCATGTTCTCGCCCAGCAGACCGCGGCGGCCCTGACGAACGCCACGGCCCGGCGGAGCGAACGCGATCACGCCCGGGAGCTGCGGGAGCTCAACGAGGGCCGCGCGGCCGTGAACGCCCGGCTGGCCACCTCCGTCGCCGAGCTGGAGCACCAGCGCACCGTCCATGATGTACTCAGCGAGGCGACGGCGAGCGGTGGCGGTGTGGCGGGCATCGCCGGCGCCGTACACCGGCTCACCGGATACCCCGTCGCCGTCGAGGACCGCTTCGGCAACCTCCAGGCCTGGGCGGGACCGGGCCGCCCCGATCCGTACCCGAAACCCGACGCCACCCAGCACGAGGAACTGCTGCAGGAAGCGGCGCGCCGGCTGCGCCCGGTGCGGGTGGGTAAGCGGCTCATCGCCCTGGCCGCCTATCGCGGCGAGGTCCTCGGTGCCATGGCCCTGGTCGACACGGCGGGAAGCGCCGGTGAGCAGGAGGAATTCACCCTCGACCACGCATGCGCCGCGCTGGCCCTGGAACTGGCCCATCTGCGCACCCTCGCCGAGGTCGAGCTGCGGCTGCGCCGTGAGCTGGTCGACGATCTGATCACCGGCACCGATGACGAGAGCGGCTACGCCCGGGCCGCCGCCGTCGGCCATGATCTGCACGGCCCTCACTATCTCGCCGTGGTGCAGTGGGCGGGCAGGGCGGCCGACGACGCGTTCGTGCAGGCCGTCGGCCGTGCGGCCGCGAGTCTGCGGATGCGGTCGTTGCCGGCCAGAAGGCCGGGCATGGCCGTCCTCGTATGCCAGGGGCGGCCGCGCGGAGAAGCGCTGCACCAGGCGGTGGTCCGGGAACTGGGCTCACCCACCGGTTCGATCGGGGTGGGGGGCCGCTGCGACACTCCGGGCGAGATACCGCGCTCCTTCAGTGAAGCGCTGCGGGCACTCGAGGTCCGGCAGCGCTCGGGGTCGCCCAACGGCACGACGGCCTTCGACGAACTGGGCCTCTACCGCATCCTCGGGCCGGGAGGCGACTACCGGGAGGTCAAAGAGTTCGTCCGGGTATGGCTCGGCCCGCTCCTGGACTACGACGCCGCACACCACGCGGATCTGACCCAGACCCTCTCCCAGTACTTCGAGTGCGGCGGCAACTACGACGGGACGGCCGCCGCCCTCGGAATCCACCGCAGCACGCTGCGCTACCGGCTCCAGCGCATCCGCGACGTCAGCGGCAGCGACCTCGCGGACGTCGACAGCCGGCTGAATCTGCACGTCGCCACCCGGGTGTGGAAGGTACTGGGCGGCTAGTCCCGATCGGAAGAGACCGATGGCTCAGGACAGAGGGGAAGCCGGTTCGGCGGCCGTCGCGTCGGTGGGCGGAGTGGCCCTGACCGCGGGTGACCATGTGTGTGCGCTGTACCGGGGACATGCCGAGCGGGACCAGCTCCTCTCGCCGTTCGTCGCGGACGGCCTCCGCGAGGGACATATCTGCCTCCTGCTGGCCGCCCGGGGCGAGGGCAGGGCATTCCGCGATGTGCCGGCCACGGAGATCCCTTCGGCGGACGGCACGCCGGACCACTTCCAGATCAAGGAGCCGCAGGAGAGCTATCTGCTGAACGGCGCCTTCGACGGCGATGGCGTGCTGGATCTGCTGTATGCCTGGTCCGCGGACACCTTCCGCCACGGAGACGGCCACTTCGCCCGCCTGGCCGCCGATATGAGCTGGGCCGGGCCCCTGGTGCAGCCCGCCTTCATCCGTGACGTGATCCGGTATGAGACGAAGGCGACACGCTGGCTGCGGTCCTATCCACAGGTGGGAGTCTGCATGTACGACTTGGAGCTGTTCAGCGGCGACCTGATCATCCCCTTGGTCAAGGCCCATCCGAAGGTCTGGTTCAGTGGCAGGGTCATGGAGAATCCCGTACTATCCGGCCCCGGTGACGGACTCCGGCCGGAGGGCCGCTGATGACCTCCGGCATCCGCGGCCCACGGTCTGACGAGACGTCAGCGATGCATACCACCCTGTCTCCCGACGAGCCGGTTCTGGTCCTCGCCGCCGGCTCTTCCAGCCTTCGGCTCGCCCTCTTCGCGGCGGACGGCACGCGGATCGCCGGGCGTGCCACCGAGACCGCCCCCGGCCCCGACACGGCCGAGGAGTTGCGTGGCTTCCTGGCCGGCGTGCCGGCCCCCGCCGCGGTGGGACACCGTCTGGTGCACGGCGGCCCGCATCTGACGGTGCACGCGCTGGTGGACGCGCGGGTGCGCGCACTGCTGAAGGAGGCTTCGGGGCTGGCACGCCTGCATCTGCCTCCCGCTCTCGCGGTCGTGGACACCGCCATGGAGCTTCTGCCCGACATTCCGCACGTGGCGTGTTTCGACACGGTCTTCCACCGGAGCCTGCCTGCCGCCGCGTACGAGTACGCCGTCCCGGAGCGGTGGCGCGTCGAGTACGGGCTGCGCCGCTACGGATTCCACGGGCTCTCCTACGCCTGGACGCTGGAGCGGGCCGCCGAAGCGCTGGACCGTCCGATCGGCGATTTCCAGGCCGTTCTCGTCCACCTGGGCGGCGGCTGCTCCGCCTGCGCCGTGCGCGACGGCCGCAGCGTGGACACCACCATGGGGTTCACCCCGTTGGATGGTCTGGTGATGAGCCGTCGCAGCGGCAGCGTCGATCCGGGGGCGCTCCTGTGGCTCCAGCGCCATCACGGCTTGAGCGCCGAGGAGCTCGAGGACGCCCTCCACCGGCGCTCCGGCCTGCTGGGTCTCTCCGGCACCTCCGGAGACACCCGTGCCCTGGTGCGGGCGCGAGCGGAGGGGGACGCGCGCGCCGCCGGCGCCCTGGCCGTCTTCGTCCACAGCTGCCGTCGCGGCATCGCGTCCATGGCCGCCTCGCTGGACCGGCTCGACGCCCTGGTCTTCACCGGCGAGATCGGCGAGGACCAGCCCGAGGTGCGGGAGGAGATCTGCTCGGGCCTCCAGGTCCTGGGCGTAGGCGGCCACCTGTCCGTTCCGCCGCTGAATGATCTGCGCGACGAGGGCACACGCAGAATCCACCACCCCGGAGCGGACGTCCCGGTGGTGGTCGTCGCCACCGGTGAGACCCAGCAGATCGCAGCCGAGACACGACGGCTCCTGAGGGGCTAGATCCACCAGCCGAGGCGCCGGGGAATCTCTCGGATGCCGCGTCCGTTGCTTTCCGAACAAGCCGGTTCACGCACCGCAGGAGGCAGGCATGTACGGCGACCCAGCGACGGTCCGCACGATCCTCACGGAGCTGGGGGACACCTGGGCGGTGGTCGGACTCTCCGCCAATCAGCGGCGCGCGGCCTACGGCGTGGCGGGCGTCCTCCAGCGCTACGGGAAGCGGATCGTGCCCGTACATCCCAAGGCCGAGACGGTGCACGGCGAGCAGGGGTACCCGACGCTCTCCGCGGTCCCGTTCGACGTGGACGTCGTGGACGCCTTCGTCAACAGCGACCTCGCGGGCGCGGTGGCCGACGAGGCCGTCGCCATCGGCGCCAAGGCCGTCTGGTTCCAGCTCGGGGTCATCGACCCGGCGGCCTACGAGCGCACCCGGGCCGCCGGGCTGGACATGGTCATGGACCGCTGCCCGGCCATCGAGATCCCGCGGCTGGGCTGAGAAATCGGGTGTGGCCGGCTCCGGCCCCTGCACTAGATGAATGAGTCCAAGGGTTCGCCTGCGGAAATGGCACGAGGGCGCCCAATGTCAATGTGTGACGAAAGACCTGGACACCCTCGCAACGGCACTCTACGCCCGGATCGACGACGAGTTGAAGGCTT
>NZ_JBEXFG010000073.1:0-22888 GCF_040606675.1 Streptomyces sp. NPDC005393 | reverse complement strand
GCGGGGTGTGGAGGGTGTGGCGGATCTGGGCCGGGTGGATGTGGTTCAGCCGGTGTTGTGGGCGGTGATGGTGTCGTTGGCCGCGGTGTGGGCGGGGTATGGGGTGAGGCCGGCGGCGGTGGTGGGTCATAGTCAGGGTGAGATCGCGGCGGCTGTGGTGGCGGGGGCGTTGTCGTTGGAGGACGGCGCGAAGATTGTGGCTCTGCGTAGCAGAGCGTTGCGGAGGCTGGCCGGTGGTGGTGCGATGGCCTCGCTCGGTGTCGGTGAGGAGCAGGTCGGTGGGCTGCTGTCCGGGCTGGGTGACCAGGTCGCTGGGGTTGGTGTCGCGGCGGTCAACGGGCCTGCTTCGACGGTGATTTCGGGTCCTCCGGAGCAGGTCGCAACCGTCGTGGCCGCGTGCCACGAGAACGGGGACCGCGCCCGGCTGATTGAGGTGGACTACGCCTCGCATGGCCCCCAGGTCAATGAGATCCACGATGAGCTGATGCGTGTGCTGGACGGCATCCGCCCGATCGACACGTCTGGGAGGGGCACGGCGTTCTATTCCACGGTGACCGGTGGCCAGGCCGATACGACCGGCCTCGATACCGCGTACTGGGTGACCAATCTGCGGGAGCGCGTACGGTTCGCCGAGGCGATCGAGGCGTTGCTCACCGATGGGCATCGGGTGTTCATCGAGGCCAGCACCCATCCCGTACTGACCATCGGGATGCAGGAGACCTTCGAACAGGCGGGTGTCGACGCGGTCACCGTGCCCACGCTGCGCCGCGACCACGGCGGCCGGGCACAACTGGTGCGGTCGCTCGCCCAGGCGTTCACCGCCGGGGTCGACATCAACTGGACCACCCTCTACCCCGCTTCCCCGGCACCCCGCGTGGTCGAACTGCCCACCTACGCCTTTCAGCGTGAGCGGTATTGGCTCCACGGTCGTGGGGGCCGCGCGGGCGACGCCGCCGACCTCGGTCTGGTCTCCGCTGGGCATCCCTTGCTGGGCGCCGCCGTGGAGCTCGCTGACGGAAGCAGTCATGTGCTGACGGGCCGGATTTCGGCGCGCACTCATGCGTGGCTCGGCGAGCATGTGGTGGCGGGCGCGGTGCTGGTGCCGGGTGCGGCGCTGGCCGAGTGGGTTCTGCGGGCGGCCGATGAGGTCGGCTGCGGTGGCGTGGACGAGCTGGCGCTGCGGGTCCCGCTCGTGTTGCCGCCGGCGGGCGGGCTACGGGTGCAGGTGGTGGTGGGCGCGAGCGGCGACGACGGTCGCCGCGATGTCCAGGTGTACTCCCGCCCCGACGGCGACGCCGACTCAGGCCCGGGGTGGGTGTGCCATGCGGAGGGCGTGCTGCGCCCACCCTCGGGCTCTTCTGACGAGGTGGTGGGACTGAGCGGTGCATGGCCCCCGGCGGGTGCGAAGCGGCTCGAGGCGGAGGGGTTCTACGAGCGGGTCGCGGCCTCGGGATACGCGTACGGGCCCTCGTTCCAGGGGCTCCGGGCGGTGTGGCGGGACGGCGCGGATGTGCTCGCCGAGGTGGTGTTGCCCGAGGCCGCGGGGGAGCGTACCGGATACGGCATCCACCCTGCGCTGCTGGACGCCGCCCTGCACCCTGCGCTGCTGATCGACCAGCTCGACACAGACGCAGACACAGACGCAGACACAGACACAGACACAGAAACCGACGACGCGCCCGCCCATGGCGAGGTGTGGCTGCCGTTCGCCTGGAACGGCATGGCGTTGTGGGCGACCGAGGCGACCACGGTCCGGGTCAGGCTCTCTCCGCACCAGGACAGCGCGGAGGGCGAGCGGGGGCTGCGGGTGACCGTGGCCGACGCGGTCGGAGCCCCGGTGCTCACGGTCGACTCGGTCGCCATGCGGCCCGCGAGCGTCGATCAGCTACGGACGACGGTGGCTCACAGCACGGACAGTCTGTTCACCCTCGACTGGACCCCCTTGCCACTCGCGCCCGGCTCCGGAGAGCCGGTGGCCGGTGACGACGGCTGGGCCGTACTGGGCGCCGAGGGCTATCCGGATCTGGCGGCGTTGGTCGCGGCGCTCGATGGCGAGGAGCCCGTCCCCTCGGTGGTCCTTGCCGACGTTCTGCCCACGGACATCGGCCTTGACGCGGCCGAGGGGCTGGCCTCGGTGGAACGTGCTCTGGGGCTGGTGCAGGGCTGGCTGGCCGATCCGCGGTTGGCCGATGCCCGGCTGGTGATTGTGACGCGAGGTGCCGTCGCGGTCGATAGCCCTGAGGGCAGCGGCCCTTCCGGGGGCGGCGTGGATGTGGCCGCCGCCGCGGTGTGGGGCCTGGTGCGCAGTGCGCAGTCGGAGAACCCCGGCCGCTTCATCCTGCTGGATCTCGATGCCGAGGCCGAGGCCGACGGTGACGACGTGGTACGGGCGGCTACGGCGCGGGCCATCGAGGCGGACGAGCCCCAGCTGGCCCTGCGCGCGGGGCGCGCCGTGGTGCCCCGCCTGGTGCCTGCCGGTACCGGAGGCGCGGGGCTCGTCGGCCCGGTCGAGCAGCCGGCGGCATGGCGGTTGGACACGGCGGGCACGGCGACCCTGGAGAACGTGGTGCCCGTGGCCTGCCCGGAGGTATTGGAGCCCCTGGGCGCGGGCCAGGTGCGTATCGCCGTCCACGCGGCCGGTATCAACTTCCGTGACGTACTGGTCGGTTTGGGCATGGTCCCGGGGCAGACCGGGCTGGGCGGCGAGGGCGCCGGAGTGGTGGTGGACATCGGCCCCGACGTCACCGATGTCGCGGTGGGCGATCGGGTCATGGGCGTACTCGACCAATCGTTCGGCCCCCTGGCGGTCACGGACGCACGGTTGCTGGCGCCGATTCCGGACGGGTGGACTGTCCAGCAGGCCGCCGCTGTACCGGTGGCCTATCTGACCGCCTGGTACGGCCTGGTGGAGCTGGGCGGGCTCCAGCCGGGCGAGTCGGTGTTGATCCATGCCGCGACGGGTGGTGTGGGGACGGCAGCGGTGGGGATCGCCCGCCATCTGGGCGCCGAGATCTACGCCACGGCCGGTCCGGGCAAGCATGCGGTGCTGGAGGAGATGGGCGTTGACCAACGGCACCGGGCCTCCTCGCGGGATCTGGACTTCGAGGAGGTGCTGCGCGAGGCGACCGGTGGCCGGGGCGTGGATGTGGTGCTCAACAGCCTCACGGGCCCCTTCATCGACGCCTCGCTGCGGCTGCTGGGCGAGCGCGGCCGGCTGCTGGAGATGGGGAAGACCGATATCCGCGATCCGGAGCAGATCGCGGCCGAGCGCCCAGGCGTGACGTACCGGGTCTACGACCTGGTCACCGGGGCCGGCCCGGACCGCATCGGCCGGATGCTGCGCGAGCTCAGCGAGTTGTTCGCAGCCGGTGTGCTGGCGCCGCCGCCCGTCCGTGCGTGGCCGCTGAGCCGGGCGCGTGAGGCGTTGCGGTATCTGAGTCAGGCGAAGCACATCGGCAAGCTGGTGCTGGACGTACCGGCGGCGGTGGATCCGGACGGCACCGTACTGATCACCGGTGGCACCGGCACCCTGGGCGCGCTGGTCGCCGAACACCTCGTCCGTACCTGGAACATCAAGCACCTCCTGCTGGTCAGCCGCAGAGGCCTGGACGCCCCCGGCGCGAAGGAGCTGGTGGCCCGCCTGGACGGGCTGGGTGCCGAAGCACGGATAGCGGCGGTGGATGTCGCCGACGCCGCCACCCTGGCCGACCTCATCGCCGGCATCGATCCGGCGCACCCCTTGACCGGGGTGGTGCACGCGGCCGGCGTGCTGGATGACGCGGTGGTGACGTCTCAGACCCCCGAGCGGTTGGCGCGGGTGTGGGCGGCCAAGGCCGTGGCCGCGGCGAATCTGCATGCCGCCACCGCGCATCTTCGGCTCGCCATGTTCGTGATGTTCTCCTCGGCAGCCGGGGTCGTGGGCAGCCCCGGCCAGGCCAACTACGCGGCCGCGAACGCCTATTGCGACGCACTGGCCACGCACCGCCAGGCCATGGGCCTGCCGGCGGTCTCGGTGGCATGGGGTCTGTGGGCCGATGCCAGCGGTATGACCGGGCATCTGGCCGAGGCCGACCTGGCCAGGATGGTCCGCTCCGGCATTGCGGCCATGTCCAGCGAACAGGCGTTGGGGCTCCTGGACGCCGCCTGCTGGCACGGCGATCCACAGCCCGCGGCGGTCCATCTCAACGTCCGGGCCCTGGCCGCTCAACCCGTCGACACCCTGCCCGCCCTGCTGCGCGCTCTCACCGACAGCGGCACGCACGCACGGCGAACCGCCGCCACCGGACGGCCCGCCGCCGGCCTGATCGCCCAGCTCGCCGCGGTGCCACCGGACGAGCGGCACCGCGTACTGCTCAGCCTGGTACGCACGCAGGCGGCAGCGGTCCTGGGCCACGCCGATGCCGACGCCGTGCACAGCGGTACGCCCTTCAAGGACATGGGCTTTGATTCGCTGACCGCTGTCGAGCTGCGCAACCGGCTCGCCGCGGCCACCGGGCTGCGGCTGCCCGCGACCTTCATCTTCAGGCATCCGACGCCTTCCGCCATCGCTGACGAGCTGCGCGACAAGCTGTGCCCGGCGGAAGCGGACACCTCGGCGCCCGTCTTCAGCGAGCTGGAGAAGCTCGAGGCCGCGATGACCCGGTGCGCTCCCGACGGCGAGGCCCGCGGCAGGCTGGCGAAGCGGCTGGAGACGCTGTTGTGGCGGCTGAGTGACGGCGCCGCCGAGGCCGCCGACCACACCGTGGACGACGGTGCCCTTGAGTCCGCGTCGGACGACGAGTTGTTCGAGTTCATCGACAGGGAACTGCCCTCTTGACCGTGAGTGAGGACTGATGTCGGGTACGGAAGAGAAACTCCGCCAGTATCTGAAGCGGGTCACGGTGGATCTCGGGCAGGCTCGTCAGCGACTGCGCGAGGTGGAGGAGCGATCCCAGGAACCGGTGGCCATCGTGAGCATGGCCTGCCGCTACCCCGGCGGCGTCAGCTGCCCCGAGGAGCTGTGGGAGCTGGTGTCCTCCGCCCGGGACGGGATCGCGGAATTCCCCACCGATCGCGGCTGGGATCTGGAGGGCCTCTACCATCCGGACCCCGACCACCCGGGCACCAGCTATGTCCGGCACGGTGGATTCCTGCGCGACGCCGACCGCTTCGACGCGGAGTTCTTCGGGATCAGCCCGCGTGAGGCGTTGGCGATGGACCCACAGCAGCGGCTGCTGCTGGAGGTGTCCTGGGAGCTGTTCGAACGGGCGGGCATCGACCCCGTCTCGATGAAGGGCAGCCCGACCGGTGTGTACGCGGGGGTGTCCAGCCAGGACTATCTGTCCCGGATGCCGCGCATCCCCGAGGGCTTCGAGGGCTATGCCACGACCGGCAGCCTCACCAGTGTGGTCTCGGGCCGGGTGGCGTACACCTTCGGGCTGGAGGGGCCGGCGGTGACGGTGGACACGGCGTGTTCCTCGTCGCTCGTCGCGATGCATCTGGCGGGCCAGGCGCTGCGGCAGGGCGAATGCGATCTGGCGCTCGCCGGCGGTGTCACCGCGCTCACCACGCCGACCGCCTTCGCCGAGTTCTCCCGGCAGCGTGGCCTCGCCCCCGATGGGCGCTGCAAGTCCTTCGCGGCGGCCGCGGATGGCACCGGCTTCTCCGAAGGCGTCGGCCTGGTGCTGCTGGAGCGGTTGTCGGACGCTCGGCGCCACGGCCATCGGGTGCTGGCGGTGATCCGGGGCTCGGCCATCAATCAGGACGGCGCGAGCAACGGGCTGACCGCGCCCAACGACGAATCGCAGGAGCGGGTGATCCGCCACGCCCTGGCGAACGCGCGCCTCGCCGCCGATCAGGTCGACGCGGTGGAGGCGCATGGCACGGGGACCTCCCTCGGCGACCCGATCGAGGCACAGGCGCTGCTCGCCACCTACGGACAGGGCCGGCCGAGCGAACGGCCCTTGTGGCTGGGCTCCCTCAAGTCGAACATCGGCCACGCCCAGGCGGCGGCGGGCGTGGCGGGTGTGATCAAGATGGTGATGGCGCTCCGGCACGAGACGCTGCCGGTCACCCTGCATATCGATGAGCCGACCCCGCATGTCGAGTGGGAGGGCGGCGGGGTACGGCTGCTGACCGCGCCCGTGGAGTGGCCGACGGGCGAGCGTCCGCGCAGGGCGGGGGTGTCCTCGTTCGGGATCAGCGGCACCAACGCCCACCTGATCCTTGAAGAAGCGCCGCCCGCGCCGCCCGAGCCGAGCGGCCCGGCCGATCGGGCGTCCGGCGACCCCGAGGCCCAGGTGCCCGAGGCCCAGGTGTCCGATGCGCCGGTGTCCGATGCGCCGGTGTCCGGCGTCCCGGTGACCGGTGTGGTGCCATGGGTGCTGTCCGCCCGTAGCGGACGGGCCCTGCGGGGCCAGGCGGCGGCGCTGGCGGGGCGTGTGGCAGCCGATCCGCTGCTGTCCGCCGCCGATGTGGGCTGGTCGCTGGCCACCACCCGGTCGGTGTTCGACTACCGGGCGGTGGTGGTGGGCGAGAGCCGTGACGAGCTGATGGCGGCCGTCGAAGCGCTGGCCGCCGGTGAGACACACTCGGGTGTGATCCACCCCGGGGCCGCCGCGGCGGCCGGAGACCTGGGCCCGGTGCTGGTGTTTCCGGGGCAGGGGTCGCAGTGGGCGGGGATGGGCGCGGGACTTCTCGACGCCTCACCGGTGTTCGCGGCGCGGGTGGCCGAGTGTGAACAGGCCCTGGCGCCGTATGTCGACTGGTCGCTGACGGACGTCCTGCGGGGTGCGGAGGGCGCTGCGGATCTGGGCCGGGTCGATGTGGTGCAACCCGTGCTCTGGGCGGTGATGGTGTCGCTCGCCGCGGTGTGGGCCGGCCATGGCGTGAAGCCCACGGCGGTGGTGGGTCACAGTCAGGGCGAGATCGCCGCGGCCGTGGTGGCGGGGGCGCTGTCGTTGGAGGACGGCGCGAAGGTGGTGGCGCTGCGCAGCCGGGCGTTGCGGCGGCTGGCCGGTGGCGGCGCGATGGCGTCCCTGGGGGTCGGCCAGGAGCAGGTCGGCAAGCTGCTGGACGGACTGGGCGACGAGGCCGCCGCCGTAGGCGTGGCAGCGGTCAACGGGCCCGCGTCCACGGTGATTTCGGGACCGTCGGCCCAGGTCGCCCATGCGGTGGCCGCGTGCCAGGAGGCGGGGGAGCGGGCGCGGCTGATCGAGGTGGACTACGCCTCGCACAGCCCGCAGGTGGACGAGATCGCCGAGGAGCTGAGAGAGGTGCTGGCCGGGGTCCGGCCGGTCCCCTCGAAGGTGGCCTTCTACTCCACCGTCACCGCCGGGCGGCTCGAAACCACCGGGCTGGACACCGGGTACTGGGTGACGAATCTCCGTGAGCCGGTGCGGTTCGCGGACGCTGTCCATGCGCTGCTGGCCGCTGGGCACCGGGTGTTCATCGAGGCCAGCACCCACCCCGTGCTGACCCTCGGGATGCAGGAGAGCTTCGAAGAGGCCGAGATCGACGCGGTCACCGTGGCCACGCTGCGCCGCGACCACGGCGGCCGGGCGCAGCTGGTCCAGGCGCTCGCGCAGGCGTTCACCGCCGGCGTCGGGATCGACTGGCCCACTCTGTGGCCCACCGGTCCGGCGGCTCCGCGCACCGTCGATCTGCCCACCTACGCGTTCCAGCGGGAGCGGTACTGGCTGGCGGACTCGGTGTCCTTCGCCACCGTGGCCAGGGCGGACGAGGACGAGACGCGGTTCTGGGCCGCGGTCGAGGGCGAGGATCTGCAGGCGCTCTCCGACACGCTGCGCATCGCCGATGACATCGGCCACCGGTCATCGCTGGGCGCGGTGCTGCCGGTGCTCTCCGAGTGGCGTCGCGGGCGGCGTGAGCGGTCCGCCGTGGACTCCTGGCGCTACCGCGTCGAGTGGCAGCGCCTCACCGATGGCGCCCCGGCCGATGCGGGTTCCTGGCTCGTGGTCCGGCCGACGGGTGGCGCCGACGGCTGGTTGGACGCCTGTGTACGGGCATTGGGCGCGGGCGGTGGCCGGGTGCGCCACCTGGACGTGTCCGAGGACATCGACCGCACCGAGCTCGTGGCGCTCCTGCGGACCCGGTACGCCGATGCGTCACCCACGGGCGTACTGTCGCTGCTGGCCCTGGACGAGCCCGCGCGGCCTCGGTTCCCCGGGGCGGCGCCCGGTCTGACCGGCACGCTCACCCTGCTGCAGGCGCTGGTGGACGCCTCCATCGGCGCACCGCTGTGGTGCGCCACTCGTGGCGCGGTCTCCATCGGCGACGATGACCCCTTGGACGCTCCGCCCCAGGCCCAGCTGTGGGGGCTCGGCAGGGTGGCCGCACTGGAACATCCCACTCTGTGGGGCGGGTTGGTGGATCTGCCCGCGACCCCGCACGAGCTGGACCCGGAGCGGCTGCGCACCCTGCTCGCCGGGGCATCGGGTGAGGACCAGGTGGCGCTGCGCCCGGCCGGGGCGTACGGCCGCCGGCTGGTGCCCGCCCCGGTCGGCAGCCGTACTCCGCGGCGGACATGGAAGCCTCGGGGCACCGTGCTCATCACCGGTGACGCCGACGGGCCGGCGGCCCATGTCGCCCGCTGGATGGCGGCCGACGGCGCGGAACACGTGGTGTTGCTGGGGCCCGGGGGAGCGGATGCGCCCGGGGCGGTGGAGCTGAAGGCCGAACTGGGCTCGCTCGAAGCCGAGTTGACGATCGCGGACTGTGTGCCCGCCGACCGGGAAGGTGTCGTACGCCTCGTCGAGCGGCTGACGCAGGGCGGCGAGCGCATCGGGACGATCGTCCACACCTCGGCCTCCGGCGCGCTGACCCCGCTGATGGAACTCACCCCGCAGCGGCTGGCCGACGAGGTCTCCGGCCAACTGGTCGAGGCGGGAGAGCACATGGCCGAACTCTGCTCCATGGGCCCCGAGGACACCGTGGTCTTCTTCTCCACCGTCGCCGCCGCCTGGGGCAGCAGGGACCACGGCTCCTACGCAGCCGCCACCGCCCACCTCGACGCGCTGGCGCAGCGTCACCGGGCCGATGGCCGCGCCGCGCTCTCGATCGCCTGGGGGCTGTGGGATCTCTCGGACGGCAGCGAGGAGCCGAACGCGCTGCTGACCCCCCACACCGAGCGTTCCCGGCGGCAGGGCCTTACGCCCCTGGACCCCGCGCCGGCCCTGAGCGCCTTGCGCCAGGTGCTCGACCACGACGATCCGCAGATGACGATCGCCGACGTCGGGTGGGAGCGCTTCGCACCGCTGTTCACCCTCGCCCGGACGAGCAGGCTGCTCGACGGAGTGCCGGCCGCCCGGCAGGCCATCGAGGCCGCGCGGGAACCCGCCGACGACACCAGCGCCGAGGGTGCGCCGGCCCTGCGGCAGGAGCTGGCAGCCCTGGCCGAGGACGAGCGGGCCGGCCGGCTGCTGGCCCTGGTGCGCGCCCACGTGGCCGCCGTACTGCACTACCCGGCGGCGGAGGCGGTCGAGCCGGACCGCCCGTTCAAGGAGCTGGGCTTCGACTCGATCGCGGCCGTCGAGCTCAGGAACCGGCTGCGCGCCGCCACCGGCTTGAGCCTGCCGACGACGCTGGTCTTCGACTACCCGACGCCGGACACGCTGGCCGGCTATCTGCTGGCGCAGGTGGGCCCCGACGAGGGCCGCACCGCGCATCCGGCGCTCGGCCATGTCGAGGAGCTGGAGGCGGCACTGGCCGGGCTCTCGGCCGAGGACCCTCGGTGCACCGGTCTGGTGAACCGGCTGCAGGCCCTGGTGTGGAAGTACACGGCCACCGCGGACGAGCCGGGGCAGCGGGCGGCCGAGCAGGACCTCGCCACCGCCACCGCCGACGAGGTGTTCGCGCTCATCGACCGTGAGCTCGGGGCCTGATCACCCCGCACGGAACCCCCCATATGGCACCCGTACGGGGGGGCGGCGTGCGGGTCAGCGATCGCCCTGAGCCGGCTGAACGCCGTGGGCGAGGTCGAGCAGATCGTCCGCCACCCGCTGGGGGTGCTGGGCGTGCAGATCGTGCTCGGAATCGAGGTATTCGCGCATGGTCGCGTGGCGCAGCGCGGCCGTGGTCGTCGTGATGCGCGAGCGGATGCGGTCCGCCCACTGCCCGTCCGCGCCCTTGGGAATGGCGGGCATCAGCAGGGTGGGCACCGAGATGGCCGCGTAATACGGCCCCGGCGGTTCGTTCCAGATGCTGCGCAGGATCGACATGTGCTGCTCGGTGGACATGCGCCGGGACAGCGAGCCGTCCGGGTTCACCCGCATGGTGGCCACCGCGGCCTCGATCGCCGCCGGGGACCAGTCGGGGTGGATGGCGCGGAAGTAGTCGCTCACGCTCTGGACCGTCGCGCCTTCCAACGAGGCCGGGCGCAGCGCCCCGACGAACGCCTCCCAGGAGTGGAAGGACGTGGCGGGCTCGAGCCAGCCGCCGTCGACGAGGGCGAGCGCGGCGACCAGTTCGGGATGTTCGGCGGCCAGCCGTACGGAGACATTGCCGCCCCAGGAGTGACCGGCGACCACCACCCGGGGCAGCCCGACGGCGGCGACGGCCGCCACCAGATCCGCGACCGCGGTCGGGGTGTCATAGCCCTCCGCCGGCGTATCGGAGTCACCATGGCCGCGCAGATCGACCGCGTACACCGGATGTCCCGCTGCGGCCAGATGGTCCGCGACCTCGTCCCACAGCCGGGCGCTGGAGGCCATGCCGTGAACCAGGAGGAAGGGGGGCGACGCGGTTCCCGGCCGGTGCCGCACATGCAATTTCACATCGTCGGTTACGGGCACGGAAAGATCCATGCGGGAATTCTAGCCGGGCGTCGCGGGCTCTTCGAGAGCTGTGGATGTGATGTATGCGCGAATTAGCGGCGCTTAAGGAGGACACGAGATGCTGGCCCCAGCTGGACCGCCTGAGCGCAGGAGAGACTTGGTATTGCTTGGCAGTTCCGTCGGCGCCGCGTGGACGTCTATCGAAAGCAGGCGCATTTCTGCCGGATCCGGATCCGGATCCGGATCCGGATCCGTAACCGTCGCCGGGCGATTCGTGCCGATTGCCGACCGTAGACTCCGAGCTCCAAGTGAGGCGCCGTGTATCCCCCGGAATCCAGGTTCGCCAACGTCGACACCATTGACCTCACTGACTTGTCCTTCTGGGCACAGCCCCACGGGGATCGCGACGCGGCCTTCGCGGCGCTGCGCCGACGGCCGGAGCCCATGCTCTTCCGTGAGCCGGCCATGCCCGGCTTCGGGCGCGGGTCCGGCTACTACGCGCTGGTCAGGCACGCCGATATCGCCGAGGTGAGCCGGCGGCCGCAGGACTTCGGCTCCTTGCCCACCGCGATCAGCATCATCGATCTGCCGGAGGAGCTCAACGGCTTCTTCGGCTCGATGATCAATATGGACAATCCCCAGCACGCCCGGCTGCGCCGACTCGTCTCGCGCGCCTTCGGCCGCGGCATGGCGGCGGAGTTCGAGGCGGCCTCGAACAAGGCGGCGCGGCAGATTGTCGACGACCTTATCGCGGACGGACCCGGTGACTTCGTCCGACAGGTCGCCGCGGTCATGCCGATCGCCGTCCTCAGCGGAATGATGGGGATTCCCGGCGACGACTATGAATTCATCTATGACCGGTCCAATGTCATCGTCGGCACCTTCGACCCGGAATATGTTCCCCGGGCCGATCAGGCGACCTCGGCTCTGCTGAAGACCTCCCATGAACTCGCGGACTATATCTCGCGGCTCGCCGCGGACCGGACCAAGAACCCCACGGGCGATCTGATCACCCGGCTGGTGCAGGCGCAGATCGACGGTGAGCGGCTGAGCCCCGAGGAGCTGTCCTCCTTCTTCATCCTCCTTGTCGTCGCGGGCATGGAGACGACGCGCAACGCGATCTCCCGTGGTCTGGCGCTGCTGACCGAGCATCCGGGGCAGCGGGAGCTCCTGCTGTCCGATTTCGAGAAGTACGCGCCGGGAGCCGTCGAGGAGATCCTGCGGGTGGCGACCCCCATCAACTGGATGCGCCGGACCGTCACCCGCGACTGCGAGGTGAACGGCCACCCCTTCCGGAAGGGCGAGAAGCTGCTGCTCTTCTACTGGTCCGCCAACCGGGACGAGGAGGTCTTCGCCGACCCTTACCGGTTCGACATCACCCGGGACCCCAATCCGCATATGAGCTTCGGGTCCATCGGCCCGCACTTCTGTCTCGGCGCCCATCTGGCCCGAATGGAGGTCACCGTGCTCTTCCGGGAACTGTTCGGCCGGCTGCCGGACATCCGCACCGTGGGGGAGCCGAGGCGGCTGGTGGCCAGCTTTGTCGAGGCCATCAAGCATGTGGAGTGCGCGTTCTGACGGCTGGACGACTGGACGGATGGTCGGCCGGACGCCTGGCGCGGATCACAAAGACGCCGCGCGGGAGGGGAATCGTCCCCCTCACGCGCGGCGTCTTCGTCGTATGCCGCCGGCCTAAGCCGTGGCACCG
This sequence comes from Streptomyces sp. NPDC005393, assembly GCF_040606675.1. NCBI lineage: Bacteria > Bacillati > Actinomycetota > Actinomycetes > Kitasatosporales > Streptomycetaceae > Streptomyces > Streptomyces sp. NPDC005393. The sequence goes on along the minus strand of NZ_JBEXFG010000073.1, from coordinate 10,408 downwards.
TCACCGGAGTTGACCGCGGCGTACGCCTCGGCGAGGTAGTGGCCGAGCTGGGCGGGGGTGGGATATTCGAGAATGGCGACGAGCGGGATCTCCACATCGGTGAGCGTCATGAGATTGCGGGTGAGCTCGAGGGCGGTCAGCGAGGTGAGCCCGTTTTCCAGGAAGTTGCTGTCGTCGTCGATCGGGGTGGGGGAGAGGATATCGGCGAGCTGTGTCCGTACGGTCTCCCGCAGGATGTCCTCGCGCTCTTCCGCCGTGGCGATGGCGAGCGCCTGGTGCAGCGCCGCGCCGTCGAGTTCGGTCTCGCTGTTCTCCGTCTGCATGGGGGATCCGTTCGGTCGGGGGTCGGAAGCATCGCCGCTGGGATGGTTATTGACTGCGGTGTATGCGCTCATCGTTTCTCCTGGGACGAGGACGGGCCGGCGGCGCTGTCGCCGACGGCGGTCCGGGTGCTGAGGGGCTGAGGATGGGAGACGTCATCGAAGAGCCGATGCGCTCCCAGTGCGGAAGCGTGTGCGGTGACCCACTTCCCGTCGATGTCCGCGATGATCACGGACGCCGTGTCCGCCATGACCGCCTGCCGCAGCATCGCGGCCGCCGATCGCGGGGACATCGCGGACATCCCGTTGCCGCGGAGCTGCTTGGCCGCGCCACCGGACGTGTCGGGGTCGTCGATGGCACCCCAGCACACCGAGGTCGCCGGGACGCCCCGCGCCCGGCACTCCTGCGCGAGCGCGCTCAGATAGGCGTGGGCCGGCGCCTGGTTGCCCAGATCCGGGCTCGGCAGAACGCCCACCACAGAGGAACAGAGCACGAACGCCGACAGATCGTGGTCCCGGGTGAGCGCGACCAGGTTCGCCGCGCCCGCCACCGTCGCCGTCCACTCGCCCTCGATCCGCGCCATGTCCAGCCGCCCTGTCTCATCGCCCAGGGGCGCCGCGAGATGGAGGACGGCAGTCAGCGGGAACTCCGCCGGAAGGTCCGCGACAGCCGCGGCGAGCGCGTCCGGGTCGGCCACGTCGGCGGTGGCGATGGACACCCGTACGCCCGAGGCGGTCAGCTCGGCCAGCAGGCCGTCGGCCGGTGGCGCGGTGTCCAGGAGCAGCAGATGGCCGGCCCCCGCCTCGGCGGCCCACCGGGCGGTGTGCGCGCCCAGAGCGGTGCCGGCCGCCGTGATCAGTACGGTTCCGCGGAGCCGCTGGGCCCTGGCGGGCTCGGGCACCTCACGCACCAGACGCCGTGCGAAGCAGCTGTCGGCGCGCACGGCCACTTCCGCCTCGCCATGGACCACCGACAGCACGCCGGCCAGCCGCCGTCCGGCCCGGTCGTCGAACCTCTCCGGCAGATCGACCAGCCCGCCCCGGCGCCGCGGGTGTTCCATCGCCGACCCGCCGCCCAGCCCCCACAGCTGGGCCTGCTCCGGACGGTGCATCGGGTCTCCGAGGTCGATGCCGACCCCGCCGCGGGTGGCCACCCACACCGGGGCTTCGACGCCGGACCGCTCCAGCGCCTCGAACAGCACGAGCGTCGGCGCGAGCGCGGGGCTCAGGCCGTCGTCGGCCGGTGGCGGTCCGTCGTCCACGGCCAGCAGGGAGAGCACGCCCGCGACGGACCGCTCGGCGACGGCCTCGGATATCCGCCGGGCCCACGCGTCACGGCTGGTCGGCTCGGGGTCCGGAGCGCATGCGACGACCTCGGCACCATGGGCGCGCAGCGCGGCGGTCACGGCGGCCACCGTGGCGTTGTGCGTCCCCTCGCCACAGGTCGCGACAAGCCAGGTCCCGGACAGTCGCGGCGCCACCACGTCGGTCAGCGCCTTCCAGGCGATGCGGTAGCGACACTGCCGCTGCCGGCGCCAGGTGGCCAGCGCGGACAGGACGTCCTTCAGCTCGGCACGCCGTTCGGCCGGGATATCGAGGTCCCGTGTCAGGGCCGCCATGTCCGTACGCTCCACCGCGTCCCAGAACTCGGTGTCGACCCAGGTCTCCCTGGCGGGCGCGGGATCCGCGGAAGCCTCGTTCTCCAGCCAGTAGCGCTGTCGCTGGAAGGCGTAGGTGGGCAGTGCGACGGCGCGGGGCGTCGGCCCGCCGTCGTGGAAGGCGGTCCAGTCGACGGTGGCGCCCGTGGTGTGCAGCCGGGCCAGCGCGTACGTCAGTTCCCGCACCTCGGATCCCTCGTTCTGGAAGGGCGAGAGCACGAGCGGTGCCGTGGCGGCGGTCAGGAACGGCTCGGGCCCCAGTTCCCAGACCACACCGACCTCGTCCGGCGAGGGGACGGCCGGGCGCTGGTAGCCTGCCGCACCCCTGTCGGCGTCGGTGTCGGTTGCGACGAGTCGGCAGGCGTCGGGAAGGCCGAGGGCCCCGGCGATATGCGTGGCGGCGATCTCGCCGACGGCCTGGCCGGTCACCGCGTCGGGGCGAATGCCGAACGCGTCCAGCAGCCGGGCGAGCGCGATGTACGAGGCGAACAGTCCGGCCCGAGAGGACGCGTCGCGCTCCCCTTTCGCCCCGAGCAGCTCGCAGACCTCGTCGAAGGCCGTGGCGAACACGCGAAACCGGTCGTAGAGCTCGGTGCCCGTACCGGGACGGTGGCTTCCCTCGCCACCGAAGGACAACACCGTCTTGCCCGCCGGGGCCGCCGTCGCGCCGGGGCGGATCGCCTCCGGCCCCACCACGGACGGATGCGGCTCACCGGCCGCCAGCGCCTCCAGCCCCGCCCTCAGCTCCTCGCGCCCCCTGCCGACCACGACGGCCCGGTGGTCGAACGCCGACCGCGTCGTGACCAGCGACCAGCCCACATCGGCGGGGGAGAGCCCCGGATCGGCGGCCGTGTGCGCGGCCAGCGCCCGCGCCTGACCGCGCAGCGCCACCACGCCACGCGCGGACAGCACCCACGGCACCACCCCGGCCACCGGGGCGTCACCGTCAGTGGCCGGCTCCACCGGCTCGGTGGGCTGCTCCAGGATCACATGGGCGTTGGTGCCACTCGCGCTGAAGGAGGACACCCCGGCCCGGCGGGGCCGCTCGACCCTCGGCCACTCCATCCGCTCGGTCAGCAGCCGCACCGCGCCCTTGCGCCACGGCACCAGCCGTGTCGGCCGGTCGATATGGAGCGAGGGCGGCAGCACTCCGTGCCGCATCGCCATCACCATTTTGATCACACCCGCCATACCGGCGGCGGCCTGGGTGTGACCGATGTTGGACTTGATCGACCCCAGCAGCAGCGGCCGGTCGGCAGGCCGGTCCTGACCGTAGGTGGCGAGCAGCGCCTGGAGCTCGATGGAGTCGCCGAAGGCGGTACCGGTGCCATGCGCCTCCACCGCGTCCACGTCCCCCGTGGACAGCCGGGCATTCGCCAACGCGTCCCGGATCAGCTGCTGCTGGGCCGGTCCGTTCGGCGCGGCCATCCCCGTACTGGCGCCGTCCTGGTTGATCGCCGAGCCGCGGAGGACGGCCAGCACCTGATGGCCATGGCGGTGTGCGTCGGACAGCCGCTCCAACAGCACAAGGCCGGCGCCCTCCCCGTATACCATGCCGTCGGCGGCGTCCGCGAACGACTTGCACCGCGCGTCGGGGGCGAGCTGGCGCTGGCTGGAGGCCACCTGGAACACGCTCGCGGTGTACAGGATGGCGGCCCCGCCGGCCAGCGCGAGCGTGCACTCGCGCTGCCGCAGCGCCCGGGCGGCCAGATGCATGGCCACCAGCGAGGACGAACACGCTGTGTCCAGCGTGACCGCCGCGCCCTGCAGGCCGAGCGTGAACGCCACCCGGCCCGATGCCACGCTCCCGGCGTTGCCGTTTCCCACGTAGCCCAGCAGGCCTTCGGGGATCTCCTCCAGCCGGGAGGCGTAGTCGTGGTACATCACCCCCGTGTACACCCCGGTGGAGCTGCCGCGCAGCGTCCGCGGATCGATGCCGGCGCTCTCCGCGGCCTCCCAGGCCAGCTCCAGCAGCATCCGCTGCTGCGGTTCGACGGCCGCCGCCTCACGGGCGCCCATTCCGAAGAACTCCGCGTCGAACTCGGCCGCATCGTAGATGAATCCGCCCGCGCGCACATACGAGGTGCCGTGGTGGTCCGGATCGGGGTGGTAGAGGTTCTCGAGATCCCAGCCGCGGTCGGTGGGGAAACTCGACACGGCGTCCCGCTCGTCGGCCACCAGATCCCACAGCTGTGCCGGGGTGCGCACACCGCCCGGAAACCGGCAGGACATGCCCACGATGGCGATCGGGTCGTCCTGCTCCGACTGGATCTCCCGCAGTCGCTGCCGGGTCTGATGCAGCTCGGCCGTGGTCCACTTGAGGTAGTCGACCAGCTTTTCTTCGTTCGTCATGAGCCGTTGACACCCACCGTGCTCCGCGGATTCAGATTCACGAGGGCCAGCTCGTCGGGGGTCAGCGGTGGCGCGGTGAGCTCCGGAAGCGCCCGGTCCTTGTGCATCAGCGACAGAAAGCGGCTGGACGCCAGCTCGGACTGCGGGGCGGTCAGGCTGATCACATCGGTCACCACGTCACACACCGCGGAGGCGCGCATCGCGCGGTCGGCGATGAGATCGGAGAAGCGCTGCCGCGCCGCCACCCCGCCCGTCAGCCGTGGATCCGTGGCGTTCATACGGCAGTCGACATATTCCACATCCTTGGACGCGGCCATGATCCATGGATCGTCCACGGCGGCGCTGATGGCCCGCTGGGCGCGGCGGGTCGCCCCGGGATCGCCCCCGGACCCCTGGAGTTCGGTGTCCAGCGCGGCGGCGGCACGGGCCGCCGCGCTCATCCCATGGCCGTAGATCGGGTTGAACGCGGCCAGCGCGTCCCCGAGGACAAGCAGCCCCTCCGGCCAGGTGTCGAGCCGCTCCGGGTAGAGCCGCCGGTTGGCGCCGACGCGCGAGACGGCCACCGAGGTCAGCGGCTCGGCCAGGCTGACGAGATCGGCCACGATCGGGTGGCGCAGCGTCCGGGCGTACGGCAGGAAGTCGTCGTCGTGCGTGGGCAGACCCGCGCCACGGGTGCACGACAGGGTGACCATCCAGGTGCCGTCCTCCTGCGGATAGACCACACCGAAGCGGCCCGGTCGCCGCAGCCGGTGGTCGGCGGCCACATTGACGGCGGGGAATCCGGCGGCCGCGCCGGGCGGCGCCTGATACACCCGGGTGGCGTACGCGATCCCCGCGTCCACGATGTCCTCGTCGAGCGGCGGCAGTTCCAGCCCCGACAGCCAGTGCCGGAGCCGGGAACCACGCCCGGAGGCGTCGATCACCAGATCCGCCTCGAGGGTTTCGAGCGCGCCACTGTCCATGTCGCGCACGTGTACGCCGGTGACCCGCTTGGCGTCACCGACGAGATCGAGGATCTCCGCGCGCTGCCGTACGGAGACCCGCCCGGTGGCCAGGATCCGGTCGCGGACCATCCAGTCCAGGAACGGGCGGGTGCACATGAGGGCGAACTGCCGTGGCGGAAAGCGGTGCTGCCAGCCATGGGACGTCAACGTCACCAGGTCCTGGTGGAATCCGATCCGGCGGGCACCCGCGTCGAGCAGCCTGTCGATCGTGCCCGGCAGCAGCGCGTCGACGATGCGGGCACCGCTCGACCACAGCACATGGACATGGCGTGCCTGCGGCGATCCCTTGCGGTGCCGGGGCCCGTCCGGCAGCACATCGCGCTCCACGACGGTGACACTCTCCAGATGGCGGGCCAGCACATGGGCAGCCAGCATCCCGGCCCAGCCCCCGCCCAAGACGATTCCGTGCTTCGGTTCGGTCATGGTTCTGCTTTCGTCCCTTCACCGCTTACGGCCGCTTACGCCGGACTGGGGCTGCCCTTTGCCTGGACCATCCGCGCGAGGTTCTGGGTGACGGCCATGAAATGCGCGACGCCGGTGAGCTCGGGGCCGTCGCCCACTTTCGTATCCGTGATGCCCCAGAACGCCTGGGCGTGATGGACCAGTCCGTCATCACCGAGTTCGATGACACCGATGATGTAGAAGGTGAGTTTGGCCGGGGCGTAGACCGTGACCGTCGTCGGCACCGCCACCCGCCGGCCGTCCATCGAGGTGACCGGGCGGCCCGGGGTCTCATGCACCTGGCACTCGATGGACCAGGCGATATGTTCGCGCAGTGCCGCTTTTCCGACGAGCGGAGGGGCACCGACCGGGTCCTCGAAGACGATGTCGTCCGAGAACAGCTCCAGCACGGCTTCGACATCACCGGCATTCATGCGCCGTGCGTATTCCAGGGCCATCCTCTTGAGGGTCGCCTCATCGGCCATGAACGCCTCCTGTGCGGTTCCTCGGTCGGGGGAAATCAGTCCGTGATGCCAAGGTCCGACCTCCCCCAGAACATCTGCAGCTCCTGAATGAGGCCACCGGCACCGGCGCGCATCATCAGGACGTAGTCCCAGGTGATGCGCTTGGTCTCCGGAGCGTCGGGGACCGTCAGCCAACCGCGGCCGGCGAAGACGGGGCCTTTGGGCAGATAGTCCATGGTGGCGGTGACCGGCATCAGCACATGCACACCGTCCTGCCCCGCCACCGGCTCACCGGGCACCTCGGCGATATGCGCCTCCGCGAGCTCCGCGAAATGCGCACGCAGCGCCGCGCGTCCGGTCCTGCGTTCCGAGCCGACCGGATCCTCGAAGCCGACCTCGTCCGCGTAGAGTTCGAGGAGCCCGTCGACATCGGCCGCGTTCATCCGGCGGCTGTGTTCGAGAATGAGCTTCTTCCGGCTGCGCTCATCAATCACCGTGTGCCCCCAATGTGCTCTCCCTCGCTGTCGCTTCGGCCAAGGTCCTGGTCGATGAACTGGAAGATCTCGTCGGCGCTGGCGTCCTGAATGCGGCCGGACGCGGCGCCTTCCTCCGCACCGCCCCCGTGCAAGGCGTTCAGCTTCGCCACGGTGGTCCGAAGGCGTTTGTGCAGCGCCTCCCATGCCGCTTCGTCCCTGGCGACGGTGAGCAGAGCGCTCTCCAGCCTTTCCAGTTCGCCCAGCATCGGGGTGAGCGCGTCCGCGTCCTTGGGCGCCAGCTCACTGTGCAGATGCGCGGCGAGCGCGACCGGATTGGGCTGGTCGAAGATGAGCGTGGTGGCCAGCCGCAGACCGGTGACGGCGGTCAGCCTGTTGCGCAGCTCGATCGCGGTCAGCGAGTCGAAGCCGAGCTCCAGAAAGCCACGCTCGGTCGGGATCCGGCCGGGGTCGGAGTGGCCGAGCGCCGCCGCGGCATGGGTGAGCACCAGATGGAGCAGAGTGCGGTGCTGTTCCTCCGGTGACAGCGCCGCCAGATGGCCGGCCCAGTCGGTGTGCGGCCGGCTCGTGGCCGCGGTGCGCCGCGCCGTACCGCCACCGGTGAGGGCCCGCAGGGGAGCGGGCAGGGTGAGCGCGGGCCGGCCCGCGAGGGCCCGTACGTCCAGGTCGATCGCGATCAGGTGGTGGTGGCCGTGGCGTACGGCGGCGTCCAGCAGCCCCAGCGCCCGCTCGCTGGACAGCGCGCCGATGCCCGAGCGGGTCATCCTGGTCCGGTCCGTCTCCGCCAGATGCCCGGTCATACCGCTGGCCTCGGCCCACAGGCCCCAGGCCACCGACACCCCCGGCAGCCCGATGGCGCGGCGGTGGGCGGCCAGCGCGTCGCAGTACGCGTTCGCCGCGGCGTAGTTGGACTGACCGGAGGCGCCCAGGGTCCCCGCCGTCGAGGAGAACATCACGAACAGGGCCAGCGGCAGCTTCGCGGTCGCGGTGTGCAGATGGGCCGCTGCCGTGGCCTTCGGCTGCCACACCCGCGCCAGCCGCTCCGGAGTCTGTGAGGTGAGGACGGCGTCGTCCAGCACCCCCGCCGCGTGGATGACACCGGTCAGCGGGTGTGCCGGATCGACCCCGGCGATCAGCTCGGCCACCGCGTCCGGGTCGGTGACATCGGCCGCGGCGATCCGCACCTGAGTGCCCAACTCATGGAGCTGGTCGGCCAGTTCATCGGCACCGGGAGCCTCCGGCCCGCTCCGGCTGACGAGCAGCAGATGCTTCACTCGCCACTCGCGCACGAGATGTTCGGCGACGAGACCGCCCAGAGTGCCGGTGCCGCCCGTGATGAGTACGGTGCCGTCGAGGTCGAGCACACCGGAGTCGTCCGCCGCCGGATGCCCGGTGTCCACCGGGACCCCGGCGCCGGCGCCCGCCCGTACCATCCGCGGGACCAGCACCCGCCCCGCCCGCACCGCCACCTGGGGCTCGTGCAGATCCACGGCGCGCACCACCGCCTCCGCGACGGCCGCCCCGGCGCCCTGGTCGAGGTCGAGCAGGACGAACCGGCCCGGGTTCTCCGACTGCGCGCTGCGGAACAGCCCCCACGCCCCGGCGCCGGACGGATCCACCTCGGTGGCATCGTCGGAACCGCCCGCGGCCACCGCGCCCCGGGTGACGACCACCAGCCGGGAGTCGGCCAGCGCGGGCCGCCGCAGCCAGCTCTGCACCAGCCCCAGCAGCTCCTCGGCCACCCGCAGCCCGTCATCGGCTCCCCGGTCCCCGGCGGTGGGGTGAGGATGTGTCAGCACGACGGACGGGGCCGCCTGACCGGCGTCGGTCGCCGCGATCAGCGCGTCCAGATCCGGATGGCACACCGGCCCAAAGGCGTCCGGGCTCGCGTCGGCGACCCCCGGCACCAGACCCAGCCGGTCCTCGCCCAGCACTGCCCAGCCGCCGTCGCCGACCGCCGATGGCGGCGGCTGGGCGACAGCCGACGCGGGCAGCGGAGTCCAGTCCAGGGTGAACAGCCCGTCCACACCACGCCCGGCCGCCGTGGCCCGCAACCCATCGGTCCCGGCCGGACGGGTCACCAGCGAGTCGACCGTCAGCACCGGGGCGCCGACCGCATCGGCCACCGTCATCCGCAGCGCCCGCTGCTCGTCCCGCGACAGCCGGACCCGCACCGCGGTCGCCTCGGTCGCCCACAGGGACACGCCGTTCCACGCGAACGGCAACCACACCCGGCCGTCGTCCTCCTGCCCCTCGGGCCGGTCCATCAGCAGCGACGGATGCAGCGCCGCGTCCAGCAGCGCCGGGTGGATCCCGAACCCGTCCCGGTCACCGGCGGCATCGGGCAGGACGACCTCGGCGAGGATGTCCGTCCCGTGGCGCCACGCGGCCTTCAGCCCCTGGTACGCCGGGCCGTACCCGTACCCCGCCGCCGCCACCTGATCGTAGAAGCCGTCGATGGCCATCGGCTCCGCACCCGCCGGCGGCCACGCCCCGCCCAGACCCTCGGCCTGCCCCGGAGCGGTGTCCGGCGGGCCGAGCACACCCACCGCATGACACACCCACCCGGCATCCGCGCCGAGTTCGGCGGCCTGGTCGGCGAGGGAGTACATCCGCACCTCACGCCGCCCGTCCTCCACCGCGGCACCGACCACCACCTGCACCCGCAGCCCGCCCGACTCGGGGAGCACCAGCGGGACCTGGAGCGCCAGCTCCTCCACCCCGCCGCAGCCCACCTCGTCGGCCGCCCGCAGCGCCCAGTCCACCAGCACCGCACCCGGCGCCAGCACCGCACCGGCCACCACATGCTCACCGAGCCAGGGGTGGGTCCGCGCGGACAGCCGGCCGGTGAGCACATGAGTGGTGCCGTCGGCGAGCTCCACGGCGGCGCCCAGCAGCGGATGGCCCGCGGACACCAGACCGAGGTCGGCCGGATCGCCACCGGGTCCGCCCTCGCCGTCCAGCCAGTACCGCCGGCGCTGGAAGGCGTAGGTCGGCAGGTCGACGACGTGGGGGGCGGGGCCGGTACGGAACCAGCGGGCCCAGTCCACGGCGGCTCCCGCGGTGAACGCCTGCGCCATAGACCGGGTCAGCTGGGCCGGGCCGCCGTGGTCACGGCGTAGCGTCGGCACCGTGACCGCGTTGACGCCGGCTTCCTCGAAGCTCTCCTGCAGGCCGATGGTGAGGACGGGGTGGGTGCTGGCCTCGATGAACACCCGGTGGCCGTCGGCGAGCAGCGCCCGCACCGCGTCGGCGAACCGCACCCGCTCACGGAGGTTCGTCACCCAGTACGCCGTGTCGAGCCCCGCGGTGTCCATCCGGCCCGCCGTGACCGTCGAATAGAACGCCACCCCCGACGGGACCGGCTTGACCCCGGCCAGAACTTCGGTCAACTCGGCTGCGATCTCATCGACTTGAGGGCTGTGCGAGGCGTAGTCCACATCGATCAACCGCGCCCGATGGCCCACCTCCTGGCAGGTGGCCACGACATGGTCCACCTGCTCGGGCGGCCCGGAGACGACCACCGAGCCGGGTCCGTTGACGGCCGCCACGCCGACTGCCTGGGCCTGCTCACCGAGACCGGCCAGAATCTCTTCCGCCTGGTCCTGGCTTATGCCGAGGGAGGCCATGGCTCCGCCGCCGGTCAGGTGTCGGAGGGCTTGGCTGCGCAGGGCG
>NZ_JBEXFG010000072.1:16840-22900 GCF_040606675.1 Streptomyces sp. NPDC005393 | reverse complement strand
TGCCGTTGCGAGGGTGTCCAGGTCTTTCGTCACACATTGACATTGGGCGCCCTCGTGCCATTTCCGCAGGCGAACCCTTGGACTCATTCATCTAGGCGCGGCGTACGGTGCGGCGTACGGAGCGTCCGGCCAGGACGTCCGTCCTGCGGCCGTCCTCGATCACGAAGCGACCGTCGATCAGGACGTGCGGAATCCCGGCCGGAAGCGTGCGCGGCGCCTCGAACGTCGCCCCCGCCGCCACCGTCTCCGGGTCGAAGAGCACGAGGTCGGCCCGGTAGCCCTCACGCACCAGACCCCGGTCCGGCAGCCGCAGCCGGGCCGCGGGGCGGCCGGTCAGATGCGCCACGCACTCCTCCAGTGAGAGGACGCCGAGCTCCCGTACGTAGTGGCCCAGGTACCGGGGGAAGGTCCCGTAGGCGCGCGGATGCGGCTTGGCGCCGTGCAGGATGCCGTCGCTGCCGCCGGTGTGGACGGGGTGCTTCATGATCGCCTGAACGTTCTCCTCGTGCCCGACGTACTGCAGGATCGTCGAGCCCAGCCGGTCCTCCAGCAGTAGCCGGCGCGCGGTGACCCACGGGGCCTCGCCGCGTTCACGCGCGCTCGCGGCGACCGTTTTGCCGACGTGGCCGCCGAGGTCCGGGTCGCTCACGCCCGAGATCTCGATGGTGTCCCAGTCGATCGGCACCCCATGGCAGCCGTCCGCCCCCTCCACCTCCATCACCTGCCGGATCCGCTCGGCCGTCGCGTCGTCACGCAGCCGCGCGAGGGCCGCATCGGGGCCGCCCTCGGCCGCCCAGCTCGGCAGCATCGCGGCGAGCGTGGTGCAGCCGGGGAGATAGGGATAGGTGTCGAGGGTGATGTCGGCGCCGTCGGCGAGCGCGGCGTCCAGCAGGGCGAGGAGTTCGGGGGCGCGGCCCTTGTTCACGCCGAAGTTCATGGTGGCGTGGGCGAGGTGGAGCGCGCAGCCCGCCTCCCGGCTGAGGGCCACCATCTCCTCGTACGCGCGCAGGGCGCCGGCGCCGTAGGAGCGGTGGTGCGGGCAGTAGTAGCCGTCGTACGCCGCCACGACCCGGCACAGCTCGGTGAGTTCGCCGTCGGAGGCGTACATCCCGGGGGTGTAGGTGAGCCCGGAGGACAGCCCGACGGCGCCCTGCTCCAGCCCCTCGGCCACCAGCCGCTTCATGTGCTCGACCTCGGCGGGCGTGGCGTCGCGGTCCTCCCAGCCGACCGCGAGCATCCGGACGGTGCCCTGCGGGACGAGGTACGCGGCGTTGACCGCGATGCCCTGGCCGTCGAAGCCGTGGTCGAGGCGGTCCAGGAAGCCGCCGACCGTGCGCCAGTCGAAGTCGATGTCCGTACTTCCGGGCGCACCGCCGTTCCATCCGGTGATGGCGGTACGGACCTGGGCGAGCGTCCGGTCGTCCACGGGCGCGTACGAGAGCCCGTCCTGGCCGATCACTTCGAGGGTCACGCCCTGGGCGGCCTTCGCGGAGTGGTCCGGGTCGCGGAGCAGCGCGAGGTCGCTGTGCGCGTGCATATCGATGAAACCGGGGGAGAGGACGAGACCGTCCGCGTCGACGACGCGCCGCCCCGAGGGCCGCCGGGCGCCATCGCCCTCCCGGGCGATGGCGCTGATCCGCCCGCCGTCCACGGCCACGTCGGCCCGGTAGGCGGCGTTTCCGGTGCCGTCGGTGACGCGCGCGTCGCGGATGACCAGGTCCATGCGGGGTACTGCCTCTCTGCTCGTGCCGGCCGCGCGCCTACGGCGCCCGGTTGTCTCCCCACCCGCCCGCCCTTGCCTTCCGAGGGGCGGGGCCCCTCGGGCTCCCCAGCGCCCGGCGGGCCCGTGCCCCGGCCCTGACGGGCCGAGGGCCGGGTCCATCTCTCTGCCGGATCCGGTGCGGGTCCGGTTGTCTGTCCCCGCCGGTGTCCCCACCGGCGGGGAGGCCGGTTGGTCTCCGGGTGGAGTCCTGTCCCGGTCCACGTCCTGGCCCTGACGGCCGGGTCCGGTCCGGGCCCCGGCCAGGCAGGGCCTCGGCCGGAGGCCCGGCGCGGGTCCGGGATGGGCCACGTGGCGGAGCCGGGCGGGGTTCCGGGGCGGGGCCCCGGCTGGGGGCTGGGGCGCGGCGCCGGGCATGGGGCGGGTGGGTCAGAAGAAGGTGCGGACGTAGTCGGTGACCGTGCCGTCCGCTTCCGCCACCGGGATCAGCTGCCACTTGTCGAAGCTGGTGCAGGGGTGGGAGAGGCCGAGGCCGACCCAGTCGCCGACTTCCAGTTCCGCGCCTTCCTCGACCGTGACCCAGGCGTGCTGGTCGGACAGGCCGGTGATCGCGAGACCGTTGGCGGGGCGGGTGGAGCCGTCGCGGGCGGAGCGGATGAGCTGGGGCTCGGGGAGGTCGAGGTCGTAGGCGGCGTCCCGCTTGCCGGCGTTGAGGAAGGCCTGGCCGGGTTCGGGGCGGGAGATGACCTGGGCCCAGAGGCGGAAGGCGGGCTGCAGCGCGCCCTCGTCCGGGATCCGGTTGAAGGGGGTCAGATGGCGGTAGTGGCCGTCGTCGTGGGAGACGTACGCGCCCGAGCGCAGCAGCTTCAGTGCCGGCCGGGAGAGTTCCGGAAGCTCCGCGAAGACGTCCGCCACCGCGTCGAACCACGCGCTGCCGCCCGCGCTGACCACGATCTCGTCCGCCTCGCCGGACCCGCCGAGCCCTTCGAAGCGGCCGGCCGCGTCGAAGTCGGCGGCCAGCGCGGTGAGCCGGCGCAGCCAGGCCCGTACCCGCTCGCCGTCGGCCTGCGGCACCTCGCCCTCGTAGCCCGCGACGCCGACGAGACGCAGGGTCCCGGTGGCCGCGATCGCGTCGGCGACCGCCGCGCACTCGGCCTCCGTACGGACCCCCGTACGCGCCCCCTCGCCCGCGCCCAGTTCGACCACGACATCGACCGGACGCCGCGCCCCGGCCTCGCGCAGCGCCGCGTCCATCAGTTCGACGCCGCGCACCGAGTCGACGTAGGCGATGAAGCGGAAGCCGGGGTCGGCGTCGAGTTCGGCGGCGAGCCAGTGGAGGGCGGCGGCGTCGACGACCTCGTTGGCGAGGAAGATCCGCTGGATGCCGAAGGCCCGGTACAGCCGCACCTGGGTGGGGACGGCCGCGGTGATTCCCCAGGCGCCGTGGGCGAGTTGGCGTTCGAAGAGCTGTGGGGCGAGGGAGGTCTTGCCGTGCGGGGCGAAGGCCAGCCCGTGGGCGGCGGAGTAGCGCTCCATGGCCTGGAGGTTGTGTTCCAGGGCCTCGGCCGACAGCGCCAGTACGGGCGTGGTGAAGCCGCCGGTGAACAGGGAGCGCCGCTCGGCGGCGAGCTCCCCGACGGTGCGGCCCTCGGCGTTCGGCGGCAGTCCCTTGAAGCGGTGGTCGACGCGCTCCCGCGCGAGGCCCGCGACGGACGGGTCGCTGGGGTCGATGGCCATGGAGGCGCCTCCATAAAAATCCTGGTTGCAATATATGCAACGGTCATTGCGTATAACGCTCAGGGCTGTCTAACATCCCGCCAAGCACCGGGTCAACGGTGTGTGGCCTACCCCCACCCGCGAGAAGCGAGACCGCCCGTGTCCCCTGTCCCGAGCGTCGATGTCGTGTGCCTCGGCGAGTCGATGGTGACCTTCGTCCCGTCCCGGCCTGGCCGGCTCGCCGATGTGCCCGCCTTCGACCGGGGGATCGGCGGGGCCGAGTCCAACGTCGCATGCGGGCTGGCTCGCGGTGGGCACAGCGCGCGCTGGATCAGCCGGGTGGGTACGGACGGCTTCGGCGATCACCTCGTGGCGGAGATCGCGGCCACGGGGGTGGACGTCGGATGCGTCCAGCGCGACCCCCGCCGCCCCACCGGGATCTACTTCCGTACGGCGGGCGAGCGGGCCGTCGGGGCGGGGCGGGGCACGGAGGACGACGAGGCCGAGGGCGCGGAGCCGCTGGCCGAGGTCGTCTACTACCGGGCCGGGTCCGCCGCCGCGGCCATGTCCCCGGCGCTGGTCCCGCGGGAGCAGGCGTGGTCCGGCCGGGTCCTCCATCTGACCGGCATCACCCCGGCCCTCTCCGACGACTGCCTCGCCCTGATGCGCGGTCTCACCGCGCGAGCCCCCGGCCGCCCCCTCGTCTCCTTCGACCTCAACTACCGCGTATCGCTGTGGCGGGACGGCGCCGGCGAACGGGCCGAGGGCCGGGGCCCGTCCGTCCTGCTGGACCTCGCCCGCGGCTGCGACATCGTCTTCGTCGGCGAAGACGAGGCCGAGGCGGCGTGGGGGGTGCGCGGCGCGGCGGCGATCCGGGCGGCCCTCCCCGAACCGGAGGCGCTGGTCGTCAAGCAGGGCGGCGTGGGAGCCACCGCCTACGCCCGCCGGGCCGACGGCGATGACGCCGTCACCTTCGCCCCCGCCCTGCGCGTCGACGTCGTCGCGCCGGTCGGGGCGGGCGACGCCTTCGCCGCCGGGTTCCTCGCGGGCACCCTGCGCGGCCTGCCCGTCGCCGAACGGCTGCGCCACGGCCATCTCATGGCCGCCGCCGCCCTCACCGTCCCCGGCGACCTCGGCACCCCGCCGTCACGCGAGCGCGCCGACCGCCTGGTGGCGCTCGACGCCGCCGCGTGGGGCACACTGCGATGCGGCCCTGGCTGGACAGACCTGCCGAACCCGGCACATCCGGGGGCCGAGACCGTAGCGGTGGAGGTAGCCGACTCATGAGCCAGACCGTCGACCGAGCGCTGAGCATCCTGCCCTTGCTGGCGGAGGGGCCGGCCAATCTGGAGCAGGTCGCCACGCGGCTCGGGGTGCACAAGTCGACCGCGCTGCGGCTGCTGCGCACGCTGCACGAGCACGGCATGGTCTACCGCCAGCAGGATCAGCGCTACCGGCTCGGCGCCCGGCTCTTCGCGCTCGCGCAGGAGGCGGTCGAGAATCTCGACGTACGGGAGATCGCCCACCCCCATCTGGTCGCGCTCAACGAGCGGTGCGGGCACACCGTGCATCTCGCGGTGTACGAGGAGAACGAGGTCCTCTACATCGACAAGGTGGAGAGCCGCTACCCGGTGCGGATGTACTCGCGGATCGGCAAGCCCGTCGCGATCACCGTCGCCGCCGTGGCCAAGCTGCTGCTGGCCGATCTGCCCGAGCCCGAGCGGCGGGCGCTCGCCGAGCGGCTCACCTACCCCACGTACACATCCCGTTCGACGCCGAACGCCGCCGCGTTCCTCAAGGAGCTGGCGGTCGTACGCGAACAGGGCTGGGCCACCGACCTCGGTGGCCACGAGGAGTCCATCAACTGTGTCGGGGCGCCCATCCGGGGCGCGGACGGCCGGGTCGTCGCCGCCTGCTCGGTGTCGGCGCCGAACGTCGTCGTCACCGCGGAGGAACTCCTCACGCTGCTACCGCAGGTGCGCCGCACCGCGGAGGCGATCAGCCGGGAATACTCCGGCAGCCCCCACATGTCCCAGGAGTCGCACGACTCACGTAAGGCAACACCCGACAAGAGAGCCGAGGAAACCTCCTCATGAGCGAGAAGCCGCAGAAGACCGCGATCACCCCGGCCACCCACACCGCCCCGCCCGCCAAGTTCTCGCACGGCGTGAAGAAGGGGAACATCCTCCAGGTCGCCGGTCAGGTCGGCTTCGGCCCCGCCGTCCCCGGTCAGGCGCCCACCCCCGTGGGGCCGACCCTGCGTGAGCAGACCCTGCAGACCCTGCGCAATGTGCAGGCCGTGCTGGAGGCGGGCGGGGCGAGCTGGGAGGACGTCGTGATGATGCGCATCTACCTCACCGACACCGACCACTTCGCCGAACTCAACGAGATCTACAACGAGTTCTTCGCGGACCTGAAGGAGGCGCCGGCGGCCCGTACGACGGTCTATGTCGGCCTCCCCGCCGGTCTGCTCATCGAGATCGACGCGCTCGCCGTCCTCGGCTGAGAGCCCCCCTTTTTTCGGGGCTCGGTTCGCCTCCGGGGCGCCTCAGCCACTATCGACGGTCGGCGGCGGTGCGCCCTTTCGGCTCGCCCCCAGCTACCGCTGGGAGGTGCTCCCAGCC
>NZ_JBEXFG010000072.1:0-16742 GCF_040606675.1 Streptomyces sp. NPDC005393 | reverse complement strand
CCGGGGCACTGAGGCGAGGTCGGCGGCGGCGCGCCCGTTCGGCTCGCCCCCAGCTACCGCTGGGAGGTGCCCTCAGCCGGGGCACTGAGGCGAGGTCGGCGGCGGCGCGCCCGTTCGGCTCGCCCCCAGCTACCGCTGGGAGGTGCCCTCAGCCGGGGCACTGAGGCGAGGTGGGCGGGGGCGCTCGCCCCCGGCTACCGCTGGGAGGTGCTCCCAGCCGGGGCACTGAGGCGAGGTCGGCGGCGGTGCGCCCCTTCGGCTCGCCCCCAGCTACCGCTGGGAGGTGCCCCCAGCCGTCCCCCCTCCAGCCCCCGCGGCGGGCAGGGCCCCGAGCGCACATCCCCCGTTGCCCTCTGGTCAGCCCCCGCCCGCCGCGGGTTCCACCCCCCACGTCGCCGGAAGTCAGAGTTCTGATCACCCGCACACAGGCTCCCCCACCGCGCGGCCCTCCGCCGTGCGGCGCTCCCCCTACCCGGATACCGGAGTTCCCCATGTTGCTCGCGGCCGCCCCCGCTGCCGAGACCCCACCCCACACGGGTGGCCTTCTCGCGCTCATCCACGGCACCACCGGTCTGCTGACCGTCGCCGCCCTCGGCATCGCGCTTCTGCTCTACCTGATCATCAAGGTCCGGCTCCAGCCCTTCGTGGCGCTGCTGGGCGTCTCCATCGCCGTGGGCCTGGCCGCCGGCCTGTCGGTCACCGAACTCTTCGGCACGGTCCAGAAGTCCGACGCCGTCTCGCTCATCGAAACCGGCATGGGCGGCATCCTCGGCCACATCGCCATCATCATCGGCCTCGGCACGATGCTCGGTGCGATCCTGGAGGTCTCCGGCGGCGCCGAGGCCCTCAGCTCCCGGCTGCTCGGCCTCTTCGGGGAGAAGCGGGCGCCGCTCGCCATGGGGCTCACCGGCCTGATCTTCGGCATACCCGTCTTCTTCGACGTCGGCATCTTCGTCCTCGCGCCGATCGTCTACGCGGCCGCCAAGCGCAGCGGCAAGTCGATCCTCCTCTACGCGATGCCGCTGCTCGCGGGCCTGTCCATGACCCACGCCTTCCTGCCGCCGCACCCCGGCCCGGTGGCCGCGGCCGGACTGTTCCATGTCGACCTGGGCTGGGTCATCCTGATAGGCATCGTCGTGGGCATCCCGTCGGTGCTGGCCGCGTGGGGCTACGCCGCCTGGATCGGCAAGCGCATCTTCGTCCCCGTACCGCAGGACATGGTCGAGGCGGCCGAGGAGTCCCGGGAGGCGGTCGCGGCCCAGCAGCGCGCCTCCGGCGTCAGCCCGGCCGAGCGGCCGGTCCCGGTGGGCACGGTGCTCGCGATCATCGGCACCCCGCTCGTCCTGATCCTCTGCGCGACCTTCTCCTCCGTCGCGCTGGACCCGAGCACCGGCCGCTCGGTCATCGAGTTCTTCGGCCACCCCTTCGTGGCGCTGACGATCGCCCTGTTCCTCGCCTACTACCTGCTGGGCATCCGGCGCGGCTGGTCCCGCAAGTCGCTGGAGACCGTCTCCACCGCCTCCCTCAAGCCCGTCGGCAACATCCTCCTGGTCGTCGGCGCGGGCGGGGTCTTCGGCGCGGTCCTCAAGGGCAGCGGTGTCGCCCAGGCCCTGGCCGACGCCTTCGACAGCGCGGGCCTGCCGGTCATCGTGCTGGCCTGGCTGATCTCGGTGGTGCTCCGGGTGGCCCAGGGCTCGGCGACGGTCGCGATCGTCACGACGGCGGGCATCGTCACCCCGATGCTCTCCGAGGGCCATTACTCCCAGGCCCATCTGGCGCTGGTCATCATGGCCATCTCGGCGGGCTCGATCTTCGCCTCGCATGTCAACGACGGCGGCTTCTGGATGGTGGCGAAGTACTTCGGCATCTCCGAGAGCGACACGCTGAAGTCCTGGACGGTCCTGGAGACGGTGCTGTCCGTGGCCGGTTTCGTGGTGGCGGCCCTGCTGAGCATCGTCATCTAGCGGACGGCGCCCGCATGACGACGGCCCCCGATCGGCGGAAACCGCCCAGATTCGGGGGCCGTCGCTTCGGCGGTGGGGAGTGGGGTGGCGGGTGCGCGAACTTCGCGAACGCACCGGCCGGGCCAGGCAGCCCCGACGCCTGGTGAGCCGGCTCAACCAACTCGGCTACCAAGTGACCCTCCAAGCGGAAGGAACTGCTCAATGGGACTGGTCGGGCCGTGGAGGGGACTACGGTCCGTAGCCGCCGGCGGGTGAGCACTACCGGTCCGCTGCATCGTGACCGTGGTGCCAACGGGCAGCGGCGTGTCGATCCTGACGTCGGGGTCCACGACCGCCCCGTCAGAGGTGCGGAAGAAGCCGCGTTCGCCACGACAACGCCGAAGCAAGCAATTCCGCTCCGTGCCCAGTTGGCATTCACCGCAACATTCACCATTGCAACTCATTCATGGGAGCATCCAATTTTGCTCAAGTGTTAGCAAAGAATGCTGGTCGAAACAGGGACGGCTCCCGCTCGGCGGTGACGTCGCGAATGCCAAGTCGTTTCATGTTCTACGTACATTCAACTCTCCATCCCCATGAGCGGCATGATCAATCCATAGGGTCCTTGAGGCATTTGAAGGAAGGGACCCATGGAAGAACTCCGCGCAATCCGGGCTCGCGGTATCACGAAGAGCTTCGGTGATGTCGTCGCCCTGGACGGCATCGATCTTGATGTGACGCAGGGTCGGATCCACGGCCTGGTCGGACCGAACGGCGCCGGAAAAACGACGTTGCTCGGCCTTCTGCTGGGGCTCGCGGTGGCCGACAGCGGTCGCCTGGAGGTCCTGGGTACACCGGTCGAGCGGGCACTCGACGCTCCCGACGGTGTCGCCGGCTTCGTGGACGGCCCCGCTCTCTACCCCTCGCTCACCCCACGGCAGAACCTCGCCGCGCTGGCCGCACTCCGCGGCCACGACGCGCGCACGGCGGGGATCGACGACGTACTCGCCGAGGTCGGTCTCACTGATGTCGCCGACGACCGTACCCGCGGCTTCTCCCTCGGCATGCGCCAGCGGCTCGGGCTCGCCGCCGCCCTGCTGACCAAGCCCCGGCTGCTCGTGCTCGACGAACCGTCCAACGGCCTCGACCCGGCGGGCAAGAAGCACGTGCACGGTGTCCTCAACCGGCTCGCGGCCGACGGAACCGCCGTCGTGCTCTCCAGCCACAACATGGACGACCTCGAGGCGCTGTGCTCCGAGGTGACCATCCTCGCCGCCGGACGCGTCGTCTTCTCCGGCCCGCTGTCCAAGCTGGCCACCGAGAACCGTGAACTCGACTACCGGCTGCTCACCTCCGAGCCGCAGGCCGCGCGCCGGCTGGCGGACGACGCGCCGGGGATCCAGGTCGTCGACGACGCCGGGGTACGGCGGCACGCCGAACTGCTCGTCGTACGCGCCCTGGTGCCCGCCCTCGACCAACTCGTGGTGCGGCTCGTGGAGAGGGGCGTCGCGCTGCGCGAACTCACTCCCGTGGTGTCGCCGCTCGAAACCGCGTTTCTCGCCCTCACCGAGCAGCAGGAGGCGGGCAGATGACCGCGACCCTCACCCAGAGCCGGGAACAGGAACACGAGCAGGTGACCGGGGGCCGTCGCGTCCCCGTCACCCGCGCCTGTCGCTTCGAGCTCGTCAAGCTCGTCTCCCAGTGGCGGATCCGCCTGCTGGTCCTCGCCTGCTGGATCGTTCCCGCCCTCTTCGTCGCCGGGGTGAGCCAGCAGAGCACGCTTCCCGTCGACACCCTCTTCGGGCGCTGGATGCTCGCCTCCGGGTGGGCCGGGCCGCTGGTGATGCTCGGTTTCGCGGGGACCTGGGCGCTCCCGCTGCTGACCTCGGTCGTGGCCGGTGATGTGTTCGCCTCCGAGGACCGGCTCGGCACCTGGCGCCATCTGCTCGTCGCGGTCCGCTCGCCTCGGCGGATCTTCGTGGCGAAGGCGGTGGCCAGTCTCACCGTCCTGCTGCTGCTCGTGGCCGGGCTCGCGGTCTCCAGCACCGTCGGCGGCCTCCTCGTGGTCGGCAACCAGCCGCTGGTCGGTCTCGACGGCCATCTCCTGGCACCGTCGGACGCCGCCGTTCAGGTCCTGCTCTCCTGGGTCTGCGTCCTCGCTCCGACCCTGGCGCTCGCCGCACTCGGCTTCCTCGGGTCGGTCACGCTGGGACGGTCCCCGATGGGGCTGCTGGTGCCCGTGCTCGTCTCGCTCGCGATGGCGGTCGCCCAGATGCTGCCGCTTCCGGTGGCCGTGCGCGTCGCCCTGCCGAGCTACGCCCTCACCTCCTGGAACGGTCTGTTCACCAGCCCCCGGCAACTCGGCCCGCTGCTGATTGGCATCGTCGTCAGCCTCGTGTGGGCCGTGGTCGCGACGGCGCTGGCGTATGTGCTCTTCGTACGGCGCGACTTCACCAACCTGGCCCACGACGGTTCGGGCCGCCGCGCGATCACCGTCGGAGTCCTGCCGCTCGTCGGGGTGGCCGCCGCGTCGTTCGCGGTCGTCGCCGCGACGACCCCGGCGACGGGCTCCGGGATCGAGCAGGACAAGGTGCAGCGCTCGCTCGCCACGGCGTTCGCGCACCTGTACCGCATGCAGACCGACCAACTCAACCGACCCGCCGTCACCGAGGCTCAGTTGAAGGCCACGGCGTCGTGCAACAAGGGAAGCACCAGGGTCGCGGCGGAAGGCCCGGGCAACGACTGGCGCTGCGTCGTGACCTGGCATCTTCCCGGCGTCGAGGCCACAGGACAGGCCATCTACCAACTCGACGTGACTCCGGACGGGCGGTTCATGGCCGATGGCGATGGACCGAAGGAAGTGAACGGCTACTTCCTGGTGCGGACCCCCGATGGGGACGCACCGAACCCGCTGTGGCAGTTCGACGGCAACGTCGAACTGCTCGACACCACCCCGAAGGGATAACCCTCAATGCAGGTAACTCGCCGCCGCAAACTCGTCGAGGAAGCTCGGATCAGCCTCATCAGCAGACGCATCGGCCGCCGCATACCGCTGTTGACGGCGGGCACCACCGCTGTCGCCCTCGTGGCCGCCGGCACGGCGCTCGCGCAGACCCACCAGTTCGGCACGGACCAGGTCGGTCAGGTCACCGAGAATGGCCAGGTCGTCTCCAGCAACCAGTACATCGCCCCGTACGGCGACCGACTTGTCATCAACCAGGGCAAGATCATGTCGTCCTCGGTCAGCCCGGACGGTACGCACATGGCCGCCTCGGTCACCGACGGTGGCGCGGCCCTGGCCATCGTGGACCTGAAGAACTGGAAGACGCAGCAGCTCGTCAGCAACGCCGCGTCGTCGAACCCCCGCATCAGCAGCAACAACGTGGGCCAGGAAGGCCCGACGTACTCGCCCGACGGCAAGCAGCTGTGGCTGGGCCAGCCGGACGGCTACACCGTGTTCACCGTGAACGCGGACGGCAGCGTCTCCAGCCCGCGGACCGTCGCCATCCCGGCGGACGGCTCCAAGCACGCCCTGGTGGGCGAGGCCGTGTTCTCGGCCGACGACAAGACCGTGTACTCCGCGGTCAACGGCCAGAACCGGGTCGTCTCCATCGACGCGGCGACCGGGACCATCAAGCGGAGCTGGGCCGTGGGCAACGCCCCGCGCGACATGACCGTCGTCGGCGACAAGCTCTACGTCAGCAACGAGGGTGGCCGCCCGGCCAAGCCCGGCGAGCCCACGATCAACTCGTACGGTACGCAGGTACTCGCCGACCAGAAGACCGCTGCCACCACCAGCGGCACGGTCAGCGTCATCGACCTGGCGAACCAGGACGCCGCGGTCTCCAGCATCGAGGTCGGTCTGCACCCGACCGCCGTGTACGCCAAGAACGGCGCGGTGTTCGTCACCAACACCGCCGACAACAACGTGTCGGTCATCGACACGGCGAAGGGCAAGGTCGTCCAGACCATCTCCACCCAGCCGTGGGCCAAGGCCCACGTGGGCTACGAGCCCGACGCGGTGACCCTCACCGACGACGGTCATCTGCTGGTGACCCTCGGCCGCGCCAACGCCGTCGCCGTCTACAAGTTCACCTCCGCGCAGGAGCCGGTCAGCTACGTCGGCCTGCTCCCCACGGACTACTTCCCCTCGGAGATCACCACCTCCGGCAACGAGGTGTACGTCTCCAACACCCGTGGCATCGACGCCCGCCGTAAGGCCACCGGCGGTCACGGCACCCACGACACGACGTCGAGCGTGCAGAAGTTCACGCTGCCCGACGACAGCGTGATCAGGTCCTACACCGGCAAGGTCTTCAAGCAGAACGGCTGGAACGGCGAGTCCCTCAAGAAGTCCGACGGCTCCCCGGCCAAGCCGGTGCCGGTCCCGGTCAAGCTCGGCGACCCCTCGACGATCAAGCACGTCTTCCTGCTCGTCAAGGAGAACCGGACCTACGACCAGGTCTTCGGTGACATGCCGCAGGGCAACGGCGACCCGTCGCTGACCCAGTTCGGCGAGAACGTCACGCCGAACCAGCACGCCCTGGCCAAGCAGTTCGGCCTGTTCGACAACACGTACGACATCGGCACCAACTCCGCCGAGGGTCACAACTGGCTGATGCAGTCCGACAACCCGGAGTACACCGAGTCCTCGGCCGGTGAGTACACCCGCAGCTACGACACCGAGGACGACGCCCTCGGCCACCAGAAGACCGGCTTCATCTGGACCGGTGCGCAGGCGGCCCGCAAGTCCGTGCGGAACTTCGGTGAGTTCCAGCAGTTCCTGACCAAGCCGTCGGGCGCCAGCTGGCAGAACCTGTACTGCGACACCAAGAACATGGCGGCGACCGGTCAGGACACCGCCTACCCGCTGAACTCGAGCTCGCCGATCCCGTCGCTCAACGACGTGTCGGTGCACGGCTTCCCGAAGTTCGACACCAGCGTCCCGGACGTCTACCGGGCACAGATCTGGAAGAAGGACTTCGAGAAGAACGGTCCGGCGAACCTGAACATGTTCTGGCTCTCCAGCGACCACACCGGTGGCCCGGTGAGCCCTGCCTCCCAGGTCGCGGACAACGACCTCGCCGTGGGCCGGATCGTCGACAAGATCTCGCACAGCAAGTACTGGAAGGACTCGGCGATCTTCGTCGTCGAGGACGACTCCCAGGCCGGCCTCGACCACGTCGACGGCCACCGCGCCCCGGTCCAGATCATCAGCCCCTGGGCCAAGCACTCCACGGTGGACAGCCACTACTACTCGCAGATCAACATGGCGCGGACCATCGAGCAGATCCTCGGGGTCCAGCCGATGAACCAGAAGGACACCGCGGCCACCCCGATGGCCTCGGCGTTCACCCAGCGCCCGGACTTCACGCCGTTCAAGGCGCTGCCCAACCGGACCTCGCTGACCGACGGTGTGAAGACCGCGCCGTCCTGTGGTCTGGACACCCCCGCGGCGCAGAGCCTGAAGGCGGCGGCCGTGCCATCGGCCTCGGTGCCGACGAACATGAAGAACGTCGCCGCCGAGTGGGACCAGTGGAAGTCGAAGCAGCGGCTGACCGGTCCCAACGCCGTTCCGGACTACGCTCCCCCCGCCCAGATGAACCACCTCACGTGGTACGAGACGCACAACTGGGCGAAGCCGTACCCGGGTGAGAAGAAGATCTACGCTCCTCAGGACGTGCCGGGCGCCTATATCCCGTCGGCGGAGAACGACGGCTGACGCAGGCTCACGTTTCGGGTGGCCCCTGGTCGGCATCATCGCCGGTCAGGGGCCCACCTGCGGTGTGGCCCGCACCCTGGATCAGGTGGTGGGGAACTCCCCGCGCTTGACGGCGGAGACGAACGCCGACCACGCGGACGGCTCGAATACGAGCGCCGGGCCGTGCGGGTCTTTGCTGTCGCGGACGGGTATGGCGGAGTGGCCACGCGCGACCTCAAGGCATTCGCCCTGATCACCGCCGCTGTAGCTGGACTTGTACCACCCGGTGAGGGCGGACGCGTCGGAGACGGTGTGCTCACTACTGACCATGCGCGTGTTCCTCTGCTGCCGCCCTGACGAGGGCCAGTGACTCCTGGTGCGACAACGCGTCGCTCAGGGCCAGAGCGTAGGCGGTGTGGCAAGCGTTCACCAGAGATGGATCATCCATCAAGTTGCCGGTGAGGAAGCCTTCGACGTAACCCACTGGGGCGGAGTCCTTGAAGCTCATGAGCGTGAGCAGACTCTGTTGGAGTGCGTGAGCCCCAGCACTGTAGGGCAGTACGTGCAGCCGCAGGCGTCCCGCTTCGCCCATGTCCGCGATCTTGTTCAGCTGTTCGGCCATGACCTGGGAGCCACCGACGTGGCGTCGAAGGACGGCTTCGTCGAGGAGCGTCCACACGACAGGCGACGGGCCATCCAGAAGCCGGGCGCGCTCCGTTCGGATGACGACTTCCCGGTCAAGTTCCTCGGCTGTGTGGTTGGGTCGGTAGGCGCTGAACAGGGCGCGTGCGTAGGCGGGAGTCTGGAGCACGCCAGGAACAAGGGTGAGCGCAAATTGCTGGATCAGCGTGGCCTGCTGTTCCAGCTCGGCCACGGCCGCGAAGTGGTCGGTCCACTTCGTCTCCAGATCCTCCAGCCACCGGACGAAGAACCCGTCCGTTCCCAGCGCCTGGTCGATCCGCTGCGCGTCGTCCGGGTTCGGCAGCCGCCTCCCGGCCTCGAAGTGACTGATCAGCGTGGGCGAGCACACCACGATCTCGCTCAGCGCCTCCTGTGTCATGTCGGCCGCTGTGCGGCGGATCCTCAGCTCCTCCCCGTACTTCTCCCTGGGGGTGCGTGGCCTTCGGTCCATCTTCATGGGCTGACTCCCCGAGTTGAAAGGTGCGTGGTCAGGCTCGCCCTGCTAGCAGCGTAGCCAGAACAACCACCAATCTGTGAGGAAAGCGCCACACAGCGTGAAGTAACTCAATGGAGCTGATGAACATGAGTACCGGGCTGCGCCTGCTGCCGTGGTCGGACCCCGACGGCAAGCCGTGTTACCTGGCGTCGGACGACGGGGACAGCCCGTTGAGCCGACGTGCGGACGCGATCGAGGCCGTGCAGATGTCCATGGGTGAGGAACTCCTCCGGCACGCCCGGGAGCTGCTGGGCGAGCCCAAGGCAGACGCGCGGGAACTCCGCTTCCTCGCGGATCGGCTGTGTGAGGCGCTGCGCGACGTGTTGCGGGTCGCTGAGAGCAGGGGCGCCCGCCTGCCTGCGTACGGCGGTTGCCAGGGCGATTGACGAGGCGCCGTCCCGGCGGGTTTCCCCGCCGGGACGGCGCCCGCGGCGTGCCCTACGGCCTCGGCTCAGGAGCAGTACTGGGCTTCCTTGCCGATCGACCGGTACATGCAGTCCGCGTTCTCCAGGAGTTGGAGCACCGCGTCCCGGTTGCGGCTCGTCTCGCGGCCGATGACCTCGTCGGGTGGGTAGAAGCCGCCCGACCCGGCCGAGGCCGGGTACATCTCGAAGGTGTAGGCGAAGACCTTCTGCGTGCCCCACAGCCAGTCGTCGATCGCGCCGTCCGTGATGTAGAGGTCGCTGGACTGCTCGGGGGTGTAGCCGTTGCTGGCGGCCATCTTCTTGCCCACCGTCGCGAAGGCGTCGCGGTCGTCCTTGGTCATGCCGGTCGTCGTGTCGCTGGTCGTCCAGCCGAAGGGCCACATCACCAGTTCGCTGTAGGTGTGGAAGTCGATGGCGGCCTTGAGCTGCTGCTTGCCGCCGACGACGCGGCTGCGGGCGAAGTCGGCGACGACCTTCACCTCGGGGGCGGAGGCGGCGCTGGGGCCGCGGTAGGTCTCGGAGCCGGGGGAGCCGGAGGAGCCGCCGCAGCAGCCCCATTTGAAATCCCAGTTGCGGTTGAGGTCGGTGCCGACGTACGACGAGCCGGAGTTGGGCTGGCGGTTCTTGCGCCAGCTGCGGTAGGAGCCGGTGGCGATGTCGTACTCGCCGCCGTCCGGGTTCACATCGGGGACGATCCAGATCTCCCGGCCGTTGACCGCGTTCGTGATCCGGGAGTCGGTGCCGTAGCCGTCGGTGAGCTGGTGCATCAGATACAGGGCCATCTCCACCGTCAGATGCTCGCGTGCGTGCTGGTGGTGGGTGAAGAGCACCTCGGGCTCGTTCTCGTCGGTGGCCACATTGTCGCTGATCTTGAGGGCGTCGATGGAGCGACCCTCGTACGACTTTCCGATGACGCGCTTACTGAGAATGGCGGGGTACTTGGCGATGGCCGCGTCGATCTCGGCGTTGGTCTCGGCGTAGTTGTGGTACTTCGAGTCGGCGGAGGGGAAGTCGAAGGGCACCGTGGACCGGCCCTCGCTGCGGTCGGGCGGGCCGGTGAGCTCGGTGAGCCGGTAGCCGAGCGCGCGCAACCGCCTGGCCTGCGCGGCGTCGGCGGTGACGACCACGGACCGGGCGTCCGCCTCGTCGATGGAGACCCCGGTGGCGGCGATGGCGGAGCGGTCGGCGGGGGTGGCGGGGCCGGCGATCCGGTACTGCCGCACACTCTCGTCGGCCGCGACATCGGCCGCGACCTCGGGCGTGGTGGCCGGGGAGGCGGTCGATGGGGCGGTGCGTCCGGAGCCCGGCCGTGGGGCCGGGTCATCGGCCTGAGCTGCGATGGGGGCGGCGAGGGCGAGGGTCATCAGGGCGGTGAGGGCGGTAACCCGTCTGCCGCGGATGCGTCGTCGCATGAATGCTCCTGGGGGGTGAGAGGCGAGCGACTGCTGCGCCAGTGTTCGGCCATGCGCATGACATGGTCAAGGGCTGGAAATGGTCGAAGCCGAAGGAACTTCTCATCGAGGGAAGGAACACCCCCCATGACCAGACCTCTCGTCGGCGCGCTCTCGGCCCTGTTACTGGGTGGCGCGACCCTCGCGGGCGCGGGCGCGGCCCCCGCGGCGGCCGCGTCCCACGCCAAGTCCCCGAAGGCGGTCACCTTCGCGGGCACGGTGGCGCTCAGCAACTGCTCCGGCTCCGTCGTCCGGGCGCCGGGATCCGCCGACACCGACCCCGCGCTCGTCCTCTCCAACGGGCACTGCCTGGAGAGCGGCTTCCCGAGCGCGGGCGAAGTGATCGTCGACCAGCCGTCCACCCGCGGCTTCACCCTGCTGACCAGCGCGGGCGGCAGCGCCGGCACCCTCAGGGCCAGCAAGATCGCGTACGCGACGATGACCGACACCGACATCTCGCTGTACCAGCTGAGCTCGACATATGCCCAGATCCAGTCGAGGTACGGCATCAAGGCGCTGTCGCTGTCCGACAGCCACCCGGCCCAGGGTTCCGCCATCAATGTGGTCTCCGGCTACTGGAAGAAGATCTACTCCTGCAATATCGACGGATTCGCATATCGTCTTAAGGAAGGTGAGTGGACCTGGAAGGACTCGGTCCGCTACACCTCCGCCTGCAACACGATTGGCGGAACGTCGGGCTCGCCCGTCGTCGACCCCGCCTCCGGCAAGGTCGTGGCCGTGAACAACACGGGCAACGAGGACGGCGGCCGGTGCACCGTCAACAACCCGTGCGAGGTCGACGAGACCGGGAAGACAACGGTCCGCCAGGGCATCAACTACGCCCAGGAGACGTACGGCATCACCCGGTGCCTGACCACCGGGAACAAGGTAGACCTCAGCCTGGCCGGGTGTGAGCTGCCCAAGCCGTGACGCAGGCGCGGGGGCCGGCCTCCTGGGGGCCGGCCCCCGCGCCGGGGGACGAGCCGGCCGCAGCCCATTGGGCCGTTCGAGTGAGGCGCAGCCGGGTCCCTACGGTTCCCTACAGCCCGTGGACGTGCGGCCCGACCGCCTTCGACCAGGCGTTGCCGCTCGCCGCGTCCCAGTTGGTGGACCAGGTCATCGCGCCGCGGATGCCGGGGTAGGTCTTCGACGGCTTGAAGGAGCCGCAGTTGGTGCCGCGTGCCAGACAGTCCAGGGCGTTGTTGACCACTGAGGGGGCCACATAGCCGCTGCCCGCGCCCCTCGTCGAGGCCGGGAGGCCCAGGCCCACCTGGGGCGGGTTGAGGCCGCCTTCCAGCTGGATGCAGGCGAGGGAGGTGAGGAAGTCGACCGAGCCCTGGGAGTAGACCTTGCCGTCGCAGCCCAGCATCGAGCCGCTGTTGTAGTACTGCATATTGACCACCGTCAGGATGTCCTTGATGTTCAGCGCCGTCTGGAAGTAGGCGCTGGACGTGGACTGCATGTCGATGGTCTGCGGGGCCATGGTGATGACAAGCTTCGCCCCGGCCTTCGCGGACAGGGAGCGCAGCGCCTGGGTCATATAGGTCGCGTTGAGGCCGTTCTCCAGGTCGATGTCGACGCCGTCGAAGCCGTATTCCCGCATCAGGGCGTAGACGGAGCTCGCGAAGGTGTTGGCGGAGGTGGAGTCGTTGACGGAGACCGTGCCGTTCTGGCCGCCGATCGAGATGACGACCGATTTGCCCGCCGCCTGCTTGGCCTTGATGTCGTCCTTGAACTGCTGCTCGCTGCCGTAGCCGAGGGCCGGGTCGAGGGTGAAGCCGACGCCGCCCGGGGTGCCGGTGGCGTCGGCGAAGGCGACGGCGATGATGTCGTACTGATCCTGGACGTCGCGCAGCTTCTGCACGGTGGCGCCGTTGTCGAAGTTCTGCCAGTAGCCGGTGACGGCGTGCTGGGGCACGGAGCCGCCGCCCCCGCCGCTTCCCGAGGTGGTCGTGCCGGTGACGGCGGACGACTTGGGGGACTCGCCCGTCGCGTTGACCGCGGTCACCTGGAACTGGTAGGAGGTGGCGGCGGCCAGGCCCGTCACCGTCGCGGAGGTGCCGCTGACCGCCTGCACCCTGGTGCCGTCGCGGTAGACGTCGTAGCCGGTGGCGCCGCTGACGGCGTTCCAGGACAGGGTTATCGACGAGGACGTCGCGGTGCCGGTCCTCAGCCCGCTCGGCGCGCCCGGTACGGGGTCGCCGGGGTTGCCGCCGCCGGGCCCCGTGAGGCTGATGTCGTCCGCGTAGTAGGCGGGTTGCCCGTACCAGCCGTGGGTGTAGACGGTCACCGAGGTCGTACTCGCCCCGGTGGTGAAGTTGGTGGTGAGCTGCTGCCAGCCCGAGGTGGACGGCGTCCACGTCGACACGTCCGTGGTCCCCGTCCCGCTCGCGCCGAGGTAGACATAGCTGCCCTGGACCCAGGCGCTGAGCGAGTACGAGGAGTTCGGCTTGACGGCGACGGTCTGCGCGCACTGGGCGTTGTCCGAGCCCGCCGGGGTGGCCTTGAGCGCGGCGGAGCCGCCGTGAACGGGGCTCGTGACCGTCGTGCCGCTCGCGGCCGAGCAGGTCCAGCCGCTCAGCCCGGATTCGTAGCCGGGGTTCTGGGCGAGGTTGGGGTCGGCCGCGCCGGCGGTGGAGCCGCCCGCGAGGACGAGGCCGGTGGCGGCGAGCGCGGTGGCCGCGAGCGTGCTCGTGAGCCGGCCGAACCGGCGTCTGAGCCGGGTGCTCGGGATGCGGGGGGCACGGTCCATGACTGCCTCCGTGGGGGAATGCAGGGGGAAGTTGGCGTGAAGCAGGAGCTTGGGGACGGTGGCCACCGCGTAAACGTAAAATGGTCCAGACCAATAGGGTTGTCAAGAGGATGCGCGCGCCCGCACGGAGCAGCGGACCGTAACTCTGGGGAACTGTTCTCTCCCGCGGCTTTCGTGGATAAAGTGACGATGCACCAGACCCAGGGGGAGCACCGACCTGCGGCCGCCGCCGCTCGGCGCCGATGTGAGACGGGGTAGCCGACGTGCCCACCGCGATAGCAGTCACCGGCCGCGAGCTGGTGCTTCCGCCGCCCGACGGGCAGACCCCGGCGGGCGTAGTGCTCCGCCCGCCGGACGCACAGTCGCTCGACGACGCGCTCGCCGAGGTCGGGGCCCTCCTCGACCAGCAGGGCTATCTCGTCGTGCTCTGTCCCGCCGCGGCCCCGCCGCCCGTCGTGCGCAGACTGCACACCGTGCGCGCGGTCCTGGAGAGCGACCGGATGGCGCTGATGCCGCTCGACCTGCCCCCGCTGGCCGTCGCCGTGCTCGCCCGTCAACTGCGCCAGCTGTCCGTCTCCGACTTCAGCCCCGGGGTCCTGGCCTGCGCCGCCCGGCTGCTGACGCACTACATCCACGCGGGCGCGCTGCTCGGCAGCGTCGCCAGGCTGGACCGGGTACCGGTCAGCCTCACCTCACACGTCAGGTCCTGGATGCCGGGCGCGCACTTCGGTGTGCTGGCACACCCCACCCCGCGGCTGGTCAAGGCGGGCGGCGAGAGCCTGCTGCCGGCGCCCGGATACGCCACCCGGATGACCGTCGCACGAGGGCAGCTGGGCAGCCATGGCTACGGGGGCGGGGGAGCGGGGCGCGACGACTGGGTCACCGGAGCGCTCGCGCCCGCCTGGGGCGTACCGGGCGTGGAGGAGGTGCCGCTGCCCGCCGAGTCGGCGCGCTGGTGGGGCACCCCGAAGCTGATCGAGTTCGCGGCGGCCATCCCCGACCTCTCCGTCCTCTACCAGCTCGTGGCGTCCGTACGGAGAGAGGAATGCCACTGGTGCGGCTTCGAACTCATCGGGGACCGCTGCGCCTTCTGCTCCTGCCCGGTGGCGCGCGGCGATGACATCCCCGCCCTGCTCCCGACCCAACGCCCCGCTCTGACCAGCCGGTAACGTCCCCGAACGAGGTTGTCCGCCCCATGAATTCACGCCAGCGCCGCGGAGTCATCCTGCTGCTCCTGTCGGTCCTGTGCGCCGTCGGCGCCTTCGCCGGAGTGCTGTCCGTCATCGACGACGTGGAGTCGAAGGTCGGCCCCGAGACCACCGCGTACAAGCTCACGTCGGATGTCGAGCCCTACAGGGCGCTGGAGGCGGGGGACTTCAGAGAGGTCTCCATGCCCAAGCGCTATGTGCCCTCCACCGCCGTCACCGACCTCGCCTCGCTGCGCGGCAAGATCGCGGTGACCACGCTGCGCAAGGGGTCGCTGCTCCAGGAGGACATGATCGTGGAGCGGCCCGCGCTCAAGGCCGGGCAGCAGGAGATCGCCATCATGATCGACGCGTCGACCGGGGTGGCGGGCAAGATCACCCCGGGTGCGAAGGTCAATATCTACGCGACCTTCGAGGGCAAGGCGCAGGGCGACGAGCCGGTCTCCAAGCTGATCGTCGCGGGCGCGGAGGTCCTCGACCTCGGCCGGATCACCGCCCTGAAGCCGGATCAGGACGACTCCCAGCGGATCGACAAGGCCGTGCCGATCACCTTCGCGCTCGACACCAGGAACGCGCAGCGCGTGGCGTACGCCGAGTCCTTCGCCTCGCATGTGCGCCTCGCGCTGGTCGGCCCCGGCGGCGACGGCTCGATAGCACCCGGCGACCGCACCTACACCCTCGACGGCGACAAATGAGTGAGGAGGTGCCGCGGTGACGATCAGAATTCTGCCGGCCGTCGGCGACCCCGACGCCGCCCGCTCCCTCGGCGGGCTGCTCGGACAGCTGCCCGGTGTCGAACCGTCGGCGCCGGTGGGCGATTCGACCCTGCTGCTCGACACCCTCGCCGCGCTGGCGGCCGCCTCCCTGGAGGAGCTGCCGGAGGTCGTCCTCGTCCATGAGCGCATCGCCCCGGCGCCCGCGCTGGAGCTGATCCGCGAGATCGCGCTCCGCTTCCCGGCGGTGGGCGTGGTGCTGGTCACGGCGGACGCGGGGCCCGCGCTGTACTCGGCCGCCATGGACGCCGGGGCGCGCGGCATCGCCGGAATACCGCTCTCGTACGAGGAGTTGGCGGCCCGCGTCCAGGGCGCCGCCCAGTGGGCCACGGGCGTACGGCGCCACCTCGGGGGCGGCGGCGACGCGCCGGCGACCGGCCCCGGCGGAAAGGTGGTCGCGGTCGCGGGCGCCAAGGGCGGGGTCGGGACCACCGTCACCGCCGTCCAGCTCGCGCTCGCGGCGCGGGCCGCGGGGCGCAAGGTCGCGCTCGTCGACATGGACCTCCAGTCCGGGGACGTCGCCTCGTACCTCGATGTCCAGTTCCGGCGGTCGATCGCCGATCTGGCGCAGATCAGCGACATCTCCCCGCGGGTGCTCCAGGACGCCGTCTTCACCCATCAGACCGGCCTCGGGCTGCTGCTCGCACCGGGCGAGGGCGAGCGCGGCGAGGAGGTGACCGACCGGACGGCCCGGCAGGTCATCGCGGCGCTGCGGTCGCGCTTCGAGCTGGTCGTCGTCGACTGCGGCACGCAGATGACCTCGGCGGGCGCGGCCTCCGTCGAACTCGCGGACGTCGCGCTGCTGGTGACCACCCCGGACGTGGTCGCGGTGCGCGCCGCCAAGCGGATGGTCCGGCTCTGGGACCGGCTCCAGATCCGCAAGGCGGAGGAGACCGTGACCGTCGTCAACCGGCATACGCGCGGCGCCGAGGTCCAGCCGCAGCTGGTCGCGCGGGCGACCGGGACGACGGTGGCGCGGACGGCGATCCCGGCCGGCTTCAAGGAGCTCCAGCCCGCCGTCGACTCCGGCCGGATGCAGGATCTGGACGCCAAGTCGGCCGTCAAACAGGCGCTGTGGGGGCTGGCCGGGGAACTGGGGCTGGTGGACGCGGCGCCCCCGGGAGGCGGCGGCGGTGGCCGCCGGGCCGCCCGGGCCGCGCACCGTGGCGGCGGCCACGCGGCCGGCGCCGGCGACCGCTCGCTGCCGGGGCTGCGGCGGCGCCGTTCTCCTGCAATGCCGCTCGTGTCAGTTCCAGGCGGCGAGCGCGCAGGTCGGCGACGGCGGCGGCCCAGCGGGCGATGCCGACGCGGCGGC